>NZ_CAXTHT010000002.1:411746-775003 GCF_964244285.1 uncultured Friedmanniella sp.
GCGGCCCTGACGGCATGGCCCTGGCGCCGAACGCCGCGGTCAGGCGGGGTAGGCGACCCCGGTCAGCTGCTCCGACGCCACCCAGAGCTGTCGGGCCACCTCGGGGTCCGTCGCGGCCGCGCTGCGCCCGACCAGTGTCGGGTACCCGCTCATCTCGTTCCGTCCGTCCGGGCCCACGTAGCTGCCGCCGGGTAGGTCGGTGACCACCGCGTACAGGCTCGGCAGCGCCCCTTGGGCGTCACTCTGGGCGAACACGCGGTTGGCCACGGCCATCGCCGCACGGGCGACCGGGTTGCTGGAGCGGCCCTGCAGGTTCGTCGCCGCGTAGCCCGGGTGGGCCGCCAGAGCGCGGATGGGAGAGCCCTGCTGCTCCAACCGGTGCTCCAGCTCGAGGGTGAACAGCAGGTTGGCCAGCTTGGACTGCCCGTACGCCGCGTACGGGGTGTAGCGGCGACGCTCGAACTGCAGGTCGTCGAGCACGATCCGGCCCCGTCGGTGAAGGCCGGAGGAGACGGTGACCACGCGGTCGGTGATGGCCGGCAGGAACAGCAGCGTGAGGGCGAAGTGGCCGAGGTGGTTGGTGCCGAACTGACGCTCGAAGCCGTCGACCGTCGTGCCCCGGGGGACGGCCATGATGCCGGCGTTGTTGACCAGCACGTCCAGCGGCCCCGTCCAGCCGGCGGCGAAGGCGCGGACCGAGGAGAGGTCGGCCAGGTCCAGCAGCCGCACCTCGACGTCGCCCGTCATGGCCCGGGCCGCCTCCTCGCCGCGCGCCCGGTCGCGGACGGCCAGCACCACCCGGCCGCCGGCGCGAGCCAGCTCGGCCGCCGTCACCCGACCCAGCCCGCTGTTGGCACCGGTGACCACGAAGGTCCGTCCGGCCTGGGAGGGAATCTGGTCAGCGGTCCACGTCACGCGCCCACGATAGGTGGGGGTTCAGCGGGTGCTGACTCCGGCGTCCGCCAGCTCCGCCAGGGTGGCGTCGAGCCGGTCCGGGGCCACGGCGGCGGTCAGGCTGAGCAGCACGGTGGTGGCGAAGCCGGCCTGCGCGGCATCCAGGGCGGTGGCGCGGACGCAGTGGTCGGTGGCGATCCCGCACACCTCCACCGCCTCGACCCCGTGCTGGCGGAGGAAGTCGGCCAGCCGGCTGCCCTGCGCCGAGCGGCCCTCGAAGCCGGAGTAGGCGGCCTCGTACTCGCCCTTGTCGAAGACGGCGTCGAAGTCACGGAAGCCGAGGGCGTCGTGGAACTCCACGCCGGGCGTCCCGACCTCGCAGTGCCGGGGCCAGCTGTCGACGAAGTCGGGGGAGTCGGAGAAGTGGCTGCCGGGATCGATGTGGTGGTCGCGGGTGGCCACGACCACGTCGTAGGGGTGGTCGCCGGCCAGCAGTCCGGTGACCGCGGCCGCCACGGCAGCCCCACCGGCGACGGCCAGCGACCCGCCCTCGCAGAAGTCGCGCTGCACGTCGACGACGACCAGCGCGGTGCTCACGCGTCCGCCCGTGCCACGGCCCCGAGCCGGGCGGCGAAGGGGTTGCCGTCGGGGATCCCGGCACCGGCGTAGACGGTCTCCAGCACCGGTTCTCCCCGGGACATCTTGGACGCCTCCATCGGCAGCTCGGCGCGGCTGCGGACGTGCCGCTCGCGGGCGGCCGAGAGGGGCTCGTCCCCGATGACCTCCCCGCCGCGGACCAGCGGCACCAGCAGCTCACGGTCGTCGGAGTCGTGCCGGGAGACCGCCCCGACCCCGATCAGCTCGGCCTCGGCCACGCCGTCGGGGGAGAGCTGGCGGACGGCGTACTTGCGTCCGCCGACCGAGATCTTGTCGGTGCTCTTCTTGGCCACGGGCTCCAGCGGCGCGCCGGGGTCATTGGAGCCGGCCCGGGCCACCAGCTTGTAGACGAAGCCGCAGGTCGGGTGGCCGCTGCCGGTGACCAGCGAGGTGCCGACGCCGTAGCCGTCGACCGGCGCCCCGGACAGCGCAGCGATCGTGTACTCGTCCAGGTCGCTGGTCACGATGATCCGGGTCGTCGTGGCGCCGAGGGAGTCCAGCAGCTCGCGCACCTGGGTGGCGCGCAGGGCCAGGTCGCCGGAGTCCAGCCGCACCGCCCCGAGCCGGCCGCCGGTCAGCTCGACCCCGGTCCGGACGGCCGCCTCGACGTCGTAGGTGTCGACCAGCAGGGTGGTGTCCTCACCCAGCGCGGCGATCTGGGCGGCGAACGCCTCCCGCTCGGTGGGGTGCAGCAGGGTGAACGAGTGGGCCGAGGTGCCGCGGGTCGGGACGCCGTAGCGACGACCGGCCTCCAGGTTCGACGTGGCCTCGAAGCCGGCGATGTAGGCCGCCCGGGCCGCGGCGACGGCGGCCAGCTCCTGGGTCCGGCGCGAGCCCATCTCGATGCACGGCCGGCTGCCCGCCATCAGGGTCATCCGGGAGGCCGCCGAGGCGATCGCGGCGTCGTGGTTGTAGATGCTGAGCAGCACCGTCTCCAGCATCACGCCGGCGGCGAAGCTCGACTCGACGACCACGATCGGCGAGCCGGGGAAGTAGATCTCGCCCTCCGGGTAGCCCCAGATGTCGCCGTCGAAGCGGAAGCCCGCCAGCCAGTCGGCGGTGGCCGTGTCCACCACGTCCGCCTCCTGCAGGAACCGCAGCGACTCCTCGTCGAAGCGGAACTGGTTCAGCGCCCGCAGGGCCCGGCCGACCCCGGCGACGACGCCGTAGCGGCGGCCCGGGGGCAGCCGTCGGGCGAACAGCTCGAACACGCAGCGCCGGTTCGCCGTCCCGGCCTCCAGCGCGGCCCGCAGCATCGTGAGCTCGTAGTGGTCGGTGAGCAGGGCGGTCGTCGGCACCTCGCGGGGTCCCCAGGAGGTGGCGCCGGTCGACAACACGTCGGTGCCGGTGCGTGGAGAAGCGGTCACGACGGTCAGCCTAACGAGCGCCACTGGTGCGACCGCCGCGCCGGGTTTGTCACAATGGTCGGCATGGCCGAAACCGAGGGTGGCAGCGCCGTCCCTGCCGGCGGCACCGCAGTCGTCGAGCGGCCGCTCGAGCAGGTCCTCCCGCAGACCCCCTGGGTGACGATCGTCTGGGACGACCCCGTGAACCTGATGTCGTACGTGACCCACGTGTTCGTGACCTACTTCCACTACGCCAAGCCCAAGGCCACCAAGCTGATGATGCAGGTCCACTCCGACGGCAAGGCCGTGGTCTCGAGCGGCTCGCGGGAGGAGATGGAGCGCGACGTGAACGCCATGCACGAGTACGGCCTCTGGGCCACCATCGACAAGTCCGACGAGTGATGGGGGCCGACACGTGAGGAAGTTCTCCCGGCGCCGTGGCGTGATCAGCACCTCCCTCAGCGGCTATGAGGTCGAGCTGCTGACGTCCCTGGTCAACCAGCTGGTGGAGCTGGTATCCGACGGCGAGCCGGAGCAGTACGCGCCGGCCGAGGGGGAGGCGGACTCGTTCGAGCGACTGGTCCGCGACCTGCAGGCCGACCCCGACGAGCCCGAGGTCTCCGACGACCCCGTGCTCCGGCGGCTGTTCCCCAACGCCTACCCCCACGACGCGGCCGCGTCCTCGGACTTCCGGCGCTTCACCGAGCGCGACCTGCGGGGCAAGAAGGTGGAGGACGCGGTGGTCGTGCTTCGGGCCCTCGGGGAGACGGAGGCCGGCGCGAAGGACCTGCGGGTCGACCCGGCCCAGGCGGACGCCTGGCTGCGGACGCTGACCAGTGTCCGGCTCGCCGTCGCCACGCGGCTGGGGATCACCGACGCCGAGAGCGCCGACGACCTGGCCCAGCTGCCGGAGGAGGACCCGCGCAGCTTCATGGTCAGCGTCTACGACTGGCTCGGCTTCGCCCAGGAGACCCTGATCTCGTCCCTGTAACCGTCTGCTGAGCCCGTCGAAGGGCGGGTACCGGTTAGGCTCGCCGCCGTGCTCAGCATCGCCCAGTCCCACGTGGACGCCATGGTGGCCCACGCCCGCGCCGACCACCCGGACGAGGCGTGCGGGGTGATCGTCGGCCCGGAGGGGTCCGACGTCCCGACCCGGATCCTGGCCATGACCAACGCCGACCGCTCGCCCACCTTCTTCCGCTTCGACCCGACCGAGCAGCTGCACCTCTACCAGGAGATGGACGACCGGGACGAGGAGATCGTCGTCGTCTACCACTCCCACACCGCGACCGAGGCCTACCCGTCGCGTACCGACATCTCCTACGCCGCCGAGCCGCAGGCGCACTACGTGCTGGTCTCGACCGCCCTTCAGGAGAGGGTCTCAGTTCGTTCGTACCGGATCCTCGACGGTGTCGTGACCGAGGAAGAGCTCGCGATCTCGGAATAGTGCCTGGTGGGCGCGCGTTCGGACGGAGAACGCCGCGGCACGTGGCGGCCTGGTCAGAAAGAGGCGGACATGGCGGTAGAGGTACGGATCCCGACGATCCTGCGCACCTTCACGGGCGGGGAGAAGAGGGTCGACGGCACGGGCGCCACGCTGGCCCAGGTGATCGACGACGTCGACTCCCGGCACCCGGGGATCAAGTCGCGGCTGATCGAGGCCGACACCCTCCGCCGCTTCGTCAACGTCTACGTCAACGACGAGGACGTCCGGTTCTCCGGTGGGCTCGAGGCGGCAACCGCGGACGGGGACGTCGTGGTCGTGCTCCCGGCCGTCGCCGGCGGCTGAGCGTGGTCCGCTACAACTCCCTCGCCGACTCCGTCGGCCACACCCCGCTGGTCGGACTGCCGTCGATGTCCCCGAGCCCGACGGTGCGCCTGTGGGCCAAGCTCGAGGACCGCAACCCGACGGGATCGATCAAGGACCGTGCCGCCCTCAACATGATCCGGGTGGCCGAGGACTCGGGCCAGCTGCGGAAGGGCTCGACCATCCTGGAGCCCACGAGCGGCAACACGGGCATCTCGCTGGCCATGGCCGCCAAGCTCGCCGGATACCGGCTGATCTGCGTGATGCCGGAGAACACCTCGGTCGAGCGACGCCAGATCCTCGCGATGTGGGGGGCCGAGATCGTGTCCTCCCCGGCCGCGGGCGGCTCGAACGAGGCCGTCCGGGTGGCCAAGGAGCTGGCCGCGGAGCACCCCGACTGGGTGATGCTCTACCAGTACGGCAACCCCGCCAACGCCGAGGCGCACTACCTGACCACGGGCCCCGAGATCCTCGAGGACCTGCCCGAGGTCACCCACGTGGTGGCCGGTCTGGGCACCACCGGCACCCTAATGGGCGTGGGCCGTTTCTTCGCCGACAAGAAGCCCGACGTCAAGATCATCGCCGCCGAGCCCCGCTACGGCGAGCTCGTCTACGGACTCCGCAACCTCGACGAGGGCTTCGTGCCCGAGCTGTACGACCCGCAGTACGTGACGTCGAGGTTCTCGGTCGGCTCCCGCGACGCCGTCCGTCGCGTCCGTGAGCTGCTCGAGCGCGAAGGCATCTTCGCCGGGCTGTCCTCCGGCGCGATCGTGCACGCAGCGCTGGCCCAGGCGGCCCGCGCCGAGAAGGCCGGGGTGGCCGCGGACATCGTGCTGGTCATCTGCGACGGCGGCTGGAAGTACCTCTCCACCGGCGCCTACACCACCGATCTCGACGCCACCGAGGACTTCCTGGACACCCAGGTCTGGGCCTGAGCTCTCACCGAGCGCCGGCCACCCAGCCGGGGTCCCGGCCGGCGGCACCGAGCGTGCGGTGCAGCAGGGGAGCCTGGTCCTCGACCGGGACGACGGGCCCGAAGAGGCCCCGTCGGGCGGCGGGGTCGTCCGGGGTCTCCGACACCATCTGCCAGGACGCCGCCACGTTCGCCTCGGCCACCCGGATCTGCTGACCGGTCGCCACCGCCAGGTCCCAGCCGTGCAGCACCAGCTCGTTGTTGGCCACGACGCCCATCACCGTGCCGGGCAGTTCCACCCCGCCCGCGACGGTCATCCCCGTCCAGGCCGCAGGGTCACGCCAGCCGCCGACGAGCCCGGCCAGCCGGAGCGGCAGCTCCTCGCGCCATCCGGCCGCCAGCTCGACGTCCGCCGAGCTCGGGGCGCTTCGCGTCAGGGGTCCGTCGAGCTTTCGGGCGGCGTCGGTGAAGGCGCGGCTGAGGCCGATGAGGTGCACCAGCAGCACGCTCACCGGGTAGCGGCACGGCGTCGGCAGGCTCAGGTGCTCCTCGGTCACGCCGAGCACGAGGCGTGCGAGGTCTATGGCGGGCGCGTCGAGGTCCAGGGGCGGGGCGTCGGGCGTGGGCATGAGGGGTGGACCGGCGCCGGGTCGTAAACTCATCGCCCGTGACTCCCGACACCGAGGCCCCGATCGGGATCTTCGACTCCGGGTTCGGTGGGTTGACCGTGGCGCGGGCGGTGATCGACCAGCTGCCGTACGAGGACGTGGTCTACCTCGGCGACACCGCACGTGCTCCCTACGGCGAGCAGCCCATCGCCAGCGTCCGCGAGTTCGCCCTGGAGTGCCTGGACCACCTCGTCGCCCAAGGGGTGAAAGCCCTGGTCATCGCCTGCAACTCGGCCAGTGCGGCCGTGCTGCGGGACGCTCGCGAGCGGTACCGGGTCCCCGTGGTCGAAGTGATCCTGCCGGCCGCCCGGCGGGCCGTGGCCACCACCCGGAGCGGGCGCGTCGGGGTGATCTGCACCGAGGCGACCGCCACCTCCCAGGCCTACGACGACGCGTTCGCTGCCGCTCCGCAGGTGGAGCTCTCCACCGTGGCCTGCCCCCGCTTCGTTCCCTTCGTCGAGGCCGGGGTCACCGGTGGGCCCGAGCTGCTGGCCTGCGCCGAGCAGTATCTGCAGCCGCTGCGGGCGGCCGGGATCGACACCCTGGTGCTGGGCTGCACGCACTACCCGCTGCTGACCGGGGTCCTCGCCTACGTCCTCGGCGACGGGGTCAGCCTGGTCTCGAGCGCCGACGAGTGCGCGCTGGAGGTCTACGCCACCCTGACCCGCCGCGGCCTGACCCACGACCACCCGCGGAGGCCGAGCCACCGCTTCCTCACCACCGGCAGCCCGGAGGCGTTCGAGGGCGTGGGTCGCCGACTGATGGGCGGCCTGGTCTCCGACGTCGAGCAGTTCGCGTGAGGAGCTGACGTCGTGCGCCTGACCGTCATCGGCTGCAGTGGTTCCACGTCGGGTCCCGACTCGCCCGCCTCCAGCTACCTCGTCCAGGCGCCGTACCAGGGCCGGACCTACTCGCTGGTCCTCGATCTCGGGCCGGGGGCGTTCGGCCGGCTGTGGGCCCAGCTCGACCCGCGCGAGGTCGACGCGATCGCGCTGACCCACCTGCACCCTGACCACTGCCTGGACCTCTGCGCGTTCTACGTGGGCGCCCGCTACTCCCCGACGGCACCGTGGGCACCCGTCCCGGTGCTGGGACCGTCCGGCACCCGCGAGCGGATCGTGCGGGCCTACGAGGTCACCGCTCCCGGCGTCGTCGATCCCGAACCCGGACCCGGCATCGGCGAGCACTTCGGCTACCGGGACTGGCGGCCCGAGCAGCGGCTCGGGCCGTTCGTGGTCGAGACCGTCCGGGTCGACCACCCCGTCGAGACCTACGCCCTCCGTGTCACCGGAGACGGTCCTGGCGGCGGCACCCTGGTCTACTCCGGCGACACGGGCCCGTGCCCCGCGCTGGTCGAGCTGGCGCGCGACGCCGACCTGCTGCTGGCCGAGGCGGCCTTCCTCGACCGGCCCGGCAACCCGACGGGGCTGCACCTCTCGGGCCGCGAGGCGGCCGAGACCGCGGCTGCGGCGGGGGTGCGCAGGCTGGTGCTCACCCACATCCCGCCCTGGCACGACCCGGACCGGGTGCTGGCCGAGGCGGCGCCCCACTACCAGGGCCCGATCGAGCTGGCCCGGTCCGCCTGCTCCTGGACTGTCGGTGCACGCCCCTAGGGTGGAGCCCATGACCCGAGCCGACGGACGCGAACTCGACCAGCTGCGCGAGGTGCGCTTCACCCGGAACTGGCTGAGCCAGGCGGAGGGGTCGGTGCTCGTCGAGTACGGCCAGACGCGGGTCCTCGTCGCGGCCAGCGTCACCGTCGGGGTGCCCCGCTGGCGCAAGGGCTCCGGGCTCGGCTGGGTGACCAGTGAGTACGCGATGCTGCCGCGGGCCACCAACACCCGGAGCGACCGCGAGTCGGTCAAGGGCCGGATCGGCGGTCGGACGCACGAGATCAGCCGGCTGATCGGCCGCAGCCTGCGGGCGGTGATCGACTACAAGGCGCTCGGGGAGAACACGATCGTGCTCGACTGCGACGTCCTGCAGGCCGACGGCGGCACCCGGACGGCCTCGATCACCGGCGCCTACGTCGCCCTCGCCGACGCCGTGGCCTGGCTGCGGGGCCGGGACGCGCTGGCCGGCGAACCGCTGGTCGACAGTGTCGCGGCGGTGTCGGTGGGCGTGGTCGGCGGCGTCTCGATGCTGGACCTCTGCTACACCGAGGACTCCGCCGCCGACACCGACATGAACATCGTGATGAGCGGCGCCGGTACCTTCGTCGAGGTGCAGGGCACCGCCGAGGGCGCCCCGTTCGACCGCGGAACCCTCGACCAGCTGCTCGACCTCGGCGCCGCCGGTTGCGCCGAGCTGACCCGGCTGCAGCAGGCCGCGCTGAGCGCGTGAGCCTTCGACAGGCTCCGGGGGCGGTCGTCGTGCTGGCCACCAACAACGCCAAGAAGCTGGCCGAGCTCCGACGCATCGTGGCCACTGCGGCGCCCGAGATCGAGGTGCTCGCCCTCGCCGACCTCCCGGCGTACCCCGAACCGGCCGAGACAGGGGCCACGTTCGAGGAGAACGCCCTGCTCAAGGCTCGGGCCTGTGTCGAGGCCACCGGCCTGCCGGCGCTGGCTGATGACTCGGGACTGTCCGTGGACCGGCTGAACGGGATGCCCGGCGTCCGCTCGGCGCGCTGGTCGGGGGTCGACGCGAGCGACGCGAGCAACAACGAGCTGTTGCTGCGCCAGCTGTTCGACCTCACCGGAGCCGACCGGCGGGCCCATTTCCACTGCGCCATGGCCCTGGTGCTGCCTGAGGGCACCGAGCAGGTCGCCCGGGGGACCATGTCGGGTCAGCTCGTCGAGGCCCCGGTAGGGGACAATGGCTTCGGCTACGACCCGCTCTTCGTGGCTGACGGGCACGACCGGACCACCGCCGAGCTCGACCCGGCGGCCAAGGACGCGATCAGCCACCGGGGCCTGGCCATCGCCGCGATCGTGCCGGTGCTGGTCGCCGAGCTGCACCGCCTCCGACCGGGCGCGGCCACCGATGCGCAGGAGGAGTCCTGAGTGAAGACCTACCTCGACCTGCTCGACCACGTCCTCGACACGGGAGTACCGAAAGGGGACCGCACCGGCACGGGCACCCTCAGCACGTTCGGCTACCAGATGCGCTTCGACCTGCGCGCGGGCTTCCCGCTGCTGACCACCAAGAAGCTGCACGTCCGCTCCATCGTCGCCGAGCTGCTCTGGTTCATCTCGGGGTCGACGAACGTGAAGTGGCTGCACGAGCAGGGCGTGAGCATCTGGGACGAGTGGGCGGACGCGGACGGCGAGCTCGGCCCGGTCTACGGCTACCAGTGGCGCTCCTGGCCGACGCCGGAGGCGGGCCACGTGGACCAGCTGGCGGGCGCGGTCGAGGCGATCCGTACCAACCCGGACTCGCGGCGACACCTGGTCAGCGCCTGGAACGTGTCCGACCTCGGCGACATGGCCCTGCCCCCCTGCCACACGATGTTCCAGTTCTACGTGAGCCCCGCTGACGGGCCGGGTACCCGCGGCCGGCTGTCCTGCCAGCTGTACCAGCGCTCGGCCGACGTCTTCCTCGGCGTCCCGTTCAACATCGCCTCCTACGCCCTGCTCACCCACCTGGTGGCCCAGGTCTGCGACCTCGAGGTGGGTGACTTCGTGCACACCCTCGGCGACGCCCACCTCTACGTGAACCACCTGGACCAGGCCCGACGCCAGCTCGAGCGGGAGCCCCGCCCCCTGCCCCGGCTGGTGCTGAACCCGGCGGTGGGGTCCCTGGACGACTTCGCGATGGACGACATCGTGATCGAGGGCTACGACCCGCATCCGGGCATCAAGGCCCCGATCGCGGTCTGAGCCGTCGATGAGCCCCCGAGCGGAGGTGGTCGCGATCGCCGCCGTGGCCCAGAACCGGGTGATCGGTGCCGGTCCGGACATCCCCTGGCGTATCCCGGGCGAGCAGGCCCGCTTCAAACGGCTGACCATGGGCCACCCGTTGGTCATGGGCCGTCTCACCCACGACTCGATCGGGCGTCCACTGCCCGGCCGGACCACCCTGGTGGTCAGCCGGGACCCCGACTACGCCCCCGAGGGGGTGGTGGTCTTCGGCGACCTCGACGCCGCTCTCGACCGCGCCCTGCAGCTGGACGACCGGCTCGTGTTCGTGGCCGGGGGCGGCCAGGTCTACCGCGCGGCCTGGGCCCGGCTGGACGCCCTCGAGCTCACCGAGGTCCACCAGGAGCCGCCCGGGGACGTGCTGTTCCCGGTCGTCGACCCCGAGCAGTGGCGGCAGACCGAGCGGGAGGAGCACGACGGGTTCGCCCACGTCCGGCTCGTCCGGCGGAACGGCTCCAGGCGGTAGGCTGCGGCCGCCGCCGGAGTGGTGGAACGGTAGACACGCAGGATTTAGGTTCCTGTGCCTACGGGCGTGAGGGTTCGAGTCCCTCCTTCGGCACCGGCTCGGTCAGAGGCCGAGCTCGCGGCGCAGCTTGTCGACGTGGCCGGCCGCGCGGACGTTGTACTGCGCGACGGCGACCGTGCCGAGCCCCTTGGCGTTCACGTCGACCACGAAGGTCGAACGGATCACGCCTTCGACCAGCTTGCCGTAGAGCAGCTTCTCCCCGTACGCGCCGTAGCTGTCGAGCGTGCTGCGCTCGGTGTCGGACAGCAGCGGGAAGCCCACCGAGGACCGCTCGCGGAAGGTGGCCAGCTTGGTCTGGGCGTCGGGGGAGACGCCGAGCACGTGCACGCCCGCCGCGCTGAGGTCGGTCATCGCGGCCGTGAAGTCGACGGCTTGGGTGGTGCAGCCCGGGGTGAGCGCCGCCGGGTAGAAGTAGACGATGACCCGCTGGCCCGCGAAGTCGGCGAGGGACACCGGCTGACCGTCGGCGTCGGGCAGGGTGAAGGCCGGGGCCGGATCGCCGGTCGTCAGTCGGGTCGTCATGTCTCCGACCCTACTGGGGGCCGCCGACATCCATGCTCGTGTACCCGTCCGCCGCCATCCTCGGCCGCCCTCAGGCCTGCGGCGCCGCTGCAATACGCTGGCCCCCCAGACGCCGGCAGCTGCCGCGTCGGCCGCAGCAGGGAAGGGGTGGTGATGATGGCAGGCAGCAGCTCGGGCCGTCCGGATCGCGACAAGGACCAGATCGAAGCCGACCTGGCCGCCACGCGCGACCGCCTCACCGGAGCTCTCGAGTCGTTGATCGACCAGGTGCACCCCCAGCGGATCAAGCAGCGCGAGATCGCCGGCGCCAAGCGCTTCGTCAGCACCGAGATCGAGAACGCCAAGTCGCTGGTCTACAACGCCCGGGGCGACCTGCGCACCGACCGCTTGGCCGTCCTGGGCGGCGCCGCGGCAGGGCTCGTGTCCCTGGTGGTGGTCCTCCGCGCGGTCGCGCGCCGCCGCCGAGGCTGACCCCGCCTTCCCGGTACTGCTTCCCGCCCGGGTCGGTGTGTGAGAGGCTCCTTAACAAATCTCGACACTCGGTCAGCACGAGTTGCTCCAGAGTGACGAAGATCATCTAGTGTGGCGAAGTGGCACCACGGATGGGTGCCTCTACAACGAAGTGAGGCCTGAATGACTTTTCCACGTCCGGCGCGCCGCGTGCTTGTCGCGGCAGCGTCCCTAACCGCATTGCTCGCCGCGGCCGCCTGTGGTGGCGGTGGCTCCTCGACCCCGGCCGGTTCCTCGGCTCCGGGGGTCGACTTCTCCAAGCAGGGTGACACCGAGCTCTGGACCGGCAAGGACACCTCGGGGAACCTGAAGAACGTGGTGGCGGCCTTCAACGCCCAGCACCCGGCCGGCAAGGTGATCATCCACGAGCTGCCCGACAACGCTGACCAGCAGCGGGCGCAGATGATCCAGAACACCCAGATCAAGAACCCCAAGATGGGCATCCTGAGCACCGACGTCGTCTGGACCTCGGAGTTCGCGGCCAAGGGCATCCTGGTGCCGCTGCCGGCCGACCAGTTCCCGACCGACGGCTTCCTCAAGCCCACGGTCGACAGTGCGACCTACTTCAACAAGGTCTACGCCTACCCGCAGTCCTCCGACGGCGGCCTGCTGTACTACCGCAAGGACCTGCTCGACAAGTACAGCCTGCAGCCGCCCACCACCTTCGATGAGATGAAGGCTGACTGCACCAAGATCAAGGCGGGCGAGAACAACCCCAAGCTGGAGTGCTTCGCCGGCCAGTACAACAAGTACGAGGGTCTGACCGTCAACTTCGCCGAGGCCGTCAACGGGGCCGGCGGGGTCATCGTCGGCGACGACGGCAAGCCGAACGTGAACACCCCCGAGGCCATCAAGGGCCTGAGCACGCTGGCTGACTGGTTCAAGGACGGCACCATCCCCAAGGGTGCGATCACCTGGCAGGAGGAGCAGGGCCGTATCGCGTTCCAGGCCGGCAACCTGATCTTCCACCGCAACTGGGGCTACGTGTACAACCTCGCCGCCAAGACCGACGGCTCGTCCAAGATCGTCGGCAAGTACGCGGTGGCTCCGCTGCCGGGCATCGCCGGTCCGGGCGTCTCCAGCCTCGGCGGTCACAACCAGGGCATCGCCACCAACGCCGAGAACAAGGGCACGGCCGCGGACTTCATCAAGTACTTCTGCAGCGAAGAGGTGATGAAGGCCAACGTGATCGCGACCTCGTCCTCGGCCACCCGCGAGGGCATCTACTCCGACCCGGCCGTCATCAAGAAGTTCCCCTACATGCCGATCCAGCTCAAGAGCATCGAGACCGCGAAGCCGCGGCCGAAGGCGGTCGAGTACGGTGACGTCACCCTGGCCATCCAGGACGCCGCTTACGGTGCCCTGCAGGGTCAGACCCAGCCGGATGCGGCCATGGCCAGCTTGCAGACCAAGCTCCAGACGCTGATCAAGTAGTTCCTCGCTCTTCGGACCCCGGCGTGGCGTGAGCCACGCCGGGGCTCGGGGCATCTCTCCTCAAAGGAGGTTGGCCGCATGGCAACTGCCACCGCGGAGTCACAAAGTCTCCCCGCCGTCCAGCAGGACGGTCACAAACACAAGAAGAGCGCGCTCAGCGACGGACAGGGCCGGCTGGCCTGGATCCTGCTCGCCCCGACGCTGCTCGTGATCATCGTGGTGGCCGGCATCCCGGTGCTGCTGTCCATCCGCGAGTCGTTCTTCCAGACCAACTCCCTGCCTGACCCCACGACGGGCATCATCACCGGTGGGGAGAGCTTCAGCGGGCTGAAGAACTTCACCGCCATCTTCACCAACCCGGACAAGGTGGTCGGCAACTACGGCACCATCGGTCGCTTCTCCAACGCGTTCCTGAACACAACCGCCATCACCATCGTCTGCGTCATCCTCGAGACCGTTCTCGGGGTGGCGATGGCGCTGATCATGGCCAAGGCGTTCAAGGGCCGCGGGATCGTGCGCGCCGGCATCCTGGTGCCCTGGGCCATCCCCACGATCGTCTCCGCGCTGATGTGGAAGCTCATCTTCGACGAGGCCGGGGTGATGAACCGGATCCTCGGTACCCAGATCCTCTGGCTCGCCGACTCGCCGTCCTCGTTCTGGGCTGTCGTGATCGCCGACGTCTGGAAGACGGCGCCGTTCATCGGCCTGCTGACCCTCGCTGGGCTGCAGACCATCCCCGCCGAGGTCTACGAGGCCGCCAAGGTGGACGGAGCGACGACCTGGCAGCAGTTCGTCCGCATCACGCTGCCGATGGTCAAGCCCACGTTGGTGGTGGCGGTGCTCTTCCGCACCCTCGACACCCTCCGCATGTTCGACCTGCCCTGGGGCATGGTCGGGCAGGGCAAGTACCGGGTGGAGACCGTGTCGATCTTCGCCTACCAGGAAGCGACCGCCACCCGCTACGGGCCGGCGGCCGCCTACGCCATCGTGCTGTTCCTCTACGTGCTGCTCGTCGCCTTCATCTTCGTGAAGGTGCTCGGTGCGGACGTGATCGGTGACTCGGGCCTGCCCAAGAAGAAGAAGAAGCGGGGACGCGGCGCCGGTGTCGGCGGCGAGGACTCGGTCAAGGCCCAGGGCGCACCTGCGCTCGAGGCGATGGGAGGGAACCACTGATGGCTACCGCGGTAACGGCACCCACCCAGGCGCACCTGTCCCAGGCCGAGGTCGCGAAGCTCTCGCACCCGAAGCGGAGCGGCAAGGCCCTGTTCGGGATGATCGCTTCCTACGTGGGGATGGCGCTCATCGTCCTCTACTGCGTCATTCCCTTCTACTGGATGATCGTGTCCTCGCTGCGCCAGCCGAGCGAGGGCCGCAGCACGGAGTTCATCCCCAGCCCGGTGTCGGTGTTGAACTACAAGGGCGTCTTCGCGGGCGGCAACGCCTTCGGGCGCGCGTTGATCAACTCGGTGATCGTCTCGGGGACCACCACCGTGCTCACGCTCCTGTTCGGCATCGTGGCGGCGTACGCGCTGGCGCGGCTGCAGTTCAAGGGCAAGGGCGCCGTGCTGTGGCTCATCATGGCCTGCTCGATGTTCCCGTTGATCATCCTGATTCCGCCGCTGCTGAAGATGTTCTCCTCGACGGCGCCGTTCCAGTGGTTCCCCAACTGGATCAACACCTACCAGGCGGTCATCGTCCCCGGCCTCAGCTTCGGCTTGCCGCTCGCGGTGTGGAACCTCACCGCGTTCTTCAAGCAGATGCCGGTGGAGCTGGAGCAGGCGGCCATGGTGGACGGCTGCACGCCGGCCGTGGCCTTCCGTAAGGTGATCCTGCCGCTCGCGGCACCGGGCGTGTTCACGACGGCGATCATCGTGTTCATCGGGTCGTGGAACGAGTTCCTGGTCGCCCTGACCTTCCTGACCGACCAGGACCGGCAGACCGCCACCGTGGCGATCAGCAAGTTCACCGGGACGACCGGCTTCGACACTCCGTACGGCTCCATCATGGCGGCCGGTGTGATCGTGACCGTGCCACTCCTGATCGCGGTGCTGCTCTTCCAGCGCCGCATCGTCGCCGGCCTCACCGCAGGTGGCGTCAAGTAGGACCGCCTGAGCCCGTCGAAGGGCTCGAAGCCAGAGCTGGCGCAGTCGCAACCCGCGACTGCGCCAGTCCTGTGTCTGAAGGGTCACACCCTGTGGAGCCGCCGGACACAGGCTCGGCTCAGCCGGCCGACGTACCGTGAGAGAGTGAATCAGTTCTACGGCCACCTGCTCCTGGCCGCGTCCGTCCTGGTGGGCTCGGCGATCCCCTTCGTGCCCACCGGTGAGATGGTCAGTGGTGCGGCTGCAGTCGCTGCCCACTCCAAGCTCAACGTCTTGTTGATCTTCCTGATCACGTGGATCTGCTCGGTCCTGGGCGACACGGTGATGCTGATGGAGGCTCGGCTCGGCCGCCGTCGTCTGCAGGGTTGGCTGAACAGGGCGAAGTTCGGCACCCGGGTGACGACGGCTCAGCAGTCCCTGACGGGGAACGCCTTCAACGCGGTGGTGACCGGACGGCTGATCCCGGGCGGTCGGACGCCGGTGATCGTCGCGCTGGGCCTGTCCCGGTTCTCGGTCCGGCGCTTCATGCTGCTCGACACGGTCGCCTGCGCGCTCTGGGCGGGCATCTACTCCACCATCGGCTCCATCGGCGGCCGGATCGCCACCCACCCGGTCTGGGCGATGGTCATCGCCATCGCCTTCGCGGTGTCGATGGGCGTCCTGGTTCAGGAGCTGCGCAAGCTCTGGAGCTGGTACCGCGGTCGGTCGGTCACCGAGGACGCTGAGCCGAAGGTCGCCCACGCGCTCGACGTCGCTGACGAGGCGCGGGCTCGGTAACCTCGCTGGGTCGGGCCGCAGGTCAGCGGGCGAACGGCGTGTTGTGCCGCTGAGCCGCGATCAGAAGGTCCTCCCGCATCGCCGAGCTGCTGGCGTTGGCCAGGGCGCGCTCGATCTCACGGCGGGAGCGGCGCTCGTTGCGGCGGGAGCGGAGGTGGGTGGTGAGGCGTGACATGAGCGTTCCTTGCTGTTCCGAGGTCGAACTATTCGATCTCGAAATCTACAACCTGAAATCAGTCCGGGGTATTCCGCTCCGCCGGGCGGTACGAAGCCGGAGGTTGTCGATCCCGCCCTGCCTCTCCGGACCGCAGGTACGCTGACCTCAAGCCTCCAGTGGCGCTGCTCCATCCAACCCCCCGTTCGGAGCCAGGCACGTGTTATCACCTGTCCAGACCAGTCCCACGACGGTCATCCCTGACGTCCTCGAGGCGGCTCAGACCTACGACATCCGACGGCTGCTGTTCCTGCTGAACCAGTCGCAGACCACCTTCGGACTGGGAACGACGGTCGATGAGATCGTGATGCCCTCGATGCGCCTCGTGGGACGCCTGTGGGAGAGCGGCCAAGCCGACGTGGGCGAGGAGCACGTGGCCACAGTGGCGACGCAGATGTGGCTGGGACAGGTACTGGCGAACTCGGTCCCCCCGAACCGGATCGGCACGGTGTTACTCGCGTGCGGTCCGAGTGACCTGCACAGCCTGGGCCTGGAGTGCATGGCGGCCCTGCTCGCCGAGCGAGGCGCCGACTGTCGCAGTCTCGGCTCGGCCGTCCCGACGCGGTCGGTCGCCGCAGCCGTCGCCCGGGTCCGCCCCGTGGCGGTCGTGCTGGTGTCGCACTCTCTCAAGGGGCGGCCGGGAGCTGTCCGGACCCTCACCGCTGCGGCTCAGCAGGGCGTCGACGTCTACTACGCCGGAGCAGCCTTCGGGCTCGAGGGGAGTCGGACAGGTGTCCCGGGCTGCTATCTCGGCGAGCGTCTGAGCGACGCGGCCGACCTGGTGGTGCGGCTCAGTCTGGGCTGAGATGCGACGTTGACGCGAGGTCTACTGTGGGAGCACGCGACTCGGTTCCCCCGGACCGGGCACGGGCACCATGAACAGTGGGCCGGCGGCGCTTTCCCCCAGCAGCGTCGGGTCCGCGGTAGGGGCGTGGATGACCGACACCTCTCCGGCTACGGCAGTCGAACGTGCCGGCTCACCGGCGACGCCGGCGACGCCTCTGGTGGGCCAGGCGGCGGGCGCGGACGAACGCCTGGTGGACGAGCTCGACCGCTCCGTCCGGCGGCGACGGGTCCAGCGGCTGCTGCGGGCGCACAAGCTGCTCGCAGCCGAGCTCAGCCTGCCGTCGCTGTACCGCCAGGTCGCCGCCGTCGGTGGTCGCCTGGTCGACCGGTCGGCCTCCTCGCTCGTCGTGCTGAACGCCGACGGCGAGGTGGTCCAGCTGCTCGAGTGGGGGGCCTCGACCGGCGAGGCCACCACGACCGAGCTCCAGCCGGCCGACGCCGGGCAGCTGACGCGGCTGGTGAGCCGGCTCTGGCCCGAGCTCGTGCGTCGCCTGTCTCCGCGCGAGCGGGTCGCCCCGGAGGTAGGTGCTGCGTGGCTGCCCGGAGACCTGGCGGTGCCCGTCACCTATCGCGGCACCCTGCTCGCCGTCCTCAACGTGCACCAGGAGAGCTCGCGGTCCTTCAGTGTCGCCGACCGGGACATCCTGGCCAGCTTCGGTCTCACCGCCGGTATCGCGATCGAGAACGCCCGGCTGTACGAGGAGTCCCGGCAGCGGGAGGTCTGGCTGGAGCACGCCGCCACCCTCAGCACGGGCCTGCTCGGGAGTGCCGGGCAGGGGACGGCGGTGGCGCTGGTGGCCGAGGGGGTGCAGCGGCTGGCCGACGCCGACCACGTCGCCCTCTGGACCTCAAGCAGCCCCGACGACGTCTCGACGGCGTCGGCCGCCGGCTGGGAAGGGACGCTACCGCTGCCCTCGACGGCCGACGTCCTGGCGCGGCAGGCGCTCGAGCAGCGGCGGGGAGTCCGGACGCTGGCCGGCGATCACCCGCGCAGCCCGCTGGGTGTGGCCGCCGTCGGGCTCGGGGCGGGGCCGCTGATGGCCTTCCCCTTCGGTGCCGAGGGCGGGCAGTCCGGTCTGATGGTGGTCCTGCGCCGCAGCGGCCGTCCGGCCTTCTCCGGGTTCGAGCTGGACCGGGCGATCGAGTTCACCACCCAGCTGGCCCTGGCTGTCGAGGTGCTTTCGGCGCGGACCCTGCACCACCAGCTGCTGCTGGTCACCGAGCGCGAGCGGCTGGCCACCAACCTGCGCGACGACGTCGTCCAGGATCTCTACGCCGCGGGCCTGAAGGCCAGCAGCCTGGCTGCGGACATGCCGAACGGGGAGTCGCGGTCGAGGCTCAACGAGGTGGTGGCGATCCTGCACGACTGCGTCATCCAGCTGCGCCGCTCGATCTTCCGGCTCAAGCAGCCGGGCTTCGAGGTCGCCGCTGATGACGACGACTCTCGGGAGGGCCGCGAGGGTGTCGAACCTCCAACCCGCTGAAGGCTTACTCCCAGGGCAGACTGACCCTGTCCGGTGCGCCGTCATCGGCACGCAAGCCCGACGGACGTGACCAGCACGGTCGTGAGCGCCAGCCGGCGAGGTCGATGACTCCGACAATCTGCGTCCCTCGAGACCTCAGACCTCACACCGAGACCCGGGGCGGTTCAAGGGAGCCTGGCCCGGGTCTTCGGCTTCGGGGCGGCGGAGCTGTGGTCAAGCTGAGTCGATCGCCCTTCCCGACGGGCGGTGACCTGCAGCCGCCGACGCGCTGACCCAATCGTGCCAAGGCGGCCGGTTCAAGCGGGCCTTGCTGCTCGCGCTCGCCCGCGGGCTCTGACCCGGTCTTCCTGTCGCGCAGCATCAGCGGCCCTCGTCACCGCTCCTGTGGCGCTCGCTGCCCAGAGGCTGGCGTCGCTGCGTGCTCGTCCAGACCGGGTCCGGCCGCGAGCTGCCCGACGTTCGCAGCGGAGGGTGGTGGGGCGGAGCCGCTGACCTCGATCAGGCCGTAGACCCGCCCGGCGGGCCCTCGAAAGTGCTGGTAGCGCACCGGCCCCGCCCCACCCCCCGAGCCCAGCAGGCTCCAGCCGCTGGCCGCGAGGTCGCGAACGACGGCGTCGAGGTCGGCTACGCGGAAGCCCAGCACGACGTCCTGGTCGGCGAAGAGGTAGGGGGGAGCGTCGTAGCCCGGCGCGCAGTACTCGATGACGTCCCCACGGCGTGTCTGCAGCATCACGTGGTACTCGGTGCTCGCGAGCACCTCGAGCCCCAGGACCTCGCCCAGCCGCCGCGCATCGTCCAGGTCTTCGACGTCGACCCGGTGCGCGACCCAGGTGATCTCGTGGGCCGGCGGAGTAGTCACGGCACAACTATAAGGCCTTTACATTTCTGCGGTGAGCGGTTAGCGTCCTCGCATCGAGCTCACGAAGGAGTGGTTGATGGCAGCTCAGCAGGAACCGATCGTCGTCCTGGGGGCCGGGCCCGCCGGCATGGCGAGTGCCCTCGCCCTCCACGCGGCAGGCCAGCCGGTGGTGCTCCTCGAGCGGTACACCGAGGCCCGCCCGGCGGGCAACATCTTGAACCTGTGGCCGCCGCCCATCAAGGCACTGGCGCTGATGGGGGTCGACGTGAGCGACCTTGGGGCACCCTGCCACTCCACGTTCCGCAGCAGCACGGGTCGCGTCCGGGCCGATGTCCAGATCCCCTCCGAGGTCGTCGAGGAGTTCGGCGGCGGCTTCATCGGCATGCTCCGCCCCGACCTGTACCGGCGGATGCTCGCGGCCCTGCCCGAGGGCATGTTGCGCACCGGACAGGAGGTGAGCGGCATCGCCGACCGCGGCCCGCTGGTCGAGCTCACGCTCCGGGACGGGACGACGGTACGGACGCCCGTGCTGGTCGGCGCCGACGGCATCGGCTCCATGGTGCGCACGCACCTGTGGGGTGACACGCCCAAACGCGAACACAAGCTGGCGATCATCGGCGGCTACACCTTCGAGCTGCCACCGGCGGCGGAGCCGGGGGAGTGCGTCGTCGCGCACAGCGCGACCACCCAGGGTGCCTACACCTCGATCCGCAGTGAGGGCCGCGACGGCTACCAGTGGTGGGTGCTGGAGGCGTGGGAGCCGTCCCGACCGGCGCCGGCTGACCTGCACGCGCACGCGACCGCGGCGGCGGCCCCCTTCGGCGACGCCCTTCGTCAGCTGGTGGCCGCCACCCCGGCGGGAAACCTGCAGCGCTGGCCCATCCGGGACCGGGTGCCGCTGAAGAAGTGGTCGAAGGGTCGCATCACCCTTGCCGGTGACGCCGCGCACGCGACGTCGCCGTATGCGGCCTACGGTGCGGGGATGTCGATCGGCGACGGCTACTTCATCGGCCAGGCGCTCGCCGGGGTCGACCTGACCGACAGCGGGGCCGTAGCAGCCGCGCTCCTCGCGTACGAGAAACCCGCATCCCGCACACGACCGCCCAGGTCCAGCAGGCCTACATCCTCGGCAAGGTCTTCCACCACGCTCCGGCCCCGCTCCGCCCCGTCCGCGATCTCATCCTGAACCGAACGCCGTTGCTGCAAAAGCAGGTCGGCGAGCGCAGTCCGGCCGAGATCGTGGCCCAGCTCGCCGAGATGGGGACGGGCGTTCGCGAGCCGGCCTCGGCGCCGCACTGAGGAGGATGCCGCTGAGAGAAGATGCAGGGGTGACCTTGCCCCCGCACCTTGCCCCCACGGTCCGAGTCCCTCAGCAGGAACGCAGTCGCCAGGGCTGGGAGCGGGTGCTCGAGGTCGGGCTCCAGCTCCTCGAGGACGGGGGCGCCGAGGCGGTCACCATCACCGAGGTCTGCCGCCGGGCCCGAGTGTCCCCGCCCAGCCTGTACGCGCGGGTGGACGGTCGAGCCGGGCTGTTCGCCGCCGTCTACGAGCGAGGGATGACCGCCGTCCGGGCGACCGAGCAAGCCGTCTTCGAGGCACGGCCCGCGTTCGGGGCGCCGCCGGAGGCCCGGGCGGCTGACGCCGCCGCCGGCCTGGCCGAGGTGTTCCGCCGGCATCACCGCTTCCTGCGCCCGGTGATCGCGCTGGCCGCCGCGGACCCGGACCTGCTGCGGCGCGGCGGGACCGAGTCCCAGCGACTGCTGGGGCTCGTAGCGGCTGCGCTACCCCTCCCGCCCGACCAGGCGGGTGAGGTGGCCCGCACGCTCTACGCGGAATGCATCCTCCGCACCATGTACGGGCCGGCCTTCCTCACCCCCGAACCCGAGACCGACGCCGGCTTCAAGCAACGCCTGGGTCGACTCGCCGCCCGCATGTGCGCTTTCGACGTGGCGTGAGGGACCGGAGGCTGCTGAGATCAGCCGGCCCGGTCCAAGGTCGGGTCGGCCGAGTCCCACCGCGACACCGACACCGACACCGACTTGAGCTGACTACCGGGCCATCGGTTCTGATGCCCTGGCCCCTGCACCAGTCCTTGGGGCCCCCGAGAATCGGGTGGAACCGAGCCGAAACCGTTTGGCTAGGGAGTCTGTGCGCCGCGAGGGAATCGAACCCCCAACCCGCTGATTAAGAGTCAGCTGCTCTGCCTATTGAGCTAGCGGCGCGCGAGGAGCAACATTAGCAAACGGCTGCGGCGGGGTGAAATCGACTTCTCCCGGCTCGAGGACGGCCATGGCGGCGTCGTGACCGCCGAGGCCGCTGACCGCCCCGCCGCGGACGGCGCCGGAGCCGCAGAGCAGGACGCCCGGGTACGCGGTGGCGACGCCCCAGCGCTCAGCGGCGCTGGCCGGGGTCGCGCCGGCGGGCAGCCAGGGCCAGCTGAGGTCGCCGTGGAAGATGTGACCGCCGGGCAGGCCGAGCTCGTCCTCGAGGTCGAGCGGGGTCACCACCTCCACGCACGGCCGTCCGTCGGCGTCGACCTCCAGACAGTCCTCGAGCGGCTCGGCCAGCACGGCCTGCAGGGAGCGGAGCGCTGCCGCGCCGACCTCGGCGCGCCGGCCGTCCGGGTCGTCGGCGAACAGCCGGGCCGGGGTGTGCAGGGCGAAGAGCGTCAAGGTGTGCGCCCCGCCGGCACGGAGCTCTGGCCCGAGGATCGTCGGGTCGGTCAGGCTGTGGCAGTAGGCCTCCACGGGCAGCGGGTCGGGGATCCGGCCGGCCTCGGCCTCGGCGTGGGCCTGCTCGAGCCGGGTGTAACCCTGGGCCAGGTGCAGGGTGCCCGCGAAGGCGGTCTCGGGGTCGAGTCCCGACCGTAGCCGCGGCAGCCGGCGCAGCACCAGGTTGACCTTGGTCTGGCTGCCTTCGGGCCGCACCGCCGGCTCGCCGAGGAGGGCCGCGAGGGTGGCCGGTGCGCAGCCCACGAGGACCGAGGGAGCAGTCACCCTGCTGCCGTCGGCCAGCGTCACGGTTCCGCCACCCGACGGGTCGGGCTGCAGCCGGACCACCGCAGCACCCGTACGCAGCTCGGCGCCCGCCGCCCGGGCCACCCGTTCCAGCTCGGCGGCGACCCGGCCCATGCCGCCGACCGGTACCCGCCACTCGCCGGTCCCGTTGCCCACCACGTGGTAGAGGAAGCAGCGGTTCTGCCGCAGGCTCGGCTCGTGCGCGCGGGCGAAGGTGCCGATCAGTGCGTCGGTGAGGACCACGCCACGGAGGGTGTCGTCGATGAGGCTCGCCTCGAGCAGCTCGCCGACGGGCCGCTCCACCAGGCTCCGCCACAGGTCCGGCTCGACGCCGTCGCGCAGGTCCTCCTCGCGGGGGAGCGGCTGCATCAGCGTGGGCGCCACGACCTCGGCCAGCGCAGTGAGTCGTTCCTCCAGCCGCTGCCAGCCGGCACGGTCGGCCGGTGCGACCGCCGTGAACGACGCTTCTGTCGCAGGCCCGGGAACCCGCTCCACCAGCAGCCCGCCGTCCCCGAGAGGGGAGTAGGAGGCGATCCGGCGCGAGGCCAGCTCGAGCTCCAGACCGAGCTCGTCGACCAGCTGCCGGGGGAGCACCGAGACCAGGTAGGAGAACCGTGACAGGTTCGCATCCACGCCACGGAACGGCCGGCCGCTGGCCACCGCGCCACCGACGGTGTCCCGCGCCTCGAGCAGCACGACGCGGCGCCCGGCCCGGGCCAGGTAGGCGGCGGCCACCAGGGCGTTGTGGCCGCCGCCGATGATCACCGCGTCGGGATGATCATGGTGCAGGACACCATGATCATCGTCGACGCGGCTGTTGATCATGGTCAGGAGGCGTTGCAGGCGGCGAGCTCGTCCTCGGTCAGCTCCAGGTCGGCGGCGAGAGCGGAGTCGGTGATCGACTCTGGTCGCCGGGCGCCGGGAATGCAGATGACGTGGTCACCGAGCGAGAGCTCCCAGGCCAGCACGACCTGCTGGGGGCTGACCCCGTGGTCGGCGGCGACCTGGGCGAAGGCCGGGTACTTCTCGGCCACGGCCTTGGCGCCTCCGCCGGTACCGCCCAGCGGGCTCCACGGCAGGAACGCGATGCCGTGCTCGCCGCAGTAGTCGAGCTCGTCCTGGCTGGAGCGGAAGCGGGGCGAGAACTCGTTCTGGACGCTCACCAGACCGCCCTCGCCGAGCACCTGCACCGCCACCTCGATCTCCTCGACGTTGGCGTTGGAGATGCCGATGGCCTTGATCAGGCCCTCGTCCTGCAGGGTCTTGAAGCTGGCGATCACGTCGCCGTAGACGAGCCACCGGTCGGGCCGGTGCCACTGGTAGAGGTCGAGAGCGTCGACGCCGAGGTTGGTCAGCGACTTCTGCACCGCTGAGCGCAGGTACGCAAGCGTTCCGTCGCGGCCCCACTGCTCGCCCTCACTGCGGGTGATGCCGCCCTTGGTGCCGATCACGATGCCGGAGGTGTCGCCGCTCCAGGACTTCACGGCCTTGCCGACGATGAGCTCGTTGTGACCCATCGTGTCCCAGCTGGGGGAGTAGATGTCGGCGGTGTCGATGAAGGTCACGCCGGCATCGAGCGCGGCGTGGACGGTCGCGATGGCCGCGTCCTCGTCGGGGTAGGTGTTGTCGTTGTTCATCGAGACGGGCATGGCGCCGAGTCCGATGGCGGAGACGGTGTAGGGGCCGAGTTGTCTGGTTTTCACGTCGCTGACGCTACCCGGGGCATTCAGCGCCGAACCGCGGCCAGTCGCTGGCGGCGCAGCTCGGTCACCTCGGGCCGGTCCAGCGGCACCATCGGCTCACCGAGAGCCAGCGACAGCACGTGGTCGGCCAGCGCCGGGTTGCGGGCCAGCACCGGTCCGTGGGGGTAGGTGCCGACGACGGTCCCCGCGACGGCGCCCTCGGTCCCGTCGCCGCAGTTGCCGACGCCCACCTCGACCCGGGCCAGCGGGCTCGCGCCGGGGCCGAGGACGGTGTAACCGCCGTGGTTCTCGAAGCCCGTCAGCCACCGGTCGTCGCCGTCCCGGCCCTCCCAGCGGCTGAGGATCTCCCCGACGGCTCGCACCGGACCTCGGGTGGTCGTCACGTCGAGCAGGCCCAGGCCGTCGATCACCGCGTCTTCCGGCCCGTCCGCCACGGTGAACGAGCGGCCGACGATCTGGTAGCCGGCGCAGACCGCGAGCACCGCCGCGCCCCGCTCGACCGCCCGGTGCAGCCCGCCGTCGGCGCGCAGCGCGTTGACCGCCGAGATCTGGGCCGCGTCCTCACCGCCCCCCAGCAGGTAGACGTCCCCGGACTCGGGCAGCGGCTCGCCCGGCTCGACCGTGCTGAGCACGGCGTCGAAGCCCCGCCAGGCCAGCCGCCTGGCCAGTACGGTCGCGTTCCCGCGGTCACCGTAGATGCCGAGCAGCGACTGGTAGACCAGCACCACTTCGACGCGTCGGCCCCGGCCCTGGTCCACCCCCTGCTTCAGCTCGACGGTGCTCATCAGACCCCTCCCAGCTTGCGCAGCCGTTGGAACGGTGTGTAGGTCGCGATCACGTCGACCGGTGCCGGGTGGCCGGCCAGCGCCTGGGCGAGGTCCGGGACGCAGCGGCACTCGACCTCGGCGTAGGCCAGCCGGACGGCCAGGTCCTGGGCTCGCGGCCCGGTGGCCACCACCGTCCGCCCCGCCAGCTGCTCGTACTCGACGTCCCACAGCCAGGAGACGTCCCGTCCGTCCGCGGCGGCGGAGTCGATGGCCAGCACGACCGTGTCGGTCTGGGCCAGCGGCAGCGCCTCGGCCCAGCCCGCCGGGTTCTTGGCCAGCAGCAGCCGCGCCGTCGTCCCGCCCACCTGCATGGTGGCGAACCGGCCGGCCGGCGCGGTGACCGTCCGCATCCCCTCGAGCGCGGTGGCCGTGTCCACGCCCAGCAGCTCCGCCGCGGCCAGCGCGCAGGCTGCGTTGCCGACGTTGAAGGCCCCCGGTACTCGGAGCTGCGGGTCCCAGGCCTGACCGGCGCGGTCCAGGATCCGGCCGTCGGCGACCCGGTAGTCCGCGGCTGGCTGGGCCAGCCGGCAGCCCGAGCAGTGCCAGTGCCCGCCGCCCTCGCCGGTGCTCCCGGGCTGCTCGCGGACCAGGCCGGAGCCGCAGTTCGGGCACAGCGACGCGTCCTGGGTCCAGGTGCTGGCCGTGTCCACCCAGACCACCCGGCGGGCGGTCTCGGCCGCCCAGACGATCAGCGGCTCGTCGGCGTTGGCGACCACGACGGGCCCGTCCTCGCCCGCGGCGGCAAGCGCGGTGCGCCAGCTACGGCCCAGGCCCTTGATCTCGTGGTGGCGGTCCAGCTGGTCCCGGCTGAAGTTCAGCAGCACCAGCACCTCGGGCCGGCCCAGCCGGACCAGGTCGGCGACGACCCGCTCGTCGGTCTCCAGCACGGCGATGTCGGCGTCGGGCTGGCCACTGAGCGCGGACGCGATCCCGTGGTGCAGGTTCGCGCCGTCCGCGTTGTGCACCAGCCGTCGGCTCTGGTCGCCCAGCGAGGCGCGGACAGCTCCCGCCAGGAAGTGGGTGGTGGTGGTCTTGCCGTTGGTGCCCGACACCATCGCGACCCGGCGGCCGCGCAGCAGCTTGGCCAGGGCCTCCGGGTCGAGGCGCATCATCACCTGGCCGCGGATCGAGGCGCCGGACCCGCGACCGGCCACGCGGGAGGCGACGGCGGCCAGCCGACCGGCCCAGATGGCCCCTCTCAGCCGGACGCGGCCGGCGAGGGGTGGGGGAGCAGACGGCGCGGGCATGGGAGCCATTGTCGCCGCACCTGCCGGGGGCACGGGCGGTCCGTCGCGGCGGGTCGGGTGTCGCGTCGCCGCCGGAAGCCTAGGGTGAGGGCAGGAGGGTGCCCGGTGGACGGTGTGTCGACGGTCGTGGCTGTGCTCGCGGCGGTGGTGATCGTCCTTGCGCTCCTCTTCTACGTCGTCACCCTGGTCTGGGCGGGTCGGAACCGTCTGGGCACGGCCGGCACCGCGCCCGGCGGGACGGGGCCTCGCCCCCCGGACGGGCCCTCGGAATCTCTCGCCCGGGGCTTCAGCTACCTCCACGTCTCGCCCCGCTCGTCCGCCCGGCGGGCCGGGGTCCAGCAGCGGCTCGAGCGGGCGTACCGGCGCGTCGACGCCGTGGACCCGTACGCTGCTCCCCGCCGGATCGGTGAGGCCCTGCTGCAGGCCGGGCTGACCGAGCCGCCACCGTCCACCCGACCGGAGGACCGCCGATGACCGAGCGTCCCGCAGGAACCGAGCGCTACTCCGACCCGCTGCAGGTCTACGCGGGGGCCGACGAGCAGACCCGGGCCGTGATCGAGAAGGAGCTCGACCGGATCGACCTGCTGGACCGGCGCGACGCCGAGCTGAACGCGCGCGGACTGAACTACGGCGTGGTGGTCACGCTGGCCTTCCTCGCCGCCTGCGTCTACCTGATCGCCAGCGGCCACGGGGTCGAGGGCACCGTCCTGGGCGTCATCTTCATCGCGGCCCTGGTCGCCATCCTCGCCGTCGGCCGCCGCCGCTGAGGATGGTCGTGGGGTTCCGGGCACCGCGGCGCACCCTGCTCGTGATCGGGCTGGTGGGCGCGGTCCTCACGGGCTGCACGGCGGAACCGGCACCCCCGCTGGTGTCGCCGTCCCCGCAGGTCTCCGCCAGCGTCACGCCCGCGCTCTCGTCCCCACCGACGCCCACCCTCACGCCGACGTCTCCGCCGACCCCCGCCCGCAGCCCGAGCCCGACCCCCGCGACGACTCCCAGCTCGCCCCCCGCGCCCCCGCCCAAGCCCGTCATCCTGATCGACCCCGGCCACAGCGGCCGCTCGATCACCAGCACCGACCGGGCCACGGGCCTCCGGGACATCGACTACCCGAACTATCCCGAGATCGACGAGGTCTTCGCCATCAGCAGGTGCGCTGCGCAGGCGCTGCGCCGCGACGGCTACCGGGTCGTGCTCACCAAGAAGCAAGCCCGCGACTCGGTCGGCCTGGCGGCCCGGGCGCGGATGGCGGCCGCCGAGAACGCCGTGCTCGCGATCAGCGTGCACGACGACCACAGCCAGACCGCGGACTTCGAGGCCACCTACTCCCAGCGCGGGGTGAAGCACGCCGGGCGCTACCACGCGATGTACCGGGGGAGTGGCGCGAACCGTACGGTCTTCGACCGGGCCGGCGTCGCTAGGCGGAGTGAACGGGCCGCCGCGGCGATCGCGAAGGCCAGGAGCCAGGCCCAGGGCCGTCCCGTGAGCGTCCGCGAGAACATCTACACCGGCCGGGCGCCGCTGGAACCGGGCAACCTCGCCCTCGTGCAGCTGCTGTCGAGCGTGCCCTGGGTCTACAACGAGATGGGCGCGCTGACCGGCGGCGTCACCAGCCGGACCATGACGATGGCGGACCAGCGCGGCTACGCCAAGGGTCTCGTGCTGGGCGTCGAAGCCGCCGTCCCGCGCTCGACCGGCCGGGTGGCTCAGCCCAGCCGGGGAATCGGCCTGGTGGCCGGCTGCCTGGAGGGCACCCGGTAGCGGCGTCGACCTGCCGAGCGCGGCCGAGCGGCTGCTGCCGGGGCGCCGGAGGGTCGTGGACCCGTCCATCCACCGGCAGGGATGACTCGGGCGATGGGGTGAGTGACGGGACTTGAACCCGCGGCCACCTGGACCACAACCAGGTGCTCTACCAACTGAGCTACACCCACCATCGCTCCTGCGGCGGGCGCAGGGGCAGCGTCGAGTGTAACGGTCCGGCCCGGCCGAGCCGAAATCAGTTGCCGGTCGGGGCCGCCGGGGCCGCACCTGCGCCGGTGAGGGCGCCGGCGTGACGGCCGGCGATCTCCTTGGCCGTGGCCGAGTCGGGCCCGGGCAGCGGCACGAAGACCGCGTCCCGGTAGTAGCGGAGCTCCTCGATCGACTCCCGGACGTCCGCGAGCGCGCGGTGGTTGCCCGACTTCGCCGGGGCGGAGTAGTAGGCCCGGGGGAACCAGCGGCGGGCCAGCTCCTTGACGCTCGACACGTCGACGTTGCGGTAGTGCACGTGGCTCTCGAGGGCCGGCATGTCCCGGGCGAGGAAGGCCCGGTCGGTGCCGATGGTGTTGCCGGCCAGGGGTGCCTTGCGCGGTTCGGGCACGAACGCCCGGAGGTAGTCGAGGATCTGCTCTTCGGCCTCGGCCATGGCCAGGCCCGACTCGAGCTCGGCGAGCAGGCCGGAGGAGGAGTGCATCTGGCGCACGAAGTCGCCCATCTGCTCCAGCGCCGCGTCGGTGGGTTTGATGACCAGGTCGATCCCGTCGCCGAGGACGTTGAGCTGACCGTCGGTGACCAGGGCGGCCACCTCGATCAGCGCGTCGTTGACCAGGTCGAGCCCGGTCATCTCGCAGTCGGCCCACACCATCACGTCGCGCACGCCCCTCACCTTACGGTCCGGGTCCGTCCGCGCGGGCCGGCGGCGTACACCGGAACCCAGCGGACCAGCCAGCCCGAGCCGGCCCAGCTCAGCAGGCCGATCGCGACGGCGGCGACGGCGAGCGGGGCGAACAGGCTGACGCCGCTGACCAGCAGCGGCCCGGACGCGTTGCCCAGGTCGGCGGCGAGCCGCCAGCCGCCGAGGAACTGGGTCCGGCCGACCGACGGCGACGCGTCCGCGCCGAGGGTCATCACGATGCCGGCGCTGATGCCGTTGCCCAGTCCCATCAGGCAGGCGACGAGGCCGATGCCGACCGCGCCGGAGGTGAGCGGCAGCAGCAGGAACCCGAGCCCCAGGACGATCATCGAGGGGACGGCGACGTAGACCCGGCCGAACCGGTCCATGATCGCGCCACCGGGGTAGAAGAGCAGCATGTCGACCCCGGCGGAGACGCCGTAGATGATGCTGGTCGTCGCCGCGTCCAGGCCCTGGGCCTCGGCCCAGAGCGGGATGATCGACTGCCGCGTCGCCCGGGCGGCGGAGATCACGAGGACGCCGAGTCCGAGGGTGAGCAGCACCCGGCGGTGCTCGGCCAGCACGCTGCGGACCGTCCTGGGGCTCTGGCCGGCTGAGACGGTGTCAGCCCGGGCCTGACGGGTGACGTCGGGCAGGAAGGCGGTCAGCGCCGCGGCGGAGAGGCTCATCAGTGCGGCAAAGCCGTACGCGGCCCCGATCGTCCAGGTGGTGACGATGGCCGCGCCCGCGAACGGGCCGAGAAAGAGCCCGATCCGGAAGGTGCCGCCCAGCGTGGACAGCGCGCGCGCACGCATCCGGATCGGCACCACCTCGGTCAGGTAGGCCTGCCGGGCCAGGCTGAACACGGCGCCGGCCAGTCCGGTGACCAGCACCGCGGCCGCGAGCAGGAGCAGGCTGTGGGCGAGGAAGGCACCGAGCAGGGCCACCGCGTCCAGCAGGCAGGCGGCGACCAGTGCCCGCTGCTCGCCGATCCGCGCCGCCAGCGCGCCGGCCGGGAGGTCCCCGATCAGCTGGCCGATCCCGGTGAGGGCGACGACCAGTGCCGCCACCGTGACGCTGGCCCCGAGGCTGCGGGCCGACAGAGCGACCAGGGGCACGATGGCGCCCTGGCCGATCGAGACGAGGACGGTGGGGCCGTACGCCGGGACGGCGATGGAGCGCCAGCTCACCTGCTGACCCTGCAGTCGACCGCCGTCGGTTGGTCGGTCGGGTCCGATCATGGGCCCGAATCTACGGGCCCCCGCGACGGGCTCGGCGGCTAGGATGCCGGACGGCGGACCGCGCGTCCCAAGCCCCCGTAGCTCAGAGGATAGAGCAGCAGCCTTCTAATCTGTCGGTCGTAGGTTCGATTCCTACCGGGGGCGCAGGTGATCTCAAACTCGAGCGGCGACCGACCAGCTTCTCATCTGTCGGTCGTAGGTTCGATTCCTACCGGGGGCGCAGGCGACCGACCAGCTTCTCATCTGTCGGTCGTAGGTTCGATTCCTACCGGGGGTGCGCTCACCGGAACGGCGTTGCGCCTCTTCTCGACCGTTGCGCCGTCCGTAGAGGGCGCAACGATGGCGAAGCGGCGCAACGTCGTCGAAAGGCCGTCGGGCTGGGTCCGACGAGCGCCTCGTGCGCCCAGAGGATCCGGGGCCGATAGCCTGCCACCCATGGCGACCGTAACGCTCCCGGGCGGGCCCACCCTGAGCTACCGGGAGTGGGGCCGGCCCGACGGCGCCGTGGTCCTGCTGCTGCACGGACTCGGCAGCTCGAGCGCCGGCTGGCGCCACCTCGGCCCCGTGCTCGGTCGGCACTTCCGCTGCATCGCGCCGGACGCCCGCGGGCACGGTGAGAGCAGCTGGATGGCCGACTACTCCTTCGAGGCGATGCGGGACGACGTGGTGGGCCTGATGGGCCAGCTCGGCATCCTGGCCGCCATCCCGTACGGGCACTCGATGGGTGCCCTCACCGCCTACCTGCTTGCCGCGACCCAGCCCGACCTGGTCCGTCGGCTGGTGCTGGAGGAGATGCCGCCACCGGACGCCGCCGAGCCGCACCGCCCGATCCCTCGCCAGCCGGACCCGACCGCCGACCACGACTGGCGGGCCGTGATCGCGGTCCACCGCTGGCGCAACGTCGACCACCCGGGCTGGTGGGACCACGCCGATCGGATCACCGTGGACACCCTCGTGCTGGGCGGCGAGCAGAGCTACCTGCCACAGTCCCGACTGCGCGACCTGGCCGGTCGGCTCCCGCACGGCACGTTCGCGTCGCTCGACCTGCCGCACGGGATGCACGAGGACCGGCCCGGCGAGGTGCTGACCGTCGTCGAGCCGTTCCTGACCCGCTTCGCCAAGTAGCCCCGAACCGCTCGGGGCGTCAGAGGCCGCAGGTACCCTGGGCCGCATGTCCGTGGCCGCCTCCGCCGTACCCAAGCAGCAGCGGCGCGCCCTCAGCCGCAACGGGCTGCCGGCCGAGCCGGACCCGAACGAGCCGCTGCCCAAGCGCCTGCTCAGGACGCGCCTGTTCTGGGTCACCGTGGTGGTGCTCCTCGGCTACGTCGCCTGTCTGGCACTGCTCTACCGCCAGGTCGTGCCCGACCAGGAGGTGCCGGGCGGCATCGTCCCGGGCCTGGGGACCGAGGCGGTCCCGATCGCGGCCAAGTACGCCGCCATCACGGCCGTCCCGCTATCCCTGCTCTTCCTGTGGGCGGACCGCTTCCGGCCGCAGCGGTTCTGGGTCTGGCTGATGACGTTCGGCTGGGGCGCCTGCGTCGCCACCTTCGTCGCCGCCCAGATCAACACCTGGGCCGCGTCCCACCTCAGCGTCATCGGGGACGGTGACCCGGCCACCAGCGCCCGCGCCGCCATCTACGTCGCCCCGTTCGTGGAGGAGGCGGCCAAGGCCACGATCCTGTTCTGGCTGGCCATCCTGATGCGCTACCAGTGGGTCAGCCGGCTCAGCGGGATCGTGCTGGCGGGGCTGTCGGGGGCGGCATTCGCCTTCGTCGAGAACATTCTCTACTACGGCCGCGCCTACCGGTACGCCGCGCGGACCTTCGGCCAGGTGGCTCCGCTGGAGGCGCTGCAGCAGACGTTCCAGCTGCGCGGGCTGCTCACCTTCTTCGGCCACCCGCTCTTCACCTCGATGACCGGCATCGGGCTCGCTGTGGCGATGAGGTCGCGGAGCAAGATCGTCCGCGTCGTCGCGCCGCTGGCCGGCTACTGCGCCGCCGCCTTCCTGCACATGGCCTTCAACACCACGGCCTCGCTGGTGTCGGGCCGCCAGCTGCTCTACATCTACCTCGGGGTGGCGCTGCCGGTGGTGATCGGCCTGGTGCTGTTCATCGTCCGCCAGCTCTTCCGCGAGGGTCGGCTGATCCGCGAGCGGTTGACCGACTACGTCCGCGTCGGCTGGCTGCCCGCCGACGACCCGGTCGCGCTGTCGCGGTTGCGCACCCGGACCAGGGCCGTCTGGCACGCCCTCTTCCTCGGCCCGGCGGTGCTGCTGGCCACCGTACGGATGCAGCGGGCCGTGACCGAGCTGGCCTACCTGCGCGACGCCATGGTGCGCGGCCTGGTCGACCAGACCGGCCTGTCGCGGGAAAAGCTGCTCCTGGCCCGGATCCGGACGCTCCGCGGGGCGGCGATCACCCAGCCCACCGGTCGAGCCGCCTACCCGCAGCTGCGCCGTCGCCCGGTGGGCGCGCAGGCCTACTCGCCGGCCAGCTATCCCGGCCCCGCTGGCCTGGGCGGCAACTACCCCGCTCCGCGCGCGGCGGCCCCGTACGTCCCTCCCACGGGAGTCCCGCCGACCGCGGTGAACCCGCTGGGGCAGACTGCTACCCAGTACTCGGAGGTCGACCCGACCTGGAAGCCGCCCGGAGAATGAGAACAGCGGCGTAGCCGCGAAGGAGCGCCGATGCCCGGCAGTGAACGCACCCCGCTCGAGCTGGCTCTCGTCGAGCTGCGGTCCGCGGTCACGCCGGTCACCTTCCCGCTGCCCCTGCCCGAGGCGGCCGACTCGGCGCGTACGGTCACCGACATCACCCGCCAGCTCGACGACTACGTGCTGCCCCGGCTGGCCGGAATCGACGCGCCGCTGCTCGCCGTCGTCGGCGGCTCCACCGGCGCGGGGAAGTCCACGCTGGTCAACTCCCTCGTCGGTCGCCGGGTCACCGCGCCGGGCGTGATCCGCCCCACCACCCGGGCGCCCGTCCTGGTCCACCACAGCAGCGACGCGCACTGGTTCGCCGACGACCGCATCCTGCCGGGACTCGCGCGTTCGACCGGTGCCCGCAACGACACGCAGTCGCTGCAGCTGGTCACCGACGACAGCATCCCGCCCGGTCTGGCGCTGCTGGACGCTCCCGACATCGACTCGGTGGTGAGCGAGAACCGGACCCTGGCGGCCCAGCTGCTCGCGGCGGCCGACCTGTGGCTTTTCGTCACCTCGGCCGCCCGCTACGCCGACCAGGTGCCGTGGGACTTCCTGCACTCGGCCGCTCAGCGCAGCGCGGCCGTCGCGGTGGTCCTGGACCGGGTGCCGCCGCGGGCGATGGCCGACGTGCCGCCCCACCTGGGTCAGATGATGAGCGAGCGGGGCCTGGCCGGATCGCCGCTGTTCGCCGTCCCCGAGACCGCCGTGGACGCTGACGGGCTGCTGCCCGTGTCGGCCGTACAGCCGATCCGCGGCTGGCTGGCCGCGCTGGCCGCCGACAAGACCAGCCGGACCGCGGTCGTCCACCGCACCCTCGACGGCGCGATCGCCGCCCTCACCACCCGGACGCCGCGGGTGGCCGCCGCGCTGGGGGACCAGCTGGAGGCGGTCGAGCGGCTGCGGGCCGAGGCCGACCACAGCTACGCCGAGGCCGTCCGTACGGTGCAGGTCCAGACCGCCGACGGCACCCTGCTGCGCGGGGAGGTGTTGACCCGCTGGCACGAGTTCGTGGGCACCGGTGAGTTCTTCCGGGCGCTGGAGCAGAAGGTCAGCTGGCTGCGCGACCGGGTCACCGCCGCGATCAAGGGCCAGCCGCCCGAGGCCGACAACCTGAAGGTCGCCGTCGAGTCCGGCCTCGAGTCCCTGGTCGAGGCCGAGGGTGACGCCGCCGCCGAACGAGTCGAGGCGTCCTGGCAGGCGAACGCGGCCGGCCGGGCCGTGCTGGAGCGGACCCGGGAGGACCTGTCCCGCTCGTCGGTGGATTTCGACCGGGCCGTCGACCGGGCGATCCGGGACTGGCAGGGCGCCGTCCTGGACCTGGTGGCCGACGAGGGGATGACCAAGCGGTCCCGCGCCCGCTTCCTGGCCTTCGGCGTCAACGGCCTCGGGGTCGCGCTGATGATCGTCGCGTTCGCCCACACCGGCGGGCTGGTCGGCGCCGAGGTGGGCGTGGCCGGCGGGACGGCTGTGCTGGCCCAGCGGGTGCTGGAGGCCGTCTTCGGCGATCAGGCCGTCCGCCGGCTGGCCGACATCGCCAAGGCCGAGCTCGACCTCCGGGTCGAGGCCCTGATGTCGGCCGAGCTGCTGCGCTACCACGCCGTCCTGGACGCGCTGGCGCTCGACCCGGCCGCGGCCGACCGGCTACAGAGCGCCACGGCAGCCCTGGTGGCGGCGCGGGCAGGCGGCCTGCCCGCCGCCGCGCCCGAGTCCGAGCCGGCCCTGGCGGCGGCCCCGGCACGGCCGGCCCTCGAGGCGCCGCGGGTCTCTCAGCTCCCGTTCGGGACCCAGGACGGGGGCGAGGTCTGGGAGGCCGAGCTGGTGGAGCCGCCCGCCCCGCGGCAGGAGCTGCGCTGATGGCGGGCAAGGGCCTGGCCCTGCTACGCCGACGCGACGAGACGGAGCAGCTCAGCGTCCGCGTCCGCGCGCTTGGCGAGGCGGCGGAGCTGTGCGAGGGTCGGGCGGCCGAGGAGGCGGTGGCCGAGGCGAAGCGGGTCGTCGCGCAGACCGACCGTCGGCTGGCCGTGTCGGGAGCCGCGACCGTGGTGGCCCTGGCCGGCGCCACCGGCTCGGGGAAGTCGAGCACGTTCAACGCCCTGACCGGCACCGACCTGGCGACGGTGGGCGTCCGACGGCCGACCACCTCGAGCCCGCTGGCGGCCAGCTTCGGTGACGATGCCGGTGAGGAGCTGCTGGACTGGTTGGCCGTCCCCCGCCGGCACGGGCTGGCCGTGGATGGGGTTGCGGCCGCCGGGCTGAGTGGCCTGGTGCTGCTCGACCTGCCCGACCACGACTCGACCCAGATCGCCCACCGGCTGGAGGTCGACCGGCTGGTGCAGCTGGTCGACATGCTGGTCTGGCTGGTGGACCCCCAGAAGTACGCCGACGCGGCCCTGCACGATCGCTACCTCAAGCCGCTGGCCTCGCACGCGGCGGTGATGATGGTCGTCCTGAACCAGGTCGACACCCTGACCCCGGAGCAGCGGGACCAGTGCCTGCGCGACCTGCGGCGGCTGTTGGCCGCCGAGGGCCTGGGCGCCGTGGAGGTGCTGGGCGTCTCCGCCCGGACGGGAGCGGGACTGCCCGAGCTGCGCAGCCGGCTGGCCCGGCGGGTCGCGGACAAGAAGGCGGCGGCCACCCGGCTGGCCGCCGACGTCTCCGCCGCGGCCGACCGGCTCTCGACCGCGTCCGGGACGGGAGGCGTGGCCGGGCTGCCGCAGTCGGCGGTGGAGGCGCTGAACTCCTCGTTCGCCCAGGCGGCGGCCGTCCCCGTGGTGGTCGAGGCCGTCGACAAGGCGTGGCGGCTGCGCGGCGGCCTGGCCACGGGCTGGCCGGTGCTGGCCTGGCTGGCCCGCTTCAAGCCCGACCCGCTGCGGCGACTGCACCTGGACCGGCTGGGCGTCGGCGGCCGGCGGCGCGAGATCGACCCGTCAACGCTCGGCCGCACCTCCCTGCCGGCCACCACCGGCGTCCAACGGGCCCGGGTCGACAGCGCGCTGCGCAGCCTCGCCGACGCCGCGACCAGCGGTATGAGCCGCGGCTGGGCCGACGCGACGAGGCGGGCCGTCCGCTCGGGGGAGTCCTCGCTACCCGACGCGTTGGACCGTGCCGTCGCCGGCACGGACCTCGACCTGGCCGGGCACCGTCGCTGGTGGAGGTGGGTGCAGGTGGTGCAGTGGGTGCTGGTCGCCGCCGTGGTGGCCGGACTGCTCTGGCTGGGCTCGGCGTTCGTGCTGGCCTACCTGCGGCTGCCGCCGCTGCCCGACGTGCTCTGGTGGCGGCTGCCCGCGCCGACGGTGCTGACGCTGGGCGGGGTGGTGGCCGGCCTGCTCGTGGCCGCCCTGTCCCGGATCGGGGTGGCGGTGGGTGCCCGGCGGCGGGCCCGGCAGGCCCGGTCGGCGCTCCGCCGCTCCATCGCCGCCGTCACCGAACGCCTGGTGCTGGAGCCGTTGACCGTCGAGCGCCAGCGCTACGAGGACGCGCTGACGGCCCTGCGGCAGGCCCGGGGCTAGGCGACGAGCTACGGGGGGTGCGATGGGGGCGGCGGAGGATGTCGTCAGCGCGGCCGACGCGATCGGGCCCCTGGGGACGATCCGGGACGACGACCCGGTGTGGGCGTACAACGACGGCCCGACCGGGTGGACCGCCGCGCGCACGGTCGAGCACATCGTGGACGCCCTGCTCTTCTACGCCGGTCAGGTGGCCCGTCGAGCCCACGGCCGGCTGCCCGTGTTGCGGGACGGCCGCCGGGCGCCGCCGTCGGCACAGCTCGACAACGCCCGGACCGCCGCCCACGTGCTGGCGGGGCAGCTCCGCGATCTCGGGAGCGACGTCGCCTGGCACCCCAGCGGCCTCGCCGATGCGGCCGGCTGGTCGGGCATGGCGGTGACCGAGCTGCTGGTGCACGGGAGCGACGCCGCGCACCTCGTCGGTGTCGAGCTCGACCTGCCGTCCGACGTCTCCCTCCGTGCCCTCAACCGCGTGTTCCCGTGGGTGGACACCACTCTGGGCGACCCCGGACGGCTCCTGCTCGCCGTCACCGGACGCACCCGGGTGGAGGGATTGCCCCACGACCCGGAGTGGTGGTGGCAGTCGGCTCCGCTGACGGAGTGGAACGGGCAGCCGCGACGTCGCGACCGCCCTCCGTTCTGGTCCTAGCCGACCACCTCGCTGATCCTCAGGCGTTCGCGGGCGCGACCAGCCGTCGTGCGGCCTCGACGGCGGCTCGGCGGTGGTCCTCGGTGCCGGTGGTCAGCTGCTCGGGCGGGATCGGGGTCTGCACCCAGGCGTGCGCGACCGAGAACAGCAGCTCCAACAGGTCCTCCGGGACCCAGGCGATATCGACGGCGCCGATCCGCTGCGCCTCCCGGAGGGCCTCGATCTTGGCGTCGGGCGCGGCCTGACCCTCCGGCAGGCGGTAGGTCATCCCCTCCAGCCGCGCCCAGGTGAGCATCCGCAGGTGCTCGGGGTGGGCCAGCGCATGGTCGAAGGCCGCGGCGACGAAGGCCGGCACGTCGGCCGGGTCGAGATCGACCGACTCGTGGAAGTCGGCGGCCCCGAGGTCGAGCACCGCCTGGAACAGGGTGGTCTTGTCACAGAAGTAGGCGTACATCCGCTCCTTGCTCGCCCTGGCCTCGTGCGCGATCCGGTCGATCCTGGCGCCGGCGAGGCCGCGTTCGGCGAACTCCGCGCGCGCCGCCAGCAGCACCCGGCTGCGGACGTCGACGGCGGTGGCGGCGGACATGAGGCCACCGTACACCGGTCGAACTAGTTCGTTTGACTTCGACCGAACCAACTCGTACGGTTACTCACGCAAACCGATCGAGGAGAACCATGTCTGTCGCCACCCGTCCCATCGCCCCGGCCCCCGCCGGCCTCGACCGAGGCAGGGGTGGATCGCGGTGGCTGGTGCTTGCCGTGGTGGCGCTGGCGCAGCTGACGGTCGTGCTGGACGCGACCATCGTCAACATCGCCCTGCCCGCCGCCCAGGCCGACCTCGGGATGACCGACGGCCAGCGCGGCTCGGTCGTGACCGTGTACGCCCTCGCCTTCGGCGCCCTGCTGCTGCTGGGCGGCCGGATCGCCGACTACGCCGGCCGCAAGCGCTCGTTCATCATCGGCATGGCCGGCTTCGCGCTCGCCTCGGCCGTCGGCGGGGTCGCCACCTCGGGCACCCTGCTGCTGCTGGCGCGCGGCTTCCAGGGCGCGTTCGCCGCGCTGCTGGCCCCCGCTGCGCTCGCCGTCCTCTCCATGACGTTCCCGAGCGGTCGCGACCGGGTCCGCGCCTTCGCGGTCTACGGCACCATCGGCGGCGGCGGGGCCGCGGTCGGCCTGGTCCTCGGCGGGGTGCTGACGGAGTACCTGAGCTGGCACTGGTGCCTGCTGGTCAACGTGCCGATCGCGGCCGTGGCCATCGTGGCCGCCATCGTGCTGCTGCGGGAGAGCAGGGCGGACGGCGACACCCGCTACGACGTCCCGGGCGCGGTGCTGGTCACCGGCGGGCTGGCGTCCCTGGTCTACGGCTTCTCCCGTGCGGAGTCCGGCTGGGCCAGCTGGGACACCATCACCTTCCTCGCTCTGGGCGTGGTGCTGCTGGCGGCCTTCGTCCGGGTCGAGGCGCGCTCGGCCCACCCGTTGCTGCCGTTGCGCGTGCTGGCCGACCGGGTCCGTGGTGGCGCCTACCTGGTCTCGGTGCTGGTCGGCGCCGCGCTGCTCGGGGCCCTGCTCTACCTCACCTTCCACTTCCAGATCGTGCTCGGGATGACCCCGCTCCAGGCCGGGCTCGCGTCGCTGCCGATGACGGCAGCGATCGTGGTCACCGCGCCGGTCGTCTCCCGGCTGCTGGGCACCGTGGGGCCGCGGGTCCTGATGACCGTCGGCCCGCTGGTGGCCGCAGCGGGCCTGCTCTGGCTGAGCCGGATCAGCGTCGGCGGCTCCTACGCCACCGAGGTGCTGCCGGGTCAGCTGCTGCTGGGCGTCGGTCTGGCCCTGGTCTTCGTCCCGCTCCAGAACGTCGCCCTGGCCGGCATCGAGCCCCGCGACTCCGGCGTGGCCAGTGCAGCCGTCACCGCCACCCAGCAGATCGGCGGCTCCGTCGGAACCGCCGTCTTCACCGCCATCTACGCCGCGGTCCTCGCATCCGCGACCGCTGACGGATCCGTCGGCCCGGTGGCCCTGGTCGAGGGCTACTCCTGGGTCTTCCTCGCCGGGGCCATCGGGCTGGCCGCGGCCGCCCCGATCGCCTGGACCATGATCGGGGTCGACCGCCGGTCGTTCACCGTCAGCGACGAACCGGTGGCGATGCACTGAGCGCGGGTAAGGGGACTGACGCTCCTGCCTGTTGTCAGAGCCGTCCCCTAGCGTGACGAGCATGACGAACGAGACGAACCGGGTGCCGCTGCCCGGTAGCCACCGCAAGGCTCCGGCGGACGCCCGACGGCTCGAGGCCCTGCCGGCCGACGAGCGGCTGGAGGTGACGGTCGTGCTGCGACCGCGCCGCGGGACGGCCGAGCCCGCCGCGCAGCAGCGGTTCACCTCCGCGGAGGTCCGCGGCCGCTCCTACCTCAGCCGGGACGAGTTGGCCGCCGCCACCGGGGCGGACGAGTCCGACCTGCAGGCGGTCGCCGCGTTCGCGGCCCGGCAGGGCCTGACGGTGGTCGGGTCCGACGGTCCCCGCCGGACCGTACGGCTGGCCGGCTCGGCGACCGAGCTGCAGCAGGCGTTCGGCGTCGAGCTGCACCGCTACGAGGGAGTGGCCGGCACCTTCCGCGGACGGGTCGGAGCGGTCCACCTGCCCGCCGAGCTGGTCGAGCGGGTGCAGGCCGTCCTCGGGCTGGACGACCGGCCTCAGGCCGCCACCCGGCACCGGGTACGGCCCGCCGCCCAGGCGGCGGGGACGTCGGTCACCGCGCGGCAGCTGGCCTCGCTCTACGACTTCCCGACCGACGTCGACGGCAGCGGTCAGTGCGTGGGCATCATCGAGCTCGGCGGCGGCTACGCCGACAGCGACCTGCAGACCTACTTCTCCGGCCTCGGTCTCCCCGTACCGACGGTGGTCGCCGTCGGGGTGGACGGGAGCGCGAACACCCCGACGGGTGACGCGAACGGCGCCGACGGTGAGGTGCTGCTCGACATCGAGGTCGCCGGTGCGGTCGCGCCCGGCGCGACCATCGCGGTCTACTTCGCGCCCAACACCGACGCGGGCTTCCTGGACGCGATCACCACCGCGCTGCACGACAGCACCCACCAGCCGTCGGTGCTCTCGATCAGCTGGGGTGCCGCGGAGTCGGAGTGGACGGCCCAGGCGGCCACGGCCATGGACGACGCGTTCGCCGACGCGGCCCGGCTGGGCGTGACCGTCTGCGCCGCCTCCGGCGACAACGGGGCGGCCGACCGGGTCACCGACGGCTTGGCCCACGCCGACTTCCCGGCCTCCAGCCCGCACGTCCTCGCCTGCGGCGGCACCCGGATCGAGGTCTCGGGCGACCAGATCGTGAGCGAGCAGGTCTGGAACGACGGTCAGGGCGGCGCGTCCGGGGGTGGCGTGAGCGACCTCTTCCCGGTGCCGGACTACCAGGCCACGGCCGGGGTTCCGGTCTCGGTCAACCCGGGCGGACGTCAGGGCCGGGGCGTCCCCGACGTCTCTGGCGACGCCGACCCGGCCAGCGGCTACGAGGTGGTGGTGGACGGGCGGTCCGTCGTGATCGGCGGCACCAGCGCGGTCGCCCCGCTGTGGGCCGGTCTCGTCGCCCTCGTCAACTCCGCGCTGGGCAGCCCGGTGGGCCAGCTGAACGCCGCGCTGTACGCGCTCGCCTCCGCCTCGCCGTCGGCCGGGCCCGTCGTCGACATCACCAGCGGCAGCAACACCGTCAGTGGGGCGCCCGGCTATCCCGCGGCGGCGGGCTGGGACGCCTGCACCGGCCTCGGCCGCCCCGACGGAGCCGCGCTGCTGGCCGCGCTGCGCGCCTGAGCGAGGGGAGCCGGTGCCCGACGCTGGCATACTGGGCGGCTGCGGGGCCACCGCTCTCGGTCCGGACCGCTCGCACGCCGCTCCACCCCACCAAGCCAAAGGTTCGCCTGCTCATGCCTGAGTTCATCTACTCGATGCACAACGTCCGCAAGGCCCTCGGTGACAAGGTCGTCCTCGACAACATCACCCTGTCCTTCTACCCGGGCGCCAAGATCGGCGTCGTCGGACCGAACGGCACCGGCAAGTCGACGCTGCTCAAGCTGATGGCTGGGCTGGAGAAGCCCAACAACGGCGACACGATGCTGGCCAAGGACGCGTCGGTCGGCATTCTCTTGCAGGAGCCGCCGCTGACCGAGGGCAAGACGGTCCTCGAGAACGTGGAGGAGGCCGTCGCCGACATCAAGACCCTGCAGCGCCGGATGGACGAGCTCGGGGCCGCCATGGGCGAGCCGGACGCCGACTTCGACGCCCTGATGGCCGAGATGGGCGACGTGCAGACCGAGCTGGACAACCGCAACGCGTGGGACATCGACTCCCAGCTCGAGCAGGCGATGGACGCGCTGCGCTGCCCGCCGCCGGACGCCATGGTCGACGTGCTGTCCGGTGGTGAGCGCCGCCGGGTCGCGCTCTGCAAGCTGCTGCTGCAGCAGCCCGACCTGCTGCTGCTCGACGAGCCCACCAACCACCTGGACGCCGAGTCGGTGCACTGGCTGGAGGGCCACCTCAAGTCGTACGCGGGCGCCGTCCTGGCCGTCACCCACGACCGGTACTTCCTGGACAACGTGGCCGAGTGGATCCTGGAGATCGACCGCGGCAAGACCCACCCCTACGAGGGCAACTATTCCACCTACCTGGACTCCAAGCGGGCCCGGCTGCAGGTCGAGGGCAAGCGGGACGCCAAGCGCGCCAAGATCCTGGAGCGCGAGCTCGACTGGGCCCGTTCCAACCCGAAGGCGCGGCAGGCCAAGAACAAAGCCCGTCTGATGCGGTACGAGGAGATGGCGGCCGAGGCCGACCGCAACCGCAAGCTCGACTTCGAGGAGATCAACATCCCGGCCGGGCCGCGGCTGGGCAGCACGGTCCTGGACGCGGACCACCTGGTCAAAGGCTTCGGCGAACGCCTCCTGTTCGACGGCCTCAGCTTCTCGCTGCCCCGTGCCGGGATCGTCGGCGTCGTCGGCCCGAACGGCGTGGGCAAGTCGACGCTGTTCAAGATGATCGTGGGCGAGGAGCAGCCGGACGCTGGCAGCCTGCGGCTCGGCGAGACGGTCAAGTACTCCTACGTCGACCAGAGCCGCTCGGGCCTGGACGAGAAGAAGAACGTCTGGGAGCTGGTCTCCGACGGCCTCGACTACATCAAGGTCGGCAGCTTCGAGGTGCCGTCACGGGCCTACGTCGCCTCGTTCGGCTTCAAGGGGCCCGACCAGCAGAAGCCCTCCGGCGTGCTCTCGGGTGGTGAGCGGAACCGCCTCAACCTGGCGCTGACGCTGAAGATGGGCGGCAACCTGCTGCTACTCGACGAGCCGACCAACGACCTGGACGTCGAGACCCTGCAGTCCATGGAGGACGCGCTGCTGGAGTTCCCCGGCTGCGCCGTGGTGATCTCCCACGACCGGTGGTTCCTGGACCGGGTCGCCACCCACATCCTCGCCTGGGAGGGCGACGACGAGAACCAGGCTCAGTGGTTCTGGTTCGAGGGCAACTACGCCGACTACGAGTCCCACAAGATCGCCCGGCTCGGCGCTGAGGCCGCCCGGCCGCACCGGGCCACCCACCGCCGCCTCACCCGCTGAGCGCGAACCCCCTGCGGGGCTGAGCACTTCCACCCTGAAGCTCAGCACAGGCACCGGTGCCTCCCGACCGCCACGCTGCCCCCTGAGATCGCTCGTGCACCCGCTCGACAGGGTGCACGAGCATTCTCGGGATGCAAGGAAGCGTCGGAGGGCGGTTCCTCCGCCTCGGGCAGTGGGTAGGTGACTGACATGAGCGACGTACCCGCCGAGGACCTGCCCGACCCCGACCACCGCACCCCCGACGGCGTCTCCGACGCGACCGTGGACGCGCTCGGCAAGCTCAGCGAGGCCCTGGAGACGGTGGAGCGCGCCCGCGGCGAGCTGTACACCTTCCACCAGCTGACCGGCGAGGCCGACATCGCGCTCCAGGGCGCCGTCGAGGCCCTGCGTGCGGCCGGCCACGCCGAGGTGGCCGACCGGCTGAGCTCAGAGCTCGTGGGACGCAACGTGGTCGCGGGCCGGTGGACGTTCCAGATCGTGGAGGACTACGACGACGGCTACTGGTCGCTCTTCCGCGAGCACGAGCGGTCCGCCCGGGAGCAGCTCGCGGGCGGACGGCGGCACCTGTTCGAGGCCCGCCTCAAGCAGGACGAGCGCTCGGTGGGGAAGCCGGGCCACGAGGCCACGCCGTAGGGCCGAGGGCCAGCAAGCGGTTCAGGAGACGGCAGGTCCGGAGCTGGGCGGCAGCACGAGCCTGGGCATGGCCCGACCCACCAGTGGCCCGACGGCGAGAGCGAACACCACCGTCGCCACCCCGACGGAGCCACCGAGCAGCCAGCCCACCAGCAGCACCGTGCCCTCGATCAGCATCCGGGCGGCGTACACGGGCAGCCCGAGCGCCGCCAGCCCGGTCATCAGACCGTCGCGAGGGCCTGGGCCCCAGCCCACACCCACGTACAGCCCGGTGCCGACGGCGATGGTGACCAGCGACAGGACGACGAACAACACCCGGACGACGAGCGAGTCCGGCTGCGGGATCAGTGCGATGCCGAGGTCGAGGACCGGGCCGACCACGAAGGCGTTGGCCACCGTCCCCAGTCCGGGTCGCTGACGCAGCGGCACCCACAGGGCCAGCACGGCCAGCGACAGCAGCACGGTCACCGTGCCGAGGCTGAGACTCAGCCGCTCGGCGAGACCCTGGGTCAGGACGGTCCAGGGGTCGAGACCGAGGTGGGCCTGGACCAGCAGGGCCAGGGCCAGCCCGAACAGCACCAGGCCGACCAGCAGGCGCAGGCTGCGCAGCACCGGTCGGTCCGACCAGCGGCTCCGCGTCACCCGGTGACGGTACCCGGCCTAGGGTGGCGGTCATGAGTGATCTCGCACCGCGTCAGAACGTCCGCTTCGACCGGGACGGCACCACCATCAGCGGCTACCTGCAGCTGCCGCCCGGGGGCCGCGGCCCTGGGCTGATCGTCATCCAGGAGTGGTGGGGCCTCGACGACCACATGGTCGGCGTGGTGGACCGCTTCGCGACCGAGGGCTTCGTCGCCCTGGCGCCGGACCTGTACGGCGGCCGCGTCACGCACGGGGTGGACGAGGCGGGGCAGCTGGCCGGCTCGCTGTCGGAGGAGGCGGCGGCCGGCGCGCTGGCCGGCGCGGTCGACTACCTGCTCGAGCAGGAGGCGGTGACCTCGGAGAAGGTGGGGGCGGTGGGCTACTGCATGGGTGGCGGCTTCGTGCTGCTGCTGGCGACCGAGCGGCCGGACTCGATCGGCGCGGTGGTGCCCTACTACGGCGTGGGCCACCTGCCCGGTTCCTACGCGGCGATCGCGGCCCCCGTGCAGGGCCACTACGGCGAGACCGACCAGATGTACCCGGTCGACGCCGCGCACGCCCAGGAGCAGCAGATCCGTGACGAGGCGGGCGTCGAGGTCGAGTACTTCTACTACCCGGCCGGCCACGCGTTCGCGAACCCCGACGACCACCTCGGCACCTACGACGCCGCGAGCGCCGAGCTGGCCTGGACGCGGACGCTCGACTTCCTGCACGCCCAGCTGGGTTGAGCCGGGCCGCCGGTCAGCGGACCTGGACGACCGTCCTGGCCGACCCGCTGGCCACCTCCGACGTCCCGCGGTAGAGCACCGTGTAGGTGTGCTTCCCCTGGGTGATCTTGCTGGTGGACCAGCTCGCCCGGCCCGAGACCAGCGCCAGCGTGGGCTTCAGCGTCTTGCTGCCCTCCCGGATGGCCAGCAGGCCGCGGAGGCCGGGCTGTCCGGACGCCGTGACCTTGACGGCGATCTTCACCTTGCCCTTGCCGGCGGAGGCGCTCTTCACGGTCAGCACCGGCTTCACCTGGGCCTTGACGGTGGTGCTGATCGTGGTGCTGGACGCCTTCACCCGGCTGGTGCCGCTGTACCGGACGGTGAGGGTGTGCCGGCCCGGCGTGAGCTTGCTGCCCTGGTAGCGCGCGGTCCCGGCGCTGACCGCGAGGTCGGCCCCCAGCGTCGTCGTGCCCTCCTGGACCGAGACGGTGCCCCCGACCGCCGGCTGCCCGGCCGCGTCGACGGCGACGTCCAGCGCGAGCCGGCCGACCGCCGCCGAGCTGGCGCTCACGGTCAGGTCGGGGCTGATCGCGTCGGCGACGGTGAGGGTGGTGGTGGTCGTCGCTCCGGCTGCCGAGTCGTCGCCGCTGTAGACGACCGTGAAGGTGTGCCGGCCGGGGGGCAGGTCAGTCGCGTCCACGGTGGCGCTGCCGTCGACCAGGGGCTGGGCGGGGGCGATCGGGTAGCCGTCCTCGCGCACCTCGACCGTGCCGCCGACTCCGCTCACCGGGGCCGAGACGGTGGCGACGAGGTGCGCCTGGCCCGGATCGGTCGAGGTGGCGGTCACGGTGATGCTCGCGGGCGCCTTGGTCACCGCGGTCGTCTCCGTCGAGCTGCTGGTTCCGGTGGTCGAGTCGGTCAGGGTTCCGGTGGCGCGGACGCTGATCCGGGCGCCGACGTCGTCGGCGGTCAGGGCGTAGGTCGTGCCCGTCGCGCCCGGGACGGGGGTGCCGTTCCGCAGCCATGCGTACGCCGTGCTCGCCCCGGACGGGGTCCAGGTGGGCGCCGAGGCCGTCAGCAGCTGCCCGACCTGAGCGGTTCCCGTGACCGTCGGCGCGGCGGTGGCCGTGACCTGGACGGGCGCCGGCGGTGCGTCCCCGGCGGGGTCGAACAGCCGGACCGGGTAGGTGTAGTCGTCCAGGGTGTCGCCCCACCGGTTGGTGATGTTGGAGACCGTGACGGTGTAGGTGTCGACCCGGCTGCCCGTCGGGACGGGCAGTAGCCCCACCTCGAAGACCAGCGACGACTTGGCGTCGGCGACGTTGTGCATCGTGACGCTCACGGGCTGACCGCCCGGCCCGGTGACCCGCACGGTGGCCCGCTGAAGGCTGTTGTCGGGGTTCCAGGGGGTGAGGGACCATCGGCCGGCCGGTTCCAGCGGAGCAGGGAAGTACCCGCTGGAGGGCCAGCTCGTGTAGTCGGGCCCGTCGACGTTGCCGCGGGTGGTGGTCACCCAGAGCGCGTTGTAGGTACCGACCGTGCCGTTGCCGATGGACTGCACGGTCGGCTTCTGCAGCCGCGAGCGCCGAATGACGTTGACGTGGTCGTCGCCGGCCTCGTCCAGGTACTGCTCGACCACGCTGGCTCCGGAGGCCGAGCCGCTGCGGTTGGAGGCCGCGAGGCCGTCCTGACCCGCGTCGGTCGCGCACCGAGCGCCCGCGGGCGGGGTGACTGCACCGTTGGCGTACATCATCAGCGCCGCCTGCTGGGCCGAGGCCGAGTAGGTGGTGTTCATCGTGACCGCCGGCACGCCGCTCAGCTGACGCACGTAGTTGACCAGCGCGAGCGTCGCGTCCTGGAGAGCCTTGGGCGGGGTGCCCGCCGCGCACCGCGAGGCCGCATCGGCTGCTGGAGCAGGAGCGGTCACCGCGGCCGCGGGCAGGTAGACGTCGCGGTACGCCGCCGCCACCGAGGACCGGTCGTTGCTGTCGACCGCACTGCCGGCCGCGGCGGTGACCGCCCGACCGTCCGGACTCGGCGGGGTAGCAGCAGCGGGTTGAGCGGTGAGGAGCACGAGCAACGGGATCACGCCTACCGCGACGGCGCGTGCGCCGGCGAGCATGGCTCCGGGGGTGGCCATGGCGGAATTGTGCCAAGACCGGGACCCCGATCGGGACTCGTCGGGACTACTCGGGACTTTTCGGGACTTTGGGCCCGGACGGCACGCGCACGGGCTCCGCGCCTACCGACCCTGAGGGAGTCGACTCAGGTGAGCGGGCCAACAGCTCGGCCAGGGTGATGGCCTGGCGACCCGCCAGCTCGGCCAGCTGGGTGCGGCAGGAGAAGCCGTCGGCCAGGACCACGGCGTCGGGGCGGGCCTCGACGGCGGGCAGCAGGTCGTGTCGGGCGACCGCCACCGACACGTCGTAGTGGCCACGCTCCACGCCGAAGTTGCCGGCCAGCCCGCAGCAGCCGCCGACCGTGGTGACGGTGGCGCCGGAGGCGGTGAGCAGGGCGGCGTCGGCGCGCCAGCCGATCACCGAGGCGTGGTGGCAGTGCGGCTGGGCCACGAGCTCGACGCCGGTGAGGTCCGGCGGTTGCCAGCCCTCGGTCCGCTGCAGCAGCTCGGCCAGGGTGAGCACCCCGGTCGCCAGGTCGGCGACCCGCGGGTCATCCGGCAGCAGCTCGGCGGCGTCGCCGCGCCAGACCGCGAGGCAGGACGGCTCCAGCCCGACCACCGGTGTCCCGGCCGCCACGTAGGGGTGCAGCACGTCGAGCGCCGTCCGCAGCTGCCGGCGGGCGCCGTCCCGCTGGCCGGTGCTGATCCAGGTCAGCCCGCAGCAGGCGGGGCGTTCGAGCAGCTGCGGGGCGTAGCCGGCCTGGCTGAGCACCTCGAGGGCCGCCTCGACGCCGCTGCCCTCGAAGCAGTCGGAGAACGAGTCCACCCAGAGCAGGACCGGGCGGCCCCCGGTCCTGGGCGCGGCTACCCGGCGGCGGGCGGACCGGGTGGCGAAGCGGGGTAGCGACCTCCGCTGGTCGGCACCCGCCGTCCAGCGCACCACGTTCCGCAGGCCAGGCGTGCCCGTGGTGAAGTTGATCATGGTCGCGAGCGCCCGGCTACGGGTGATCATCCGGCCCCAGCGCGGCAGCCAGCCGAGTGCGTAGTGGCTTCGGGGACGTAGCCGGCCGCGGTAGCTGTGGTCGATCACCTGCGACTTGTAGGAGGCCATGTCGATACCGGTGGGGCAGTCGCGTGCACATCCCTTGCAGGACAGGCAGAGGTCGAGCGCGTCGTGCACCGCAGGGTCCCGCCAGCCACCGCTGACCACGTCGCCGATGATCATCTCCTGCAGCACGCGCGCCCGGCCCCGGGTGGAGTCCTTCTCCTCACGGGTGGCCTGGTAGGACGGGCACATCACGCCCAGCCCGGGGGTGGTGTCGGCCAGGCACTTGCCGACCCCGGAGCAGTGGTGCACCTCGGTGGTGAAGTGGTCGACGGGGCTGACCAGCTGCAGCACCCGGACGTCGGCGGTGTAGGGCCGGGGGTCCACGAGCACGCCCGGGTTGAGCAGGTTGTCGGGGTCGAACGCCGCCTTGACCTCCCCGAAGAGCCGGATCGCGGCGGGGGAGTACATGGTGGGTAGCAGGGACGACCGGGCCCGACCGTCCCCGTGCTCGCCCGACATCGAGCCGCCGTAACGGGCCACCAGCTCAGCGGCCTGCTGGATGAAGGCCCGGTGCACGTCGCCGCCGCCGGCCGTGGTCAGGGGGAAGTCGATCCGGACGTGGACGCAACCGTCGCCGAAGTGCCCGTACGGCAGCCCGTCCAGCCCGTGGTCGGCCAGCAGGGCGTCGAAGTCGCGCAGGTACGCCCCGAGGTGCTCCGGCGGTACCGCCGCGTCCTCCCAGCCGGGGTAGGCCGGAGCGGCCAGGCTGACCCCGGCCAGCCCCGCGCCGTCCTCGCGGATCTTCCACAGCGCGAGCGCCTGCCGCGCATCGTCGACGACGAAGCCGTCCAGCGCCTGACCCTCGGCCAGCACCCTCATCGCCCGCTGCCGCACCTCGAGCGGGTCGTCGCCGACCACCTCGACGAACATCCAGCCGTCGCCCCGGGGCAGCGGGGGTACCGCAGCCTCGCCGTGGGTGCGGCGGACGACCTCGACGATGCGCCGGTCCAGGCCCTCGGCAGCGGTCGGGGAGTGCTGCAGCACCGCCGGCGCGGCGTCGCCGGCCTCAGCCATCGAGGGGTAGCCGAGCGCGACCATCAGCTTGTACGGCGAGTCGGCCACCAGCCGCACCTCGGCGCCGAGGATGACCCCGAGCGTCCCCTCCGTCCCGGCGAGGAAGCGGGCGACGTCGAAGTGCCGCTCCGGCAGCAGGTGCTCCAGGCTGTAGCCGGAGACCTGGCGGCCGAAGCGGCCGAACTCGGTCCGGATGGTGCCGAGGTCGGCGGCGACGAGCGTACGCAGGCTGGTGAGGCTCGCGGAGGCATCGATGGCGGCGTCGTCGAGGCGGGTCCGCGAGTCCAGCCGCAGCCGCTCGCCGCTGCCGGTGAGGACGTCGAGAGCCACCACGTTGTCAGCGGTCCGGCCGTAGCCGAGCGCCCGTGGACCGCAGGCGTTGTTGCCGATCATCCCGCCGATGGTGCAGCGGTTGTGGGTGGAGGGGTCGGGGCCGAAGCGCAGCCCGTACGGCCGGGCCGCGACCTGCAGGTTCGATTGGACCACGCCGGGCTCGACGGTGGCTGTCCGTGCCTCCGGGTCGAGCGCGGTGATGGCGTTCAGGTGCCGGGCGGTGTCCAGGACCAGGCCGGGACCGACTGCGTTCCCCGCGCAGGATGTCCCCGCGCCGCGCGTGGTCACCGGCATCCGCACCGCCCGCGCCGCGTCCAGGACGGCGACCGCCTCCTCGACCGAGCGGGGGTGGGCCACAGCCTGAGGCACCACCCGGTAGAGCGAGGCGTCGGAGGAGTAGAGCGCGCGGGTGAGCGTGCTGGTGTCCAGCGTCTGATCGACCCCGCGGCGACGCAGCTCAGCCCGCAGCTCCCCGACGTCGGGCTGGGGGGTCTCGGGCCGGGAGGCGGCCGGCGGCGGCAGGGTGGCGGTCGACATGATCGCCTCGATGCTAGTCGGCGGTCTGATGGCGGTGGCCGAGAAGCTCAGTCGGCGGTCGCCCGCGCGATGGCTGCGAACGCCCGGCCCACGGCCGCGTAGTCCTCGGCCGACATGACCTCGACGAAGTGCCGCCGGACGCAGGCCACGTGCTCGGCGGCCGCTTCGGCCAGCAGCTCGAAGCCGTGCTCGGTGAGCTGCGCCCACACACCGCGGCGGTCGGTCGGACAGCTGACCCGCTCGACCAGCCGCGCCGCCTCCATCCGGGTCACGGTGTGGGTGAGACGCGACCGCGACTGGTGGACCGCCTCGGCGAGGTCCGACATCCGCACCCGACGGTCAGGCGCCTCGGACAGGGTGACGAGGATCTCGTACTCGGCGAGGTCCAGCCCGAACTGCCGCAGGTCGGCGTCCAGCCGGTCCTTCAGCCGCGCACTGCCCAGCAGGTAGTGCCGCCAGACCGTCTGCTGCTCGGTGGACAGCCAGGGCGTCGTGGGCAGGGCGGGTGCGATGGCCATGCCGGAAGCCTAGGAGATGGTCATTGACAATTCAACTTTCCCTCCTTATTCTGCTAGTTATTGAAGCGTCAACCGGCGCTCTGGGGCAGGTCGCCCGCCGACCCCACTCCTCCAACCTCACGCCCCACCCTCACCTCAAGGAGCAGCAATGACCCAGGAAGTCCTCGGGTCCGGCCTCGTTGCCGGCACCTGGACCATCGACCCCGCCCACTCGACCGTCGGTTTCACCGTCCGGCACCTGATGAGCAAGGTGCGCGGCACCTTCACCGACTTCACCGGCGAGATCACCACGACCGACGACCCGACCGCCTCGGTCGTCAAGGTCGCGATCACCAGCGCATCGATCAACACCAACAACGCCCAGCGTGACGGCCACCTGCAGAGCACCGACTTCTTCGACGCGGAGGCCGGCCAGCAGCTCGTCTTCGAGAGCACGGGCGTCCGCGAGAGCGGCGACGGCCACATCATCGACGGCACCCTGACCATCAACGGCCAGAGCCACCCGGTCGAGCTCGCCACCGAGTTCCTCGGCGTGGCCACCGACGCCTACGGCCTCACCCGTCTGGGCGCCGAGGCGACCACCTCGATCAGCCGCAAGCAGTTCGGCGTGGACTTCAACGTCCCGCTCGAGGGCGGCAAGCTCCTCATCGGCGACAAGATCGACATCTCGCTCGAGATCGAGGCCATCCTCGGCTGAGTGCCTAGGAGGTCCCGCGGACCCGGTCCGCTGCGGCCAGCACTTCCTCGGGGTTGACGGCCAGCAGCGCCGGGTCGGGGACGTCGGTGAAGGCGTCCCCCCGCCGGAGCTCGGCGTGGGTGAGCGCGGCGTGGGGTCCGGGCGGCGGTCCCCACTGCTCCGGCGGCGCGGGGCCGAAGATCACCACCGAGGGCCGCCCGTAGGCCGAGGCGAGGTGGCCCGCTCCGGTGTCGGCGGTCACCACCAGGGCCGCGTCCGCGACCAGGGCGGCGAACGAGCCCAGCCCGAGCCGACCGGCCAGCACCGCCTCACCGGGCAGCCCGGCCGCGGCGGCCACGGCAGCCGCTCGTTCACGGTCGGCCGCGCCTCCCGTCACCACCAGCCGTTCACCGCGGACCGCCAGCGCGCGGGCCACCACGGCGAAGTCCGCTACCGGCCAGGCGCGGGAGCCGTACCCACGTGCACGACCACGCAGCCGGGAGCCGGACTGCGCTCCTCAGGCCGGCGGATCGCCAGGTCGTCCGGGTCCGCCGGCATCCGGTGCCAGCTGACGAGCCCGGCCCAGCGCCTCCGTTCGAGGCCTCCCACCGGCCACTCGGGCCCGTCCCAGCCGGGAGCACGGAAGCCGACCAGCCGCTGCGGTCGCAGGGCCTCGCAACGGCCGCGGCTCTGCGGACCGTGACCGTGCAGGTCGACGGCGGTCTCGATCCGGCCAGGAGCGACGTCCAGCACCACCTCCAGTCCCGGGGTCGGCACCAGCACGTCCACAGCGTCGACGAGGTCCAGCACCGGCTCGAGCCACGTCGGCATCGCCACCACCACCCGGGCGTCCGGCCGGGCGCGGCGGATCCCACGCAGCGCCGGCACGCTGACCAGCAGGTCCCCGAGCCCGAGCGCCCGCAGCACCAGGATCTCGGGCCGTCCGTCCGGTTCAGCCAGCCGCTCCATCGGTCCCTCCCCGGCTCTGCGCCAGCAGCTCGATCACGTCTGCGAGCACCCGGTCCGGGTCGACGTCGGCCACGATCGAGGGGTCGTGCGCGCACCGGTCGGCCGTCCAGCCCACCTGGGTGAGGTCGGCGCCGCAGACCTCGCAGCGGGCGGTGAACCCGACCTGGACCCGGTGCCGGGCCCGGCCCAGCGGCCCGGCGTTGACCAGGTTGCCCGCCCAGTAGATGCCGACGGTGGCCACCCCGAGCGCTGCCGCCACATGGCGTGGCCCGGAGTCGCACCCCAGCAGCACGTCGGCCTCCAGCAGCTGGGTGACCAGCCCGGCCAGCGGCTGGGTGCCCGCGACCGAGTGCATCAGACCCGTCCGATCGGCGACGCCGGCCAGGATGGCCTCGCTCGTGGGCACGTCCTCGGCGTCGCCCACCAGCACCACCCGGACCCCCTGGCGTACCAGCGCGCCGGCCACCCGGGCGAAGGCCGCCGCCGGCCAGCGTCGTCGGGGGTCGGACGCGCCCGGGTGCAGGACCACCGTGGGTGCGGCTGGCCGGCGGGCCCGCCGCTGCTCCTGCTCGCCAGGGGTCAGCGGCAGCGAGGGCTCCAGCGACACGGGAGCCGCACCGGCGAGGGCCACCACCTCCAGCCCGCGCAGCACCTCGTGCTGGTAGTAGACGAAGGCTCGCGTGCGTTCGAGGGGGACCGCGTCCGGGGTCCGGCTGCCCACCGTGTGCCGGGCTCTCAGCTCGAGCAGGAACCGGTTGGAGTTCCGGCCGCCGCCGTGCAGCTGGACGGCCAGGTCGAAGTGCCGGGCCCTCATCCGCGACACGAACGCCGTGGCCGCCGCCGGGTCCCCCGGCCCGTCGTCGCGGATACCGGGGCGCAACGGCAGCGCCTCCAGCCGCGCGTACGGGGAGGGCCGCCCGGTCAGCAGGGCCACGTGGGCGGGGGTGCCGAGCAGGGTCAGCTCGGCGTCGGGGTAGGTCGCGGCCAGCGCCTCCGCCGCCGGCAGCGACTGCAGGAGGTCACCGATCCCGCTGCCGCGGAGCACGGCGATCCGCCGGATGTCGCGGAACGGCGGCTGCACGTCGCCCACCCACCCCATCCGGTTCCCCTCTCGATCGCCTCCGTGGCCGCTGTCAGCGGATTGTGCCTCAGCCCTGGCCAGGGAATGCATCCGAGGTGAGGAGAAGTGGGTAGTACCTCGACATGGACTACTCCGCCAGCACCGGTGCCGTGACGGTGACGCCCGACCTGGTGCTCGCGCTGCGGCACCTGGCTCCCCGGATCGTGGTCGCCGGAGACGTGATGCTGGACCGCTGGTGGGTCGGCAGCAGCAACCGGCTGTCCCGGGAGGCTCCCGCGCCGGTGGTGGAGGTGCATCGGCGTTCCGACGTCCCGGGCGGCGCCGCCAACACGGCGATGAACCTGGCGGCGCTGGGCGCCGACGTGCGGCTGGTCGGCCTGGTCGGGGCGGACGAGGCCGGGACCGTCCTGCGGGAGCTGCTGGTCGAGGCCGGGGTCGAGGTCTCGGGCCTGCTGACGGCGCCGGAGGTCGCCACGGTCACCAAGACCCGGGTGGTCAGCGACGACCAGATGCTGGTCCGGATCGACGACGTGGCCCGGACGCCGCTCACCCCGGACCTGGAGGAGGAGCTGGCCACGGCGACGGCCAAGGCGCTGGTCCAGGTCGAGGCGCTGCTGGTCTGCGACTACGACTCCGGACGCCTGCTCGGAGCGGTGCAGAGCGCGTTCGGCCGCCAGAGCCGGCCGCCGCTGGTCGTCGTTGACGCCCACGACCCGGCGCCCTGGGCGGGGCTGCGTCCCGACGTGGTGACCCCGAACGCGGCGGAGGCGTTCCGGCTGCTGGGCCGTCCCGCGCCCACCGACGGGACCCGGCTGGCCGCCCTCGTGGCGGCCGCGCCCGAGCTGCGCGAGCGAGCCGGCGCGGAGGCGGTGCTGGTCACCCTGGACCGTGACGGCAGCGTCCTGTTCGGTCCCGACCACGGGGTGGTCGCCGAGCCGCACCGCACGCCCGCCTGGCCTCGGGCGGAGAAGCAGGCGGCGGGAGCTGGCGACACCTTCGTGGCCGCCCTGACGCTGGCCCGAGCGACCGGGGTGCCGCTGCCGGTGGCCGCCTCGCTGGCCCAGGCCGCCGCTGACGTGGTGGTGCAGCGGTTCGGGACCTCCGTCTGCTCCACCGACGAGCTCGTCGAGCACCTGGCCGTCGGCGACGCCGCGCTGGAGGAGGAGGCGCTGCTGCGTCGCGTGGCCGCCGATCGGGCCGCAGGCCGCCGGATCGTGCTCACCAACGGCTGCTTCGACGTCCTGCACCGTGGCCACACCATCTACCTGAGCCAGGCCGCGCAGCTGGGCGACGTGCTGGTGGTCGCAGTGAACAGTGACCGCTCGGTCCGGCGGCTCAAGGGGCCCGAGCGCCCGATCAACTCCGCCGCCGACCGGGCCGGGGTGCTCGCGGCGCTGAGCTGTGTGTCGTACGTGACCGTCTTCGACACCGACACTCCCGTCCCGCTGCTCGAGCGGCTGCGTCCCGACGTCTACGCCAAGGGCGGCGACTACACCCCCGACCAGCTCGTCGAGGCCGTGGTGGTCGAGGGCTACGGAGGCGAGGTCCGCATCCTCGACTACGTGCCCAGTCAGTCCACCACCGAGGTGGTCGGGCGGATCCGGTCGCGACGCGGCCAGCCGGGTGTGGACGATCCGGCGTAGCTGGCCGCAGGGCGCCCGGCGTCGGGGGAGATTGGGAGGTCATGGTCGGATGCGACCGCCCCTACCGTTGACCGGGCCGCAACGCCGGCATGAGCACGACCGGATTGGCACTGACGCGATCAGCGGCTATCGGAAGCGATGATCGACGTCGACGACACTCGTCAATTCGTCGTGGCTGGTCGCGCGGCCCCTGGGGGGAACGACGGTCACCGCCGGCAGAGGTCAGTGCGAGGACGCCTGCGATCGCCGCCTCACGCGGTCATACTCAAGGCGCGTCGGAAGCGACCGTCACCGGTGTCCTGCAGATCCGTCACCTCTGTCCTGAAACACCGCACGGGGCGACCCCCGAGGGCTTGCACTCGAACACGCATTCGAATATAATGAGTTATGGCTCGGGGAAACCAGCAGGACAGCGACGCGGTCGGGCGTGCGCTGACGCTGGTCGAAGGAGCGTTCGGCGAGCTGCTGGACGCCGTCGACGACGGCGGCCTTGCCGGGTTGGACCCCCTCGCGCTGGTGGCGTTCCTGCAGCGGTGGGAGCGGCTCCGCAACCGCCTGCCGATGGTCGATCACGCTGCTCTGACTCAGGCGGAGGCCGACGGTCTTGCCGATCAGCTGACGCAGCCGAACCTGACGCGTGTCCTGGTGGGTGCGCTCCGGCTCTCAGCCGGTGAGTCGCGTCGGCGGGTCCGGGCGGCCGAAGCCGTCGGACCGCGGACGGCGCTGACGGGGGAGCGGCTCGAGCCGGTCCGGCCGCTACTGGCCGAGGCGCAGCGAGCCGGCGAGGTGACCCCCGAGCAGGTGCAGGTGGTCGTCCGGGCGCTCGCCGGAGTGGACGGTCGGGGCTTCGACCCGGACGACGTCGCCGCTGGTGAGCGGCTGTTGACCGAGCATGCGTCGACCTTCGAGCCGAAGGTGCTGGGTCTGCTGGCCGAGCAGGTGGTCGCCGCGATCGACCCGGACGGGACGCTGCCAGACGACCGGCTGGTTGCGGAGCGCCGCTCGTTCAACCTGCGGCCGACCCCGGACGGCGGGTTCCGCGGCGAGTTCCGGCTGACCGGGGTGGCCGGGGTGAAGCTCGCCGCCGTGCTGCGGCCGCTGGCGCGTCCCAAGATCGACCGGATTTTGTGCGCCGAGGGGGCGGAGCCCGTCGCGGCCGAAGTGACCGGGACCGACGATCGGACGCACGGCCAGCGGATGCACGACGCGCTGGAGGAGGTCTGCGACCGGGTGCTGCGCTCCGGAACGCTGCCCGACTCGGGCGGTGTCCCGGCCACCGTGATCGTCACCATCGACGAAGACAGCCTGATGCGGCGCAGCGGCGTCGGGCACACCACCGACGGGGTGGCCCTGTCGACGGCCCAGATCCTGGAGCTGGCCGAGGAGGCCGACGTGATCCCGACGGTGCTGACCGGTGCCGGAGCGGTGGTGGCGTACGGCAGGAGCCGGCGGATCGCCAGCCCGGCGCAGACCTTGGCGCTCATCGCCCGGGACGGCGGCTGCTCCTTTCCCGGCTGCGACCGGGCACCGGAGCTCTGCGAGCGCCATCACGTCGTGGCCTGGGTCGACGGCGGCTTCACCGACCTCGACAACCTCACCCTGCTCTGCCGCTATCACCACCATCAGTTCGAGCAGCGGGGCTGGAGCGCCGCCATCAACCGGGACGGACTGCCGGAGTGGCGGCCGCCTCGATGGATCGACCGGGAGCAGCGCCCGCTGCTCCACGACCGGATTCGACAACGGCAGCTCGGCCGCGCCATCGCGCCGACTCTGGTATCGACAGGTGGGCCGTGATCGTGACCCCCCATCAGTCTTCGGCACAGACCAGGGAGCTGAGGACAGACCGGGTTCTCAGCTCTCCGAGCGCTGCCTCGTCGCCCTGCTGCCGTTTTCGACCCCGCGGAACGGATCCGTGCCCGGCCCGGCTGGGTCGGTCAACCGACGGACGGCCTCGGGGGTGAGACTGTCGTCCTCGTCCCTGCCGTCGAGGTCGTGCAGGACGAGGGGGTGCAGCCGCGGGTCGCCGAGGGCGCGGCGGGCATCACGCTCGAGCTGCCACAGGTCGCCACTGCTGCGGGACCTACCGCGCGCACCCTCGGGTAGGCGTGCGGGTCCTTGCGGTACGCGAGCCCGAGCAGGGCCTCGCACCGGGTGTCGCGGTCGAGGTAGGCGAGCCGCGCCGCCAGGGATTCCTGCGGTGGCAGGGGTGTGCACCTCCCGGCAGTCCGCCGGATCCGAGCAGGCCCGGTTCGCGGACGGTGACCGCAGGATCTGCCGTCGTCCGGATCACCACGTCCACCACCTGAGGCGGCGGTTCGGTGGGGAAGGCGATGGGCAGCAGCGACACCAGGGCGTGGCGGACCTGAGCGGCCTGGTGGTCGGCGAGCAGGTGGTCTCGCAGCACGCCGTGCGCCTCTCCTGACCCCCAGGTCCATTCCGGAGTACTCTGGTGGGGTTACTCGTCAGTAACTTACGGTCTGGAGGCCCCATGCGCCGCACGATTTTCGACTCCGACCACGAGACCTTCCGCGCGAGCTGCCGGGCCTTCGTCGACCGCACGCTCCGGCCCGACCAGGAGAAGCACCTCGCCAACCATGAGTTCGGCCGGCAGATGTGGCTGGACCTGGGACGACAGGGCTTCCTCGGGCTGAACGTGCCCGAGGAGTACGGCGGCGCCGGCGTCGAGGACCCCCGGTTCATGCTCGTCCTGGCCGAGGAGCTGTCCAAGCTCGCCTTCGCCTACTCCTCCTGCGTCGGCATCCACGCCGACTGCGTGGCGCCCTACCTGGTGGACCTGTGCACCCCGGAGCAGAAGGCCCGGTGGCTGCCCAAGTTCTGCACCGGCGAGCTGCTCACCGCCATCGCCATGACCGAGCCCTCGGGCGGCTCCGACCTGGCCGCGCTGACGACCACGGCGGTCCGCGACGGTGACGTCTGGGTGCTGAACGGCGCCAAGACCTTCATCACCAACGGCTACTCCGCCGACCTGGTGATCGTGGCCGCCCGGACGAGTCCGGAGAAGGGCGCGCGGGGGATCACGCTTTTCGCCGTCGAGACCGGGATGGCCGGGTTCGAGCGCGGCCGCAAGCTGGACAAGGTGGGCCAGGCCGAGTCCGACACCGCCGAGCTCTTCTTCGCCGACGTGCGGCTGGGCGATGCGCAGGTGATCGGTGAGGTCGACGCCGGCTTCGGCTACATGATGCAGCGGCTGGTGGTCGAGCGGATCGGGGCGGCGGTCAACAACCTCTCCCACGCCCGGCAGATCCTGGACGAGACGTTGGAGTACGTGAAGGACCGGCAGGCGTTCGGTCAGCCGATCGGTTCCTTCCAGGCCAACAAGTTCCGGTTGGCCGAGCTGGTGACCCTCGCCGACGTCAGCCAGGCGTTCGTCGACGCCTGCGTGATGCAGCAGGTGCACGGCACGCTGACCGCCGTCGACGCGGCGAAGGCCAAGTGGTGGGCCGCCGACGTGCAGAACAAGATCCTCGACGTCTGTGTCCAGCTCTACGGCGGCTACGGCTACATGAACGAGTACCGGGTGGCCAGGGCCTGGGCCGACGCGCGGGTGTCGCGCATCTGGGCCGGTACCAACGAGATCATGCTCGAGCTGATCGGGCGCGACCTCGGTCTCGGCGGTCAACCGGTCCAGAAGAGAGCGCACTGATGCCCCAGGCCGTCATCGTGGCCGCGGCCCGGACGCCGATCGGCCGGGCCGTCAAGGGGTCGCTGGCCGGCGTCCGGCCCGACGACCTGGCCGCCGGCGTGATCGCCGCGGCCCTCGGACAGGTACCCGCGCTCGATCCGGCCACCTTGGACGACCTCTACCTGGGCTGCGCCGAGCCGCGGGACGAGCACGGCGGGAACATGGCGCGACGGGTGGCCGTCCAGCTGGGCCTCGACGGCGTCCCGGCCGCGACGGTCAACCGCTTCTGCGCGTCCAGCGTGCAGACCGCGCGGATGGCGTTCCACGCGATCAGGGCCGGCGAGGGGGACGCCTTCGTCTCGGCCGGCGTGGAGTGCGTCTCCCGGTACCGGAACTTCGGCTCGGCCGGGGTCGATGCCCCCGGCACCCATCACCCGGCGTTCGCCGCGGCGGAAGAGCGGACTGCGGCCACCGCCCTGAGCAACGACCGGTGGCGCGACCCGCGCGGGGACGCCCAGCTGCCCGACGTCTACATCGCCATGGGCCAGACGGCCGAGAATGTCGCGACGCTCACCGGGATCACCCGCCGGGAGCAGGACGAGTTCGGCGTCCGCTCCCAGAACCGGGCCGAGCTCGCGATCGCCGGCGGCGTGTTCGACGCCGAGGTCGCCCCGGTGACTCTGCCCGACGGACGCGTCGTCGCCACCGACGACGGGCCCCGCGCCGGCACCACCCTCGAGGGGATCAGCGGCCTACGACCGGTGTTCCGGCCCGAGGGCACGGTCACCGCCGGCAACTGCTGCCCGCTCAACGACGGTGCCGCGGCCGTGGTGATCATGAGCGACCGGCGGGCCGCCGAGCTGGGGGTCACCCCGCTGGCCCGGATCGTCGCCACAGGAGTCAGCGGCCTGAGCCCGGAGATCATGGGGCTGGGCCCGGTCGAGGCCAGCCGCCAGGCCCTAACGCGGGCCCGAATGGGCGTGGCCGACCTGGACCTGGTCGAGATCAACGAGGCCTTCGCCGTCCAGGTGATCGCCTCGGCCCGCGAGCTCGGCCTGGACGAGGACCGGCTCAACGTCCACGGCGGGGCCATCGCGCTGGGCCATCCGTTCGGCTCGACCGGCGCGCGGATCATGACGACGCTGCTCAACGCGATGCGGCTGCGCGACGCCTCGGTGGGGCTGGAGACGATGTGCGTCGGTGGCGGTCAGGGGATGGCGATCATCCTCGAGCGGCTCGGCTGAGCACCGAGCGGCCGCCGGCCAGGCACCAGACGGCGATCACGGGATCGCAGACGGCGCAGCCGAAGGAGGAGTCGGGCAGGAAGGGCAGGATCGGCGCGTGGCGGTGGTGGTGCACCACGTCCCACGCGGTGTGCAGCAGCCAGGCCGCGCCCGTCCAGCGATAGTCGGAGAGGCCGCGGTAGGCGCAGTACGTCGCAGGAGCGAGGAACGCGAGCTCGCCGGGCCCGAGCGAACCGCTGCTCAGGTACGCCGCCCCCGCGCCCGCCACGACGACCGCGTTGAGCCGGCGCCGGGTCGGCTCAGGAACCAGCGACATCGCGGCCACGAACGCGCCGCCGACCAGCAGTGGCCCGACGACCCTCACGAGAGGTCCTCGACGACCCGGTCCGGCTGCGGAGCAACCCGGAGCGCCAAGAGGGTGCCGACGGCCGGGACCAGCACCAGCAGCCGCGCCGACCAGCGTGAGCGCGAGCTCCAGACGAGAACGACGCCGACGAGGTAGAGCAGTCCGTGGACCGGGCCGAGGGCCGCGGCGAGCCCGCCGACATGCACGGTGGCGAGGTTGACCAGCAGCACCGCCAGGGTCAGCGCCTCGGTCGAGCCGACCCACCACAGCAGCGGACGCGACATCTCAGACCCCCGTCGTCGAGCCGGGCCGCAGGATCATCAGCACCACCACCGCCACCCACAGCAGGGAGAAGACGCCCGTGACCATGCTCAGCCGGTGCAGTCGCCCGAGCAGCGTGCGGCCGCCGTCGGCCACGGGCCCGCCCGCGCGCGGCAGGTCCAGCAGCACCGCCCGTTGGGCGGGCAGCAGAGCGGCGGCGAGCACGGCGGCCGCGGCCACCGTCAGCACGAGAGAGCTGAGCACCCAGGCGTCGCCCAGCACGTGCATCGCTGCGCCCGTCCCGATGCCGAAGACCGGCACGGCCAGCGCGGGAACGGCGTAGCCGCGGCTGATCCGGTGCATCGCCAGAGCGGTCGCCCGGGCGGACTCGGCCGGCACCGGGTCGGTGCCGCCGACCCCACCGGACCGGGTCAGGGACAGGCGCGCGTAGCGCGGGAAGACGCTGGCGGCGACGGTGATCGGTCCGACGAGCAGGATGGCGGCGACCACGTGGACGGTGAGCAGCACGACCTTCACCCGGAGCTCCTTTCGGTTCCGCGGACTCTGATGACCTCAAGTTACAGTATGACTGAAACTTGGGTCCAGCCCGAGGCCGGTTGGCGGAACGGCAGACTGTCTGCGATGAGTGACGACAGCGACCAGCCCCCGGGCCCGCCCGCCCGGGCAGCCGGACCTCCGGCCACACCGGAGCTCGCCTTCCTGCTGATGGCGCTGGGCCGACGCGTCCGTGGCCAGGTCGACGACGCCCTCACCGCGTTCGACCTCTCCTACCGGCACCTCTCGGTGCTCGGGCACCTCTCCCGGGATCCCGACCTCTCCTACAGCGAGCTCGCCCGACGCGCGGGCGTGACCGCCCAGAGCATGCAGGCGACCCTGCGGCACCTCGAGCAGACCGGGGCGGTCCAACGGCACAGCCCGCCCGGGAAGGGTCGGCGTGCGCAGCTGCGGGTCACCGAGGTCGGGACGCTCCGGCTACGACAGGCGATGGCCGAGGTGGTCGGGGTGGACCGTCGGCTGACGGAGCGGTTGAGCGCCGAGGAGCGCCGTGCGGCCACCGAGGCGCTCGCCCGGCTGCTGAGCAGTCTGGTCGACGCGCCGGCTGATCGATAACGGCTGGGGTGTCGGACGGGCGTGGATTCGTTACGCTCAGGTGACGCCCGGGCGCCGGCTGGTTCCCAGCCGCACCGCGGGCCGAGCCGAACCCAGAGCAAGGTGGAGCGCATGACCGAGTCGACCCTGCTGGCTGCACGCCACCCGAGCATGGCCGCGATGTTGCTCGCGCAGGTCGACAGCTCGGGCGCCAAGGAGGCCTTCCGCTACCGCGAGGGCGAGCGCTGGGTCTCGCTGACCTGGGAGCAGACGCGGACGCGGGTCGTCGACCTCGCGGCCGGGCTGATCGCCCTCGGCGTCGGGTCGGAGGACCGGGTCGCCATCGCCTCCGGCACCCGGATGGAGTGGATCCTGGCCGACCTGGCGGTGATGTGCGCCGGTGGCGCCACCACCACCGTCTACCCCAGCACCCAGCACGAGGACGTCGCCTACATCCTCAGCGACTCCGGCTCCACCATCGTCTTCGCCGAGGACGAGGTGCAGGTGTCCAAGGTGCTGGACCACCTCGACGACCTGCCGCAGCTGTCGGTGGTCGTTCAGCTGAGCGGTGCGGTGGGCCACGACCGGGTGATCAGCTGGGCGGAGCTGACCGAGCGCGGCCGCGCCCACCTGGCCGCCCACCCGTCCGCGGTCGACGACGCCGTGGCCGCCATCCAACCCGAGCACCTCGCCACCCTGATCTACACCTCCGGCACCACGGGGCGGCCCAAGGGCGTCCGGCTGGTCCAGGACAACTGGACCTACCTCGGCGCCGCGCTCGAGGAGTTCGACATCATCGAGCCGGGTGACCTGCAGTACCTGTGGCTGCCGTTGAGCCACGTCTTCGGCAAGGTCCTGATCGCGGCTCAGCTACGGATCGGCTTCGCCACCGCCGTGGACGGCGACATCGACCGGATCGTGGAGAACCTCGGGGTGGTCCGCCCCACCTTCATGGCCGGTGCGCCCCGGATCTTCGAGAAGGTCAGGGCCAAGGTCATGACCTCGGCCACCTCCGGGGTCAAGGGCCGGATCTTCGACTGGGCTTTCGCGGTCGGGCGCCGGACCAGCCCGATCCGGCTGGGGGGCCGCAAGCCGACCGGCCTGCTCGCTGCGCAGTACGCGGTGGCCGACCGGCTCGTGTTCAGCAAGATCAAGGAGCGGATGGGCGGCCGGATCCGGTTCTTCGTCTCGGGCTCCGCGGCCCTGAACCGCGAGGTGCAGGAGTGGTTCTACGCCGCCGGGCTGTTGATCCTGGAGGGCTACGGCCTGACCGAGACCGGTGCGGCCTCCTGCGTCAACAACCCGCGGGCCGTCCGTTTCGGCACGGTCGGTCCGCCGGTGCCGGGCACGAAGATCAAGATCGCCGGGGACGGCGAGATCTTGATCAAGGGCGGTGCCGTGATGCGTGGCTACCACCACATGCCCGACGCCACGGCGGAGGTGATCGACGCCGAGGGCTGGTTCGCGACCGGCGACATCGGTGAGCTCGATGATCATGGGTACCTGCGGATCACCGACCGCAAGAAGGACTTGATCAAGACCTCCGGCGGCAAGTACGTGGCTCCGCAGAAGGTCGAGGGAACGCTCAAGGCCGCCTGCCCGTACGTGAGCCAGGTGCTGGTGCACGGTGAGGGCCGCAAGTACATCACCGCCCTGGTGACCCTCGACCTCGAGGCGGTGCAGGAGTGGGCCGGTGGCCACGGCCTCGCCCAGCGCGGAGATGATCTTGTCGAGTCGGCGGAGGTGCGCCAGCTGCTCGAGGGCTACGTCGCCCAGGCGAACAAGAAGCTGGAGCGCTGGGAGACGGTCAAGAAGTTCGAAATCCTGCCCAGCGACCTGAGCGTGGAGGAGGGCGAGGTCACGCCCAGCCTGAAGGTCCGACGCAAGGCCGTGGAGAAGAAGTACGACCACCTGCTCGCGAGCATGTACGAGGCCGTCTGAACCGACCTCACCCCGAGCGCCGGTCGACTGGTCAGGCCGCCCCGCGCCCGGAGAGCACGGCCCCCACGGTGCGGCCGAGGATCGAGGCGTCCAGGGCCGGTGAGCACCGGTCGACGTAGGCCAGGTCCAGCCGTACGGACTGGTCCTCGTCGAGGTCGGAGCGGCCGCTGACCTGCCACAGCCCGGTGAGACCAGGCCGGACCTCCGCCCGACGACGGGCCGCAGGTGGCATCCAAGCCACCTCCGCGGGCAGGTGCGGTCGCGGGCCGACCAGCGACATCGTGCCGTTCAGGACGTTGAGCAGCTGCGGGAGCTCGTCCAGTGAGAGCCGGCGGAGCACGCGACCGAGCGGGGTGATGCGCGGGTCGGACCTGATCTTGAACAGGTGATGAGCGCCTTCGTTGGCGCCCAGCAGCTCGGGCTTGAGCGCTTCGGCGTCAACGACCATCGAGCGGAACTTGTAGATGGTGAACAGAGTGCCCCGCCGGCCGACCCGGGTCTGCCGGAAGAGCACCGGACCCCCGTCCTGCAGCGCGATCGCCAGGGCGATGGCGGCGATCAGCGGTAGCAGGACGAGCAGGCCCAGGAGCGTGGCCACCAGGTCGAAGCCCCGCTTGGCGTGGTCGGGCCACCAGCCGGTCACCGGAGCCGCGGTCGTCGTCTCGACGGCGGTCGAGGTCGCGGTGGAGGGCCGGTCGAGAACTGCGCTGACGGTCATCTGCTGGGACTCCCTCGGAAGGCTGTCGTGAGCCCCCGTGGCCCACTCCCAGCAGGGTGCCGAGCCGACCTCGAGACGAGATCGGCCTCGGCTCACGCGTGGTCACAGAACTTCGTCAACGTTCGTCGCGGGACCAGCCGTTCCTCAGGACTTGAGTCCCGAGCCCCCGGGCGGACCTCAAGGTCTGCTCAGGGGCCCGGGATCGGTTCAGCGCAGCCGGACGATCGTCCCCGGCCCCGCGTCGCTGGCGAAGGTGCCGGCGTACAGGTGGCCGCGGCCGGACTCCACCGAAACCACGCCCGGCAGCGACTTGTACAGCCTCGGCCCGCCGTGGCTGACCGTCGACACCTGGCCGGCGTAGTACTCCGACACGTAGATCCTGCCGCGGTAGAGCGCCAGGTTCGTCGGCCCGCCGAAGCCGGTGGCCACGCGGTGACTGGTCCCGTTACGGGGGTGCACCCGGTACACGCTGCCGCGAGCGCCGATCTCCGGGCCGCCCGGCAGCGTGGTGACGAAGACATGACCGTGCCGACCCACCTCGACGTCGGTGGGTACCGGCTCGAAGTTGTACGTCGTCCCGATGACGCAGTCCGGCACGTGCAGGCTGGCGGCGATCTGGGCGGTGATCACCAGCGGCTGGACGGGCAGGACGGCCAGCGTCGAGACCCTGCCGCGGGCGTCGACCTTGAGCAGGTCGTTGCCGCCGGCGTCCGCGACGATCCAGGAGCTGCGCCCGTACGCGGCCACCGAGTAGGGGTGGGAGTCCTTCTCCCCCGTGTAGGTGGCGGGTCCGCCTGTCGCGGCCGCGACGGCCGCCGTGACGCAGGGGTCGGTGCTGGTGGTGCCGTAGGTGTTCCGCTTGTCCGGGTTGCGTCGGGACTCATAACCGGCCAGATCCACGGTCAGCCTCGAGCCGTACGGGCCGAGGATGTGCAGCGTGCCGTGTGCATTCACCTCCGGCGATGAGTGCTCGGCGGTGGTGTAGGCGGTGTAGCGGCCGTTGTTGGAGATCGCGACGCCCGCGACCTCGCCACCGCTGCCGGGTCCGGTCGCGATGGTGCGCAGCTTGTTGCCTCCGAGCACCTCCGACAGCGTCGAGGTACCGCCGTCGGCGACGAGCAACCGGGAGCCGTGGACGGCCAGGTTGAAGGGCGCGACGACCTTGGTACTGATGGGCGCCGCGGTGCGGGCTGGCGCGTGAGCGGACGCCGAGACAGGCGTGACCGCGAGCAGGGCCGCGGCGCCGAGGGCCGCGTAGGTGAGCTTCCTAACGGACAAGTCAATCCCCTTTGATCGAGTCGGACGGCGCTCATCTTCGTCCGACCGGGCAGACGCGTCCACGGATTCGCTCAGGCAATTCTCAGTGCTGTGTCAGGCGGAAGTGGGCCCGCCCGCCGTCCACGACGAGCTCGGCGCGCCCGCCGATCGGCAGCGTCATGAGTGGGTGGGTGTGTCCGACGTCGACGTTGGCCAGCACCGGCACCCCGAACGGCAGGCCGGCCCGCTCGACGATCTGCGCGAGCAGGTCCCGGGTGAGGCCGCTGGCGCCCTGGAAGCGGCCGACGACCACGCCGGTGATGCCCGCGGCGTCGGGCAGCTGGAGCAGCGAGGTCAGGTCGCGGGCGAGCTGCGCGGGGAAGGTGAGCGCGTCGTCCTCGACCACGAGCAACGCCCCCTCGAGCGAGGGCCGGTACGGACCGCCCTGCAGCAGGTTGAAGGTGCAGAGGTTGCCGCCCACGATCCGGCCGGCGGCGCTACCGGGGCGCAACGCCCACCAGCCCTCGTTGGGCTGCGGGTGCCGGTCGTCCTGGTCCAGGAACCAGAGGTCGTCGGTCCAGCTCGACGACGCCGTCAGCTCCAGGGGCTCGTCGCTGAAGAGGGCGGCCTCGAACCAGTCCAGCGTCTGCTGCAGGTGGTCGCGCATCCCGAAGGTGGACCAGTGCGGGCCGGAGTAGGTGACCAGGCCGGTCCGGGCCAGGATCGCGTTCTGCAGCGCTGTGATGTCGGAGTAGCCGCAGAGGACCTTGGGGTGGGCCGCGACCAGCGCCCAGTCCAGGTGCGGCAGCAGCTCATGGGAGTTGAAGCCGCCGATCACGGTCATGATGGCCGCCACGTCGGGGTCGGCGAACGCCTCGTGCAGGTCGGCGAGGCGGGAGGCGACCGGGCTCGAGTCGAAGTCGTCGCGCTCGTCCACGTGGGCGCCGTAGGTGAGCCTCAGCCCGAGGGCGGCGAACCGCTGCTCGATCAGCGCCGTGTGGTCGTGCTCGGTCACCATCGACCGGCTGCGGGAGGGGGCGACCACCCGCACGGTGTCACCACGGCGCAGCTTCGGCGGGAACACCGATGCCCAGGCGGTCGAGGGAAGGGGGGCGGTCGAGGGAAGGGGGGCCGTCGGGGGAAGGGGGGCGATCGGGGGAACGGGGGGCGGTGCCGGGAGCTCCATCTGGGCATCGTGCCGTCGAACGAGGCCCGGCGCACCCGGATTACCGCCCTGACATTCGTCACCCCGCGGTCGTGACGAGCGGGGCAGGCGCGGGGCCGGCGCGAGGGCGAGGCTGAGGGCATGCCCGCTTCCGACCTCGCCGCCGCCCGACTACCCGCCGTCCGACCTCCTGCTGGTCGACTCCCGGCCGTCGGACTCCCCGCCGTCCGACTTCAGCGCGTGACCAAGAGCTTTGGCGCCGTCCAGGCCGTCCGCGGCATCGACCTCGAGCTCGAGCAGGGAGAGATCGTCGCCTTCCTCGGACCCAACGGCGCCGGCAAGACCACGACCATCGACATGGTCCTCGGGCTGTCGGCCCCCAGCAGCGGCGAGGTGGACGTGCTCGGCCTGCAGCCCCGGCAGGCCATCGCCCGCGGCCTGGTCTCGGCGGTGATGCAGTCCGGCGGCCTGCTCAAGGACCTCACCGTCAAGGAGACGGTGCGCTACACCGCCAGCCTGTTCGCCGACACCACGCCGGTCGGGGAGGTGATGGACCGTGCCGGCATCACCGCGATCGCCGATCGCAAGGTGCGCAAGTGCTCGGGCGGTGAGCAGCAGCGGCTCCGCTTCGCCATGGCCCTGCTCCCCGACCCGGCCCTGCTGCTGCTGGACGAACCCACCACCGGGATGGACGTCGAGGGTCGCCGCGCCTTCTGGTCGGCCATCCGCGGCGACGCCGAGCACGGCCGGACCGTGCTCTTCGCCACCCACTACCTCGACGAGGCCGACCAGTACGCCGACCGGATCGTGCTGATCAGCCAGGGCCGGATCGTGGCCGACGGCACCGGTTCGGAGATCCGCGCCCTGGCCTCGGGCCGTACGGTCCGCGCCCTGCTGCCCGACGCCGACGTCGCCGCCCTGTCCGCCCTCGGCGGCGTCGACGGGGTGGAGGTCCGCGGCGACACCGTGATCGTGCACGCCCTCGACAGCGACGTCGTCGCGCGCTACCTGCTGACCGAGACGGCGGCCCGCGAGCTCGAGATCACCTCGCACGGGCTCGAGGACGCCTTCCTCAGCCTCACCGGCCAGCCCCGCACCGCCACCCTGGAGGACGCAGCATGAATGCCACCACGACCGGTAGCACCGGAAACACGAGCACCAGCGCCGCCGACCCGACCGTCCGCCGCGTCCCCCGGCTCGGTGGCTTCAGCCTGACCGTGCTGGGCATCGAGCTGCGCCGGATGCTGCGCAACCGGCGCACCGTCATCTTCACCCTCGTGCTGCCGGCCGCCCTGTTCTTCTCCTTCGGCGGCAGCGCCGGCTGGGACGCCGAAGCCGGCCGCGGGAACGTCGCGGCCTACATCCTGGTCTCGATGGGCCTCTACGGGGCGGCGGTCACCGCGGCCGGCGGCGGAGCCATGGTGGCGATGGAACGCGCCGTGGGCTGGTCGCGTCAGCTGCGGCTGACGCCGCTGAAGCCGGCCGTGTACGTCGGCATCAAGGCGTTGCTGGCCCTCGTGCTCGGGGCCATCGCCATCGCGGTGGTCAACCTCGCCGGGATCGTCCAGGGCCACCCGTCGATGCCGCTGCACATCTGGATCGGCTGCGCCCTGCTCACGCTCGTCTGCACGTTGGTCTTCGCCGCGCTCGGCGTCTTCGTCGGTTACCTCGTCCCGGGGGAGAACGCCATGCAGTTCCTCGGCCCGGGCCTGGCCCTCTTCGCCTTCCTCGGCAACGTCTTCATCCCCCTGGCGGCCGGCAGCGCGATCTACCGGGTCGCGGAGTGGACGCCGATGTTCGGGGTGGCGGAGATCAGCCGCTGGCCGCTGACCGACGACCTGCCCTGGACGGCGGTGGTCAACGCGGTCGTCTGGTTCGCGCTCTTCGTCGCCGGCGCGGCCTGGCGGCTGAGCAAGGACACGGCCCGGGTCTAGGTGAGCACTAGCGTGAGGGAGGTGGGAGCGACTCAGCCGGTGCAGCCGGATCCCCCGGCGACGAGCCGGATCGGCCCGTTCTTCGCGGCCATCTGGCTGTTCTTCCTGCTCGAGCCGTTCCTGGCGGGCTGGGCCCTGCGCACCGAGGCCCGCGGCGTCGCGGCGATGGCGGCCACCGTGGCGTTCGGGGCCGTGTACCTGTCGCTCTGGATGCACGGCCGTCAGCTGCGGCACCGGTTGGTGAAGAACCCGCCGGTCGTCCTGGCGGCCGGCTACGTCGCGGCCCTGGTGGTGCTCGGCTCGCTCGTGGTGGCGCTGCTGGGTGAGGCGGGCATGACCTGTGCGGTCTACGTCGGCGTGGCCTGCGTGATGGTCTTCCCGTTGCGGCTGGCGGGTCCGATCGTGCTGGTGCTGACGGTGGGCGTCGCGGTCTCCGGCACCCTCGAGCCCTGGGGCAGTCAGGTGGGTAACGCTTTCTCCGTCCTCGCCGGGTCTTTCGCCATCGTCGGGCTGCGGGCGGTGATGAGCCGCAACATCGACCTGCTTCGCGCCCAGCAGGTCAACGCCTCGCTGGCGGTGGAGAACGAGCGGAGCCGCTTCGCCCGCGACCTGCACGACATCCTCGGCCACTCGCTCACCGTGATCACGGTCAAGGCCGAGCTGGCCCAGCGGCTGCTGGACGTCGACCCCGAACGTGCCCGGGCCGAGGTGGCCGATCTGGAGCGCCTCTCCCGGGACGCCCTGGCCGACGTCCGGCATGCGGTGGAGGGATACCGCGAGCTGACCCTGCCCGGGGAGATCGCCCGGGCGCGCACCGTCCTGGACACCGTCGGGGTGCAGGCGCAGGTCCCCGGCTCGGCGGACGAGGTGCCCACCGAGCTGCGCGAGCTGTTCGCCTGGACGATCCGGGAGGGCGTCACCAACGTCGTGCGGCACGCCGGGGCCCGCTCCTGCTCGGTGCTGCTCACCCCGACCAGCGTCGAGATCCGCGATGACGGTCGCGGCTCGCCGCCTGGCCCGGTACGAGGCTCAGGTCTGGCCGGGCTCCGCGAGCGGGCGGCCGCGGCCGGCGCCATCGTGGTCACCCGCTCGCTCGAGCCCGGCTTCTCGCTGCGGGTGGTGCGGCCGTGATCCGGCTGCTGCTGGCTGATGACCAGGCCCTCGTCCGCGGAGCCCTGGCCGCCCTGCTCGGGCTGGAGTCCGATCTCGAGGTGGTGGCCCAGGTGGGCTCGGGGGAGGAGGTCGTGGCGGCCGCGCTGGAGCACCGGCCGGACGTGGCCCTGCTCGACGTCGAGATGCCCGGGCTGGACGGGATCGCCGCCACCGCGCGGCTGCGGATGGCCGTCCCGGCGACCCGGGTGCTGATTGTCACCACCTTCGGCCGGCCGGGCTACCTCCGGCGCGCGCTGCAGGCCGGTGCCTCGGGGTTCGTGGTCAAGGACACCCCGGCCGCCCAGCTGGCCGACGCCGTCCGCCGGGTGCACGCGGGGCTGCGGGTGGTCGACCCCGCGCTGGCCACCGACAGCCTGGTCGCGGGGGAGTCGCCACTGACCGCGCGCGAGACCGAGGTGCTGCTGGCGGCGCGCGACGGGGCCCCGGTGGCGGTGATGGCGCGGCGGCTCTTCCTCTCCGAGGGGACGGTCCGCAACCACCTCTCGGCCGCGATCGGCAAGACCGGCTCGACCAACCGGGCCGAGGCCGTGATCACCGCCGAGGGCAACGGCTGGCTCTGAGGACGCGACCGGCCCGCAGATCCTCGACCGACGTCCTCGGCACCGGCTCCAGGCGACTAGCCACCTAGGCGAGCACGTCTGTGACCACGAGCTCGGGGAGGATGGACTCGGCGCGGAGCGACTGCAGGCCCTCGGCCGACGGTTGGCCGGCGACCATCAGCAGGTCGACTCGGTCCAGGGTGGCGAACTGGACGAAGGCGGAGTGGCCGACCCCCTCGGCCCCGACGACCACCACGACGCGCCCGGCCGTGGCCACCACGGCCGCGTTCACGGCGGCGGCGGCGGTCGTGTCGGAGGTCAGTCCGGACTCCACGCTGATTCCCGACGTCTCGACGACGGCCACGTCGACTCTGAACCGCGCCAGCTCCTCGAGCGCCCACTGACCTTCCTGGCCGCCGCTCGAAGGAGACACCGTCCCGCCGACCAGGTACACCCGCAGCGACGACGGTCCCCGTGACAGGTCGTTCGCCGCGTAGAGCGACGTCGTGACGACGGTGAGTCCGGGTGGGCCGGGCGGATCATGGACGGCCGCCTGGGCCACCGCGGGGATCAAGGGTCCCGTACCGAGGGTGATGGCGCCGGTGCGTGGCAACCGGGCCCAGACCCGCCTGCCGAACTCGGTCACCTCGGCGGTCAGGAGAGAGGGGTGGTGAAACCCCGGGCTCGGTGGTGCCGAGTCGACGGGGATGGCCCCACCGTGGACCCGGTGGAGCCTCCCGGCTGCCTCGAGCGCCCGTAGATCACGTCGGATGGTCTCCTGGGTGACGCCGAGGACATCGGCGGACTCGGCGACGACGATGCGGCGATCGCGGTTCAACCGGGACAGCAGCACGCCGTGACGTGCAGCAGCCCTCACCGAGTTCGACCCCATCGGACCGCCTCCGGGCGCCGGAGGCGGCTACTTGACCGCGCCCAGGGAGAGGCCTTGGACGAGTTTGTCCTGGGCGGCGAAGCCGGCGATCAGCACGGGGAGCGAGACCGCGGTGGCCGCGGCGCACACCTTGGCCAGGAACAGGCCCTGGGAGGTGACGAAGCTGGTCAGGAAGACGGGTGCGGTCTGGGCGACGATGCTGGTGAGGGTGTTGGCCAGCAGCAGCTCGTTCCAGCTGAAGATGAAGCAGATCAGGGCGGTCGCGGCGATCCCGGGAGAGATGATCGGGACGATGACGCTGCGGAGGGTGCGGATGAGCCCGGCGCCGTCGATGGCGGCGGCCTCGAAGAGCTCGACGGGGATGTCGGCGAGGAACGACCGCATCATCCAGACGGCGATCGGCATGTTCATCGCGGTGTAGAGGATGACGATGAAGTTGATGTTGTCGAGCAGGCCCAGGGTCTTGGCGATGATGTAGAGCGGCAGCAGCCCGGCGACGGCCGGCAGGAACTTGGTGGAGAGGAAGAAGAACATGACGTCGGTCCACTTCTGCACCGGCCGGACCGACAGCGCGTAGGCGGCCGGGATCGCCAGGACGATCACCACGATCGTCGACACGATCGACGCTGTTGCCGAGTTGATCAGCGGCGGCCAGGGACTGGCTCCCGAGGAGGCGCCGAAGAACTCGCGGTAGCCGTCGAGGGTCAGGGGAGCGAAGAAGCTGGGCGGGTTGGTGGCCGCGTTGGTCTCGCTGTGCAGGCTCGTGAGCAGCATCCAGACCACGGGGAAGACGAAGATGATCCCGATCACCCAGGCGGCGAGGCCGGCGACGGTGTTGCCGCGACGGGAGCCGAGACCGCGGGCGCGGGCGTTGGACTTCCGCCGTGCCTTCGCGATGGCTGTCGGTGCGGGGGCCAGAGCGGTCGTCATCTCAGTTACCTTCCTCGAACAGGCTGGACACGGTGCGCAGGGCGAAGGTGGCGATGATGATCGTCCCGATCACCACGATGACCCCCTGGGCGGACGCCAGACCGTAGTCCTGGGCGTTGTAGAGCGTCTGGTAGATCGTGTAGGGCAGGTTGGCGGTGCCGTAGGCGCCGCCGGTCATGGTGAAGACCGAGTCGAACTGCTGGACGATGTAGATCGAACCGAGCAGGCCGCCGAGCTCCAGGTAGCGACGCATGTGGGGGAAGGTGATGTTGGCGAAGGTCTGGAACGGGCCGGCACCGTCCACGGAGGCGGCCTCGAGCACGTCCCCCGGGCGCGACTGCAGACCCGCCAGCAGGATCAGGGTCATGAACGGCGTCCACTGCCAGACCAGCTCGCCCATGATCGCCAGTCGCGGGAAGTCGGTGATCCAGTCGGGCTGGGGGGCATCAGGCCCGAGGAACTGGTGCAGGAGTCCGTTGAGCAGACCGTACTCCGGGTTGTAGATCGCGTGCTTCCACAGCAGGGCCGCTGCCACCGGCACGACGAGGAACGGCGCGATCATCATGGTGCGGACGATGCCGCGGCCGATGAAGTTGCGGTTGAGCAGGAGTGAGATCCCCAGGCCGAAGGCGAGCGAGACCAGCACGACGGTCGCCGTCAGCAGGATCGTGAAGAACACGCTGGAGCGAAGGCTGGGATCGGTGAAGACGGTGGCGAAGTTGTGCAGCGTCCCGAACGCGATCTCGTCGGGGTAGTTCGCGTTCCAGTTCGTGAACGAGATGGCCAGCGTCGCTACGAACGGGAGCTGGGTGATGATCACCACGAACGCGAGTGCCGGTACCAGGGGCGCCCGTCGGGCCCACCCCTTGGCGTCGGTCCACCGGCTGACGAACCCGGGATCGGGAGGAGGCTCGGGCGTGGCCGGTGGTCGTTCGATGGTGGCGGCTCGTGACATGGCGGTCTCCTCTGACGGCACTTCGGGTTGGGCTGGTGGTCCAGCCACCGGGTCTGGCGACAGCAGCCGCCGACCGGGCGGGGCGTCCGGCGGGCCGGCTACGTCGGTGAGGCGGCGCGCCAGCTCCGGGGTGGGTGTGCCTGAGCGGATGGGTACCCAGGCACACCCGGTCTCCGGCCTACTTGTTCTTGTACTTGTCCCCGGCCGCCTGCGCGAGCTTCTGGCCGCTGTCGAGCGCCTCGTCCACGGTCCTCTTGCCCGCGATCACCCCGGAGACGTCCTGGGAGATCTTGGTGGCGAAGTCGGTGAACTCGGGGATGTCGACGAACTGGATCCCGACCGTCGGCCGCGGCTGGACGCCGGGGTTCGTCGGGTCGGCGCCCTCGATGGCCTTCTTCGTCGGATCGGCGAACGCGGCGGCCGCTTTGATGTAGTCGGCGTTCTGGTAGGTCGACTCGCGCTTCCCAGCGGGCACGGTGGCCCAGCCGTCCTGGGCCCCGACCAGCTCCTCGTACTTCTGCGAGGAAGCCCAGGAGATGAACTTCCAGGCGTCGTCGGCCTTCTGGCTCTTCTTCTCGATCGCCCACGACCAGGCGTACAGCCAGCCGGAGGACTTGGTCTCCTTCACCGGGGCCTGGACGTAGCCCATCTTGCCCTTGACCGGAGAGTCAGGGCCTTCGAGCGACCCGGCCGCAGACGTGGCGTCGTACCACATGGCGACCTTGCTCTGCTCGGTCGCGGTCAGGCATTCGGCGAACCCCGCCTGGGCCGCACCCGCCTCGCCGTGAGCCTTCACCAGGTCGGTGTAGAAGGTGGTGGCGTCCTTGAACGGCTGCGCGTTGACCTGGGCGTTCCAGTCCTTGTCGAACCAGGTGCCGCCGTAGGTGTTGACCACCGTCGTCAACGGTGCGAACACCTCACCCCAGCCCGGCAGACCACGCAGGCAGATCCCCTTCATCCCCGGCTCCGCGCCGTCCATCTTCGCTGCGGCCGCGGCCACCTCGTCCCACGTCGGCGTCTCGCTGAACTTCACGCCCGACTTCGCGGCGATGTCCTTGCGGTACATCAAGAACGAGGACTCGCCGTAGAACGGCTCTCCGTAGAGCTTGCCGTCCGGTCCCTTGAGCGAGGCGGTCATCGCCGGAAAGATGTCCGCCTGGTTGAAGGCGGTGTCGGACTTGTACGCGGCGATCTCGTCCAGGGGGGTCAGCCAGCCGTTCTTGGAGTAGAACGGGATCTCGAAGTTGCTCAGGGTCGCCACGTCGAACTGGCCCGACTGGTTGGCGAACTCCTGCGCTGCCTGGTTGCGCATGTCGTTCTCCGGCTTCACGGTGAAGTTGACCGTGACCCCGGACTCCTTCTCGAAGTCACCGATGTGCTTCTGCAGGGCCAACATCTGCGGGTTGTTGACCATCAACACGTTGATCGAGTGGTCAGAGCTGCCGCCGCCCCCACCGCCGCCGGTGTTACCGCCGCCGGCACCACTGCACGCGGCAGTGGCAGCCACCAGTAGGACGCAGCTGGCAATGCCGGCCGTTCTGAGCGTTGAACGCATGAGTGGATGGACCTCCTCGGTTGGGCAGCGACGATCGAGACGACCGTGGTGCGTTGATCTGCGGTCGGGCTGTCGATCTCTGCGAGGCAGAGGCAGGCTCGCCATGACCGATCATCTGGCAGAAATAGCCGGTTGGTTGTGTGTTGGAAGGCTAGACCCATCCTTGGTGCCCGGTCCAGTGGTTCCTGGGCGTTGATCCTCGTCTTTGCCCGAGTTGCGGGTCTCGAAGCCGGAGGCGACCGGCACCGTCGGGTGAGCACCACCACCAGGTCCTCCGCCGTCGGGCCGGAGAACCCTAGGATCGGTCCTGTGAGCGCCGACGCCCCGACGATCCTGGCCACCTCCGGCGGGCTCGTCGAGGGCCGCCGCACCCGCTACGCGCTGGGTCCGCTGACCGAGTACGCGCTCGACCTGACCGGGGTGTCGGGCCGGGCGCCGCGGATCTGCTTTCTGGCCACGGCGTCGGGGGACAACCCGGCCGTGCTGGGCTGGCTGCACGAGGCCGCCCAGCTCCGCGGCCTGCAGTCCTCGCACCTGGCGTCGTTCCCGATGCCCAACGTCGAGGACGCGACTGCTCACCTGCTCGAGCAGGACCTCGTCTTCGTGATGGGCGGCAGCGTCGCCGGGCTGCTGGCGATGTGGCGGCTGCACGGCTACGACGCCTCGCTGCGCACGGCCTGGCAGGCCGGTGTCGTGCTGACGGGCATCTCGGCCGGGTCCATCTGCTGGCACGTCGGCGGCACCACCGACTCCTTCGGCCCGGACCTGCGTCCGGTCACCGACGGCCTGGCATTCCTCCCGTTCTCCAACGGCGTGCACTACGACTCCGAGGCGAGGCGGCGGCCGCTGTTCCAGAGCCTGGTCGGGCGGGGCGTGCTGCCCGCCGGCTACGCCACCGACGACGGGGTGGGGGTCCTCTACCGCGGGACCGAGTTCGTCGAGGCGGTCAGCGAGGAGGACGGCAAGGCCGCCTACCGGGTGGAGGCCGGGCCGGTCGAGGGCGGGGCAGGCGGGGGCGGGGCGGGCGGGGGTGCGGCCGTCGAGACCCGGCTCGAGACCCGACGGCTCTGAGGAGTCGGTGGACCCCGTTGCGAAGACGGGCTATCGACCTCTAGGGTCGGCAGGGCTCGGCCGTGACCACCCCCCACCTCACCCGGAGCCACCCCATGCGCCTTCGTCGCACCCCTGCCCTCGCCGTCGCCGCGGCCGCCCTGCTGCTGCCGCTCGCGCTCGTGCCGCGGGCCGACGCCGCCCCGACGGCGAAGGGGACCAGCCACCGGAACGTCTCGGTCTGCGCCACCGCCGGGCCGGGCAGGGCCGGCTGCCTCGCGATCCGTCGGGACGCGATCGACACCGCGGGCCAGGTCGTCCACCAGAGCCGGACAGCCGCGGCGGCCGCGGCCCCGAGCGGTCTCGCTCCGGCGGACATCCAGTCCGCGTACAAGCTGCCCGCCGCCACGACGGCGACGCCGGCCGGCCCGACGGTGGCCATCGTGGACGCCTACGACGACCCGAAGGCCGAGGCCGACCTCGCGGTCTACCGCAAGCAATACGGGCTCCCGGCGTGTACCACGGCCAACGGCTGCTTCCGCAAGGTGAACCAGAACGGCGGCACCACCCCGCCGAAGGCGAACGGGGGCTGGGCGCAGGAGATCTCGCTCGACCTCGACATGGCCTCTGCCGCGTGCCCGAGCTGCAAGATCCTGCTCGTCGAGGCCTCCAGCGCGTCGTTCGCGAACCTCGGGACCGCGGTCAACCGGGCCGCCACCCTGGGCGCGAAAGCCATCAGCAACAGCTACGGCGGCAGCGACAGCTCCGCCTCCAGCGCCTACGACCACCCCGGGATCGCGGTGGTCGCCTCCACCGGTGACGCCGGCTACGGGGTCGAGTCGCCGGCCTCGTACCAGACCGTGGTCGCGGTCGGCGGCACGTCGCTGAAGAAGTCGAGCACGACCCGCGGCTGGACCGAGACCGCCTGGAGCGGGGCCGGCTCGGGCTGCTCGACCATCAACACCAAGCCGAGCTGGCAGACCAGCGTGACCGCGTGCAGCCGCAAGGCCAACGCCGACGTCTCCGCGGTCGCCGACCCCAACACCGGCGTCGCCGTCTACGACTCCTACGCCTACCAGGGCGTCTCGGGCTGGCTGGTCTTCGGCGGGACCAGCGCGTCGGCGCCGATCATCGGCAGCGTCTACGCCCTCAGCGGCCGGACCAGCGGCTACCCGGCCTCCTACACCTGGAGCCACGCCAGCGCGCTGAACGACGTGACCAGCGGCAGCAACGGCAGCTGCTCGACCACCATCTGGTGCACCGCCCGGTCCGGCTGGGACGGTCCGACCGGTCTCGGCACGCCGAACGGCCTCACCGCCTTCTAGTGATGATCAGCAGGCTGCGGGCCGTCTGAGAGGCGGGGTCGTCTGAAAAGATGCGGGCGTGACCCGGCACCACTACTCCTGCCCGATGCGCTGGGGCGACATGGACGCCCAGGGCCACGTCAACAACGCGGCGTTCCTGGACTACCTGCAGGAGGGTCGGGTCGACTTCCTGCTGAGCGGCCCGCCCGAGATGGGGCAGCTGCTGGAGACCGGCGTGCTGGTGGTCGGTCACCAGGTCGAGTACCTCGCGCCGGTGGTCTTCTCCGAGCGGCCGCTCCGGCTCGAGCTGTGGGTGGACGAGGTCGGGGCCAGCCGCTTCGCCATCGGGTACGAGGTCTGGGACGGGGACGTGCTGGCGGCCCGCGCCCGGACGACGGCCACGCCGTTCGACCTGGCGGCGGGCGCGCTCCGACGGCTGAACGAGGTCGAGCGCCGCTGCCTGACCGCGGCGATGGACGCCGCCGTCCCCCTGCGCGAGCTGGCCCGGGTGCCGGTGGCCGAGCCGGCGCACCGCTACCGGTTGGCCGTGCGCTGGTCCGACCTCGACTCCTACGGCCACGTCAACAACGTGAAGTTCTACGACTACATCCAGGAGGCGCGGATCGCGGTGATGGTGGCCACGCTGCACTGGCGCCCCGAGGACAGGTGGGTGGTGGCCCGACAGGACCTGGAGTACCGGCGGCCGGTCGACTTCCGGCCCGCGCCGTACGAGGTCCGGACCTGCGTCACCGCGCTCGGCCGCCGCTCGTTCACCCTCGCCGCCGAGATCCGCGACCCGGACGACGGGATGGTCTTCGCCACCGCGCGGACCGTCGTCGTCGGCCGCTCACCGCTGGCGGGGGAGGAGCGGGCGGCCCTGGCTCGGTGGGCGGTCCCGGATGTCGGTGACCCTCACTAGGCTGCCGACATGACCATCACCTCGACGCCGAGTGACCAGACCAGAGCCGTCCTGCTGCGCGAGCACGAGATCGCCGTACAGCAGGCGCCCGTGCCGCAGCCAGGCCCGAACCAGGTGCTGGTCGAGGTGGCCGCGGTCGGCATCTGCGGCTCGGACGTGCACTACTTCGAGCACGGCCGGATCGCCGACTTCGTGGTCCGGGAGCCGCTCGTCCTCGGTCACGAGGGTTCGGGCACCGTCCGGGCCGTCGGCGAGGCGGTCACCGACCGGACGGTCGGCCAGCGGGTCGCGATGGAGCCGCAGGAGACGTGCGGCCGCTGCACCCAGTGCCTGGCCGGCCGCTACAACCTCTGCCCCGACGTCGTGTTCTTCGCCACCCCGCCGGTCGACGGTGCCTTCGCGCAGTACGTGGTGCTCGACAGCATCCGGGCGCACCCGGTGCCCGACAGCCTCTCCGACGAGGCCGCCGCGCTGATCGAGCCACTGTCGGTGGCCGTCTGGGCGGCGCGGAAGGCCGCGATCGAGCCGGGGGACCGGGTGCTGGTCACCGGGGCGGGGCCGGTCGGGCTGCTCTGCGCCGACGTCGCCCGCGCCCGGGGGGCCACGTGGGTCGGGGTCAGCGACACCAACGACCACCGGCTCGAGGTGGCGCTGCAGCGGGGTGCGAACGCCGCCGTGAACGCGATGGCCGGCCCGCTGGTGGAGCAGGTCGACCCCGTCGACGTGATCCTGGAGTGCAGCGGCGCGACGCCGGCCGTCCAGGCCGCCTTCGCGGTCGCCGCGCCCGCGGCCCGGATCGTCATGGTCGGCATGGGTGCCTCCGACATGTCGCTCCCGGTGGCCACCATCCAGGTGCGTGAGCTGGTGGTGACCGGGGTGTTCCGCTACGCCAACTGCTACCCGGCGGCGATCGCGCTGGCCGCGAGCGGCGCCGTGGACCTGGACTCCCTGGTCACCGGACGCTTCGGGATCGAGCAGGTCACCGAGGCGCTCACGGCCTCCCGCAGCGACCCGAACAGTCTCAAGCCGGTCGTCTACCCGGGGGTCGACCGCCGCTAGCGGGGCGCCCTAGAGCTGCAGACCCCGGGCCGCGCCGGCCGGCCCGTCGAGGGAGTTGACCATCGAGTGCGCCGCGCGCTCGAGATAGCTCCACAGCTCGGTGGCCTGCGCCGGCGCCAGCTGGTCGAGGGAGTCGACTGCGTCCCGCATGTGCCGCAGCCAGCGGTCCCGCATGTCCAGCGTCACCTCGAAGGGCATGTGCCGCATCCGCAGCCGGGGGTGGCCGCGCTGCTCGCTGTACGTGGTCGGGCCGCCCCAGTACTGCTCGAGGAACATCCGGAACCGCGTCTCGGCGTCGGTCAGGTCCTCCTCGGGGTAGAGGGCGCGCAGCGGGGGGTCGGAGGCCACGCCCTCGTAGAACCGGCGAACCAGAGCCACGAAGGTCTCGTGGCCACCGACGGCGTCGTAGAAGGTCTGCAGAGGTGCTGGCTCGGTCATCGCCGTCCATCATCCCTCTGGCAGAGTGGTTCGCGCACACCCGATCCCGGTCCACCCGAGCTCAGTCACCACCAAGGAGAAGTCATGGCAACCGTCCGCACCGCAGAGGCGCACTGGGAGGGCTCGTTGATGGAGGGCCAGGGCGAGGTCGAGCTCGTCACCTCCGGCGTCGGCAGCTTCGAGGTCAACTGGGCCTCGCGCGCCAACGAGTCCGACGGCAAGACCAGCCCCGAGGAGCTGATCGCCGCCGCCCACTCCACCTGCTTCTCGATGGCCCTCTCCCACGGCCTCGCCCAGGCCGGCACGCCGCCGACGTCCATCGACACCACCGCCGACGTCACGTTCGTGGCCGGCCAGGGCATCACCGGGATCAAGCTGACGGTGAAGGGCGTCGTCCCCGACCTGACGCCGCTGCAGTTCGAGGAGGCGGCCCAGGACGCCAAGGCCAACTGCCCCGTCTCCCAGGCCCTCACCGGCACGACGATCACCCTCGAGGCCTCTCTCTCCGAGGCCTGAGCCGCTCAGGGAACGGGTTCGGGCTCGGCCGGGCGCCCGGCCGAGCCCTGGGAGAAGTTGCCGACCCGGAGCACCTCGCCGTTGCGCACGTACCAGACGGTGTCGTCGTCGTCGCGGAGCGAGGTGACCCGCAGGCCGATCGCCTCGACCCGTCCGGACGCCTTCTCCATGTCCACCCAGTCTCCGACGCCCAGCTGGTCCTCGATCAGCATGAAGACGCCGGAGATCAGGTCCTTGACGACGTTCTGCAGGCCGAAGGCCACGGTCACGGCCACCACCGAGGTGCCGGCCACGATGGTGGTGACGTCGAAGCCGAGCTCCCCCAGCACCATCAGTGCGGTGACCAGGACGATCAGGAACGTGACGGCGCTCCGGGCCAGCGAGCCGAGGGCCGAGATCCGCGCCTCGCGTCGGTTCGCGGGCAGGCTCGTCGCGTCCAGGAAGGCCTGCGTCGCCCGGAAGTGCGACCGTGGCTGACGGCCGACCGCCTGCCGGACGGCCCGGTTGATCAGCCGGTGCGTCACGGCGCGGGCCACCGCCGCCAGGATCAGCAGGAACAGGATTCGCAGCGGGACGAAGAGTGCGGTCTCGGTCAGGTTGGTGGGGAACCAGTCGGGCATGCGTCCAACCCTAAGTCGACGGGCACCGGTGCCGATGTCGCGATCCCTGCGGTTCCTGGCCGGTAACCGGGTGGTGCGGCGGCTGCCCGACCCAGCAGAGTGGGCCGCGTGGACGAACCTCCGAACGGCCGGCTGCTGCTCGCGGTCGGCATCACCGTGCTGGCCTGGGCGTCGGCGTTCGTGGTCATCCGCTACGTCGGCCCGCACTTCGCGCCCGGATCGCTGACCCTGGGCCGACTGCTCGTCGGCAGTGCCGTGCTCAGCGTGTCGATGGCTGGTCGTCGTCGGGTCCGCCTCGACCGCCGCGAGTGGTCGCTGGTCGCCCTGATCGGGGTGGCCTGGTTCGGGGTCTACAACATCGCCCTGAACGCGGGCGAACGGCGCGTCGACGCCGGCACGGCCGCGATGCTGATCCAGCTGGCGCCCATCCTGATCGGTGTCCTCGCCGGCCTGGTCCTGGGGGAGGGGTTTCCCCGGATGCTGGTGCTCGGTGGCCTGGTCGCGTTCGCCGGCACGCTGGTCATCGGAGTCGCCTCAGGCGCCGGCGGCGGAGCGACCAGCTCGGGCGGCGCGACCACGAACGTGGTCGGGGTGCTGCTGGTCCTGCTGAGCGCCGTCGTCTACTCGGTCGCCATGGTCGCCCAGAAGGTGGTGCTGCGCCGGCTGCCCGGGCTGCAGGTCACCTGGCTCGCCTGCCTGGTCGGAACCGTGGCGACGCTGCCCTTCGCCGGGACGCTGGTGCGCGAGGTCGCCGTCGCCCCGACCCGGTCGGTACTCGGCGTGGTCTACCTCGGCGCCGTGCCCACCGCCCTGGCCTTCTCCACCTGGGCCTACGCGCTCAGCCGCACCAGCGCCGGACGGCTGGGTGTCACCACCTACGTCGTCCCGCCCATCGCCATCGCCTTGGCCTGGCTGTGGCTGGGCGAGGTCCCCGCCCTGCTCGCCGTCCTCGGCGGCGTGCTGTCCCTGGTTGGCGTGGCCATCGCGCGTCGGCCCTCGCGCACGCCTGCCCCGGGCGCCTGAGCCGGGCGTGACGATCCACGCAGGGTCACCTCAGTCGTGCCGGTGACCAGTCCGGGGACGAGCCCCCCCGGATGGCCAGGCGCGGCGCGGGTGAGGAGCAGTTCCCGGCGTTGCGCTTGATCCAGATCCCGGTCTTCCCGGCCCACGCGAGCGCGGTGGAGTCGGGGGACCACGTAGGGCTGGCGTGTGCGGCTTCGCCGTTGGTGTAGCAGGTGTACCGCGGAACGGCCGGCGGCGCTCCCTTGCGGGCGTTTCCGGTCACGCGGTACCAGATGATCGCCGAGGTGGCCCGGTAGCCACGGACCTCGGCGAGCCAGTGGCCGTTGCGGGAGAGCTCGCCGTCGGCGAGGTCGGTGCTGGGAAAGGTGTAGTCGTGGTCGTCGAACCAGTGCCGGGGGTCGTCCTTGAGGTCCTGGAGCATGACCTGGGAGTTGTAGCCGCCGGTCTGGAGCGTACGGCCGTTTCCGATCCAGCTGGCCGCACGGTAGTAGGTCGAGCGGCCGGCGTGGCTGCGGTGGGTGGCTGAGGTGTAGCCGGTCGCGTAACGGGTGAGGCAGTCGGCACCGATGGGGCAGCTGTAGCGGACGTAGCTCCAGGCGATGGTCCTGCCGTTCGGCGAGATGGCGACGTCGTTGACGGCCCCGTCCATGGCCTCGCCGGCGGTGTTGATGAGCCGGGGCGGGTTGATCGTGTCGAGGACCCTGCCTCGCTGGGTCATCCGGATGATCAGCGGGCCGCGGGCGACCGCGATGACGCCGTGGTCGGACTCCGACGGGGAGTGGTAGGCGTGGGCCCGGGCGCCGTTCTTGGTGACCTGACGGGCGTGGCTGCCGTCCCCGCGGGCAATCCACACGTTGTGGCCCTTGATGAACACGATCGAACCGGAGACGCCCGCCTTACGGGCCGAGACGACCGTTCCCGCGGCGGCCGCGGTCGTCGAGGGTGCGAGGTTTGCGAGGTTGGCCGCTGACGGCAGGGTCGGCGCGGCGGCCCCGACCGCGGCCGGGACGATGAGGATGGCGGCCGGCACCAGGGAGGCGGTGATGAGCCGGCGGGCCAGGGTCGAGTTGACGGCAGGGCGTGGGGTGGGCATGGCAGGTCCTTGGGCTCTGGTGTGGCGGGTGAGGGTCAGCTGGTCGAGCGACTGGTCCGGGAACCGGGGGGCTGGTCGTGCGGCGCGGGCTGTGGATGCGGCTCGAGGACGGTGCCGGCCGCCGTCGCCTCAACCCGGACGGGATGGCGAGGTGGAGTCCTCGACTGCCGGTGAGCGCGCCGCGCCGCGGCGGCGGCCGGCGTCCCCGTAGGTTGGTCGGGGCGCCGCCACACCCCCGTGGTGGCCGAGCTCGACAGCCTCCGGGGGCGGTCGATGGGATCTGGCCGAGTCCAGCAGAGCCTCCACCGCTGCGAGCAGACGCCGCCAGCAGGACCGGGGACTCCTCGCTGGCATCCGCGTCGAAGGGTCATCGGTCGAGGGGAGTGGGCGGTCGACGCGCGGCGTCTGGTCCGTGGAGCGGGTACCCGGGACAGCCCGGCGCGCTACCGGTCTCACGCGAACATGGGGTCGTCGATCACCAGCTTCCACGTCCCGTCGGGCTGACGCCGGGAGACCTCGGCGGTGGTGCCCTGCTGCCGGACGACCGTTCCGTCCGGCAACACCATCTCAGCGGTCCAGCTCGCCGAGCTCAGCGCGATGTCGTCGGTGACGAAGAGCTTCCGAGTGCTGCCGTCGATTCGCCGGATCGCGTCGGTCAGGCCGACCATCATGGCGTGCATCGCCTCGGCTCCGGTGCACTCGGCGCCGTCGAGCTGCACGGCGATGCCGCCCGAGTCATACATCGCCACCAGCGTGGCGACGTCGTGGGCGTTGGTGGCCTTCAGGAACAGGTCGTGGATCTGGTCGGGGGCGGTGATCACGCCGCTTGCTGCTGGTTGATTCATACCGCAATCCTCGAGGCGGCGGCACCTTCGCCACCATCCCAGGTTTGTGGGGATCGAGCCGCTCAGCCAGGCCAGCTCAGGTGAGGATGAACTGACCGACGAGCTCGCGTCGGCTGCTGACTTCCAGCTTGGCGAAGATCGCCTTGAGGTGGTCCTGAACGGTGTGCGGGGAGAGGTAGAGACGGCTCGCGATGTCCTTGGTGGAGGCCCCCTGCAGGACGAGGGCGACGACCTCCTGCTCGCGCACGGTGAGGCCACGGGCCGCGATGGCCATCTGTCCGACGACGGCAGGGTCGGCCCGTTCGATCGTCAGCACGACCGCGGCCCCAGTGGGCCCCTCGCCCAGGGGCATTGCCCGCACCTTGAACCACCGGCCCGACGATGCCGGGACCTGCGCCTCAGCGGGAGCCCGGAGGCTTCGGGACGAGGCGGCGACCATCATGGCGCTGGCCGGTAGTGACCCGTGGTCCCAGCCGCCGAGCTCCTCGATCACCGTATCCGTGGCGGTGCTCATGTCGGTGACGCGGTCCTCGCCGTCGAGAACCATCACCACGGGCGTCCCGGCGCCGGCGATCGGGGAGGGGTGACCGGCGAACAGCACCCGCCGGACCCCGTCGGAGATGGCCTCGTGCAGCGACGCCACGAGCCGCCCGTCCGCCGGGGTGAACGACGGCTCTCCCCCGGCACGGTAGAGCGCGAGGAGACCCCAGGTCAGCTGGGGCCCCCGGCAGACGAGCCGGAGCTCGTCGGTGAACCCGAACTGCGGCGCCATGTACTCCCTCAACCGCCGGCACAGCATCGGTTCGCCCCCGGTGTCGACCGACAGCAGACCGACCGGTGGCTGGCGGCCCGCGAGCTCGACGAACTGGTTGATGTCCGGACCGCCGTACTCCGAGGCGGCGAACTCCTGGTCGCCCACCGGCAACGGGTGCGACTTGTACGCCGCGTTGATCAACCCGTTGGCCGGATCGGTGGTCGCCAGGCAGGCGAAGGCGAACGGCACGTCCTCAGCCACGGTGTCGAACACGACTCGCGCCAACGTCTCGATGTCCGGGCAGCGTGCCGTCGCAGTCTGCAGCCGGTCTGCCACGGATCTGGTTCGTGCTCGGGAGGTCCGGACCATGTGCTCATCGTGCCCGATCACCGGACGTCGACGCACGGGCTCAGTGCTGGATTCTCCCCAGAAAGCTGGGATGGTCCGAGGACGCATCCGCCGGGAGCCTGGTGGGCATGACCACGACGTCCAGCGACCCGTTCCACGCCTGGTGGAGCACCGAGCACGACCACTCCCGCCGCTGCTGGTGGAACTGGGAGGTGGGCCGATGGGTCTGCCCACCCAGGGTCAGCTCCGCCGCAGCCGTTGCGGCCGCCCCCTCGACCTCTCCGGCCGGCTCGGCCGGGCGGCACGCGGCCGGTCAAGGGCAGGCATGAACGCCTCCGCACCACCTCGGCCCGACCAGCCGTTGGTCGACGTCCGGGATATGGTCGTGGTCCACACCGCGATGCTGCGCGAGTTCCGGCTCGCGTCAGCGGCTGTCGCGCGCACCCTGACGAGTGAGAAGAAGCGGGTACGCCTGGTCAGCCGTCACCTCCGATTCCTGTGCGATCTCCTGCACCATCACCATCAGGGTGAGGACGACCTCCTCTGGCCCAAGCTGCGGCAGCGGACGCAGCCGGCCGCCCTTCAGGTGATCGAGGAGGTCGAGGCTCAGCACGAGGACATCGACGCCATGTTGGGTCGGGTCGAACAGTTCCGGACAGCGTGGGCCGAGGACCCCGGCACGTCGAACCGCGATCGGCTCGTCGAAGCGCTGACGGACCTGTACGCGGTGCTTCGCGACCACCTCGAGCTCGAGGAGCGCGTGCTGCTGCCGCTGGCCGCGACAGTGCTGACCACCGAGGAGTGGCATGCGGTCGGTGCAGCTGGTGCTGCCTCGATCCCGAAGCCGGCCCTGCCGCTGGTCCTGGGCATGTTCGCCTACGAGGGCGACCCGGTGGTGGTCGGGGGGATGCTGAGCAGCGCACCCCTGCCCGTCCGCGTCCTGGTTCCCCTGATCGGGGCTCGCGCCCACGCCCGGCGCGCGAGACAGATCCACGGCACCGCGCGACCCTGAGCGCTCCGCCCTCCCCGAGCACAGCCAGGGGGGCCCAGAGGGGCGGCGGGGCCGGGTCAGCGGGGGCGCAACCTGGTCGGGCGTACCGGTAGGGCTAGCCGGAAGCCTTGGTCGCGCCGTGGTGCGGGCGTCCGATCACAGTTCGCACCCTACTTCCGCCGTCCGTCCGCAAACCCCCGCCGGAGCCGGTGACCAGCCATTACGCTCACCGCGACCGACCGGTCCGCACCCGCGACCTCGGCGTCCGCAACCTCGGGAAGACCGCCATGACGACCTACCAGACACCACCGCCACCCGGCTGGTCACCGCACACCTGGGCGCGGCCGGAGCCGGCACCTGCTCCGACCTCCTACCGGCCTGCTCCGGGTCCGTCCCGGCTGGCCGTCGTCGCCGTGGTGCTGGCCTCGCTCGCGCTGCTGCTGGCGGTGGCCGCAGGCGTGGCGGTGTTGGTCGGTGGCTCCGGTTCCGGGAACGACGGCGGCGGCGGTTCGGGGTGGGACGCGCCGCTCACCGGCCGGCTGGACGCAGCCCCCAAGGGCGCCCTCGGCGGGGGCACGCTGCAGAGTGCGGTCTCCAAGGTCATCATCGAGGACGGCGGCGGGGTGACCCAGCTGACCTGCCCAGCGACCCCGTCGGTCGCCCAGGGCGTCGTCACGGTTTGCCACGCGACGATCGACGGCGACCCGTGGGCGGTGGTGGTGCTGTTCGAGGACACCGACGGCAGCTTCACCCTCGACCTGATCTGACCGTCAGCGAGGACCGTCCGGACCAGGGCCGGGCTGACAGCGCGGGCACCACCAGGTCCGCCGCCGGTCGGGGTCACCCGGTACCTCGGCGGTCACCTCGATGGTGGTCCGGCAGCGTCGGCACGGCTGCCCCGCGCGCCCGGCGACCCAGTGGTCCTGGCCGCGGCGGTTGTGGCCGGTGGTCACCTGGTAGGCGCCGGGTACGAGCGCGGAGTGCCGCAGCGTCCGGACGGCCAACGCGACCGTGGCCTTGAGGTCGACCTCGGCCACCGGCGTCCACGGGCTGTAGCCGCGGAGGAACGCCAGCTCGTTGACCCACAGGTTGCCCAGGCCGGCAAGGTTCCGCTGGTCGAGCAGCGCCGCCGCGAGCGGCCGGTCGGGCCGGGCGGCGAGGTTGGCGATCGCCCGAGCCGCGTTCCAGTCGGCGCGCAGCGGGTCCGGCCCCAGGTAACCGACCACCTCGTGCTCGTCGGCGGTGCGAACCAGCTCGACCACCGGCATCGAGATCCCGTAGACCGAGGAACCCAAGTCGGTCTCCAGCAGCACCCGCACGTCGGGCAGCAGGGTGCAGGGCAGCCGCTTGCCGGGTCCGGTGACCGACCAGGAGCCGTCCATCTTGAGGTGCGTGTGCAGGGTCAGACCTGAGTCGAAACGGGTCAGCAGGTGCTTGCCGTGGGTGTCCAGCTCCACGACGGTGTGGCCGGTGAGGTCGTCGGTGGCGTGCGCCGGCACCCGCAGCTCGCCGCGGGTGAGCCTGCGGCCGGTGAGCACCGGTTCCAGGCGGCGGCGGACGAGGTAGACGCTGTCGCCCTCGGGCACCGGGTCAGGACCGCCGGTACGTCGGCCGGCCGGCCCAGAAGGTGGCCACCACCGGGTCGGGCAGGTCGCGGCCGTGCCACGGGTTGTTGCGGGAGAGCGACGCGGACGCGTCCCGGTCCACCACGCGGCGGGCGGCTGGGTCGACCAGGGTCAGGTTCGCCGGCTCACCGACCGCGAGCGGACGGCCCTGGTGGCCGAGCCGGGCGATCCGCGCCGGCGTGCCGGACATCCGGTCTGCGACCTCGGCCCAGCCCAGCCGGCCGGGCAGCAGCATGGTCTCCACCACCACGGCGAGCGCGGTCTCCAGCCCGAGCATCCCGAACGCGGCCTCGGCGAAGGCGTGCTCCTTGTCGTGCCGGGCATGCGGGGCGTGGTCGGTGGCCACGGCGTCGATGGTCCCCTCGGCCAGGGCGTCGCGGAGCGCGGCGACGTGCTCGTCCGGCCGCAGCGGCGGGTTGACCTTGAACGTCGGGTCGTAGCGGGTCACCTCGGCGGTGGTCAGCAGCAGGTGGTGCGGAGCGACCTCGGCACTCACCCGGACGCCGCGGGCCTTGGCCCAGCGCAGCACCTCCACGGTCTCGGCGGTCGAGACGTGGCAGACGTGCAGCCGCGACCCGGTCAGCTGCGCGAGCTGGACGTCCCGGGCGACGATCGTGGACTCCGCGGCCGCCGGCCAGCCGGGCAGCCCCAGCCGACCCGAGAGCTCGCCCTCGTGGCAGCACGCGTCGGGGCCGGCCAGCTGCGGGTCCTGGGCGTGCTGGGCGACCACGCCGTCGAAGGCTCGGACGTACTCCAGCGCCCGGCGCATCAGCCGTGCGTCCGCCACGCAGTGCCCGTCGTCGGAGAAGACGTGCACGCCGGCCGCCCGGTGCATCAGGCCGAGCTCGGCCAGCTCCGCACCGGCCAGCCCCTTGCTGACCGCGCCGACGGGGACCACCTCGGCCTGGCCCTCGCGACGGGCCAGGTCCGCGAGGTGGGCGGCCGCCTCACCGGTGTCGGTGACCGGTCGGGTGTTGGCCATGGCGAGCACGGCCGTGAACCCGCCGCGCGCGGCCGCCCGGGTGCCGGTGGCCACCGTCTCGGCGTCCTCGCGTCCCGGCTCGCGCAGGTGGGTGTGCAGGTCGACCAGGCCGGGCAGCGCGACCAGGCCGTCCGCGTCGAGGCGCTCGACGTCGGCTCCGGCCGTGGCGGGGTCGGCCAGCCGGCCGTCACGCAGCAGCAGGTCGGCGCGACCAGCACCGAGCAGGTCGGCCCCGGTGACCAGCAGGTCGGGCATCAGTTGTCTCCTCCGCCGAGCAGTTCGTAGAGCACGCTCATCCGCACCGCCACCCCGGCCGCGACCTGGTCGAGGATCAGCGAGTTGGCGGCGTCGGCGGCGTCCGCGGAGATCTCCAGGCCGCGGTTCATCGGCCCTGGGTGGCAGATCGCCGCGCCGGGCTTGAGCCGGGTCAGCCGCTCCCGGGTCAGGCCGTAGCGGTGCGTGTACTCCCGCGGGGTGGGGAAGTAGCCGCCCGACATCCGCTCCCGCTGGACCCGCAGCATCATCACCGCGTCCGCCTCGGGCAGCACCTCGTCGAGGTCGTTGCTGGTCGCGACGGGCCAGGTCTCCACTCCGGAGGGCATCAGGGTGGGCGGGGCGACCAGCACCACCTCGGCGCCGAGGGTACGCAGCAGCAGGACGTTGCTGCGGGCCACCCGGGAGTGGGTGACGTCGCCGGCGATGACCACCACGCGGCCCTCGAAGCTGTTGCGGTCCGGCTCGGCGACCCGGAAGTGCCGGCGCAGCGTGAACGCGTCGAGCAGGGCCTGGGTGGGGTGCTCGTGGGTGCCGTCGCCGGCGTTCAGGACGTGGGCGTCGATCCCGCCCTCCTCGAACCACCGTCTGACCTGGGCGGGAGCGCCGGAGGCGTGGTGGCGGATGACCAGGGCGTCCACGCCCATGGCCGCGACGGTCAGCACGGTGTCCCGCAGCGACTCGCCCTTCGAGACCGAGGAGCCCTTGGCGCTGATGTTGATCACGTCGGCGGACAGCCACTTCCCCGCCAGCTCGAAGGAGGACCGGGTCCGGGTGGAGTCCTCGAAGAACAGGTTGACCACGGTCCGGCCGCGCAGGGCGGGCAGCTTCTTGACCGGCCGGGCCTGCACCTGGGCCATCTCCTCGGCGAGGTCGAGGATCTGGATGGTCTCGGCCCGGCCGAGGTCGGCGGCCGACAGCAGGTGTCGCATCAGCGGGTGCCCTCGGTGCCCTCGGTGCCCTCGGCGGGGTCGCCGGGGGCGATGGTGACCTCGTCGACCCCGTCCACCTCGGCCAGCCGGACGCTGACCCGCTCGTCGGCGCGGGTCGGGATGTTCTTGCCCACGTGGTCGGCGCGGATCGGCAGCTCGCGATGACCGCGGTCCACCAGCACCGCCAGCCGGACCGCGCGGGGACGGCCGAGATCGCCCAGCGCGTCCAGGGCCGCGCGCACCGTCCGGCCCGAGAACAGGACGTCGTCGACCAGGACCACCACCGCGTCGTCCACGCCCACCGGCAGCCGGCTGCGGCCGACCGCGCGGGTGGGGTGCCGGCGCAGGTCGTCGCGGTAGAGGGTGATGTCGAGCGCGCCGACCGGAATCGCAACCCCCTCCACCTCGGTCATCGCGGCGGCCAGGCGTTCGGCGAGGGTGACGCCGCGGGTCGGGATGCCGAGGACGACAAGGCCCTCGGCGCCCCGGTTGGCCTCCAGCACCTGGTGCGCCATCCGGGCGCAGGTGCGGGTGATCTGGTCGGCGTCCATCACCAGCCGGGAGGTCGCCGTACCGGGGTCTGCCAAGTCTTCGACCTCTCCTGCCGATGCTCGCCCCAGTCCGGGTGTCCCTCCGGCTACGGTAGGAGGGTGAACGAGCTCAGCAGCATGCTAGTGCCTCTGCAGACACTGCCCGGCTGGCCCACGGCCCCGGATCCATCGACGCTGCACGTGCTGGCGCTGCTGGTCGGCGGGCCGCTGGTGGTCATCCTGCTGGTGGCGCTGATCGCTCGGGTGCACCACGCCGCCCGCGGCAACGTGGGCGTCCCGGCCGTCGCGAACCAGCCGGTCTGGGTGAACGGCCGGCGGATCGAGCCGGCCACCCAGGATGCGGGCAGCCGTGCCGCGATCGAGGCGGGCCACCAGGCCGTCACGGCGAGCGTGGGCGCCGAGCCGGACGAGACGTCCCAGCGTGACGAGGCCGAGACCGGCGGTGCCGGTGCCCGCTGGTGAGGACCTCAGCCCGGCGGACCGGCTGCAGCTCGAACGCGCTGTCGACGTGGCGGAACGGTTCTCCGGCCTGACGTTCTCGCTGTTCATCGGCATCTCCCAGGATGAGGCCCGCGGCTACGCCGAGCGCCTGCACGCCGGCCTGCCCGATCCCGACGACTCCGTCCTGGTGATGTGCGACCCCGCCCTGCACGCGTTGGAGATCGTGACCGGCTCCGGGGCGCGCCGGGTGCTGGACGACTTCGACTGCCGGCTCGCGGCCGCCTCGATGCAGACCTCCTTCGCCGCCGGCGACCTCGTCGGAGGCCTGGTCACGGGGATCCAGCAGCTCGGCCTCGCCGCCCGCAAGCCGAAGACGCTGCACACCGCCAAGGTCTGACCCCGGTTCGCGGGGACTTCGGACCGTGTTGTCAGAACTGGGTTGCCCCAGGAGGCAACTCAGTTCTGACAAGTCGGGTTCAGGAACGCGTGCCACAGGTGCAGAGCCGCGTAGGAGCGGTAGGGCGACCAGGCGGACGGGTCGCCGACCCCGCGTGCGGTCAGCTGGCGGGCGATGACCAGGTCGGTGCGCAGCAGGACGTCCGGGGCGTGGCAGACCCGCATCAACACGTAGTCGGCCGTCCACGGTCCGATGCCGGGGCAGGCGAGCAGCGACGCCCGGACCGCGGCCGGCTCCGCCGTCAGGTCGATCCGACCCTCGGCCAGCCGTTCGGCCAGGGCCACCATCGCCCGGCCCCGGGCTCGCGGCATCGGCAGCGTCGTCGGGTCGACCGCGGCGAGCACCTCCGCGGTGGGGAAGAGCAGGCTGAGGTCGTCGTCACCGGTGACCGAGCTGTCGGGCCTGAGCAGGTGGTCGCCGTGGCGCCGGGCGATGGTCCCGGCCGACGTCGAGGCCGAGGCGAGGGAGATCTGCTGACCGATCACGGTCCGGAACACCATCTCCTCGGCCTCGAGCACGCCCGGCACCCGCAGTCCCGGAGTCGCCCGGACGAGGTCGGCCAGGTGGGGGTCGGCCCCCAGGTGGGCATCCACGGCCGCCACGTCGGCGTCCGCGTCGACCAGCTGCCTCACCCGGGTCAGCGCCGTCGCCCGGTCGCGGGGGTCGACGTCGAGCCGGCACGTCAGCCGTCGACCGTCCCAGGCCACCCGCACCACGCCCGGGCCGTGCGGCAGCCGGACCGTCCGCGCGTAGTCAGCGCGGCCGTCCGGGGTCACCCGACCGGTCTCCATCCCGGCCACCCGGTGCCGGAGCAGGAAGTCGAGCAGCGCCGTCCCCGCAAAGGGCTGGACGACGGAGACCTCGACCTCGGCCGGGTCGTCCTCGGGCTCAGCCAGCGGTGGCCCCGAGGAGCTGAGGCGGAACCGCCTGGCAGGCCAGCGCGCGGACCGTCTCGTCGCGACGCTCGATGATGGTCCGCAGCACCGAGGCGCCGATCTCGGTCTCGGCCAGCCAGGCGTCGAGCCGGTCGAGGAAGCCCCGCTGGTCGGTCGGCCAGGGGAACAGGTTCCGCAGCGCGCTCTTGCGGAGCGCGATCCCCTTCGTCGCCCACACCCCGCGCGAGGCGGAGATGTCCTCGGCCAGCCGGAAGTAGCGGTCGACGTAGGGCTCCAGGACGTCGTCCTGGGACCGCTGCCAGAAGCTGAGGCAGATGGCGCTCTGCTGGGAGTTGGGGATGTCGTCGCCGTCGACCGCCATCCGCCAGGCCTCGGCCTTCGCCTCGGCGGTGGGTCGTGCCGACCGTGCCCCTGCGGCCCGTTCCTGCCCCGTGACCGACCCGTCGGCGGCCTCCTCCGCGGCGATGGCGGCCTCGTCGATGCGGCCGAGCGAGGCCAGCCGGCCGATCACGGCCCACCGCAGGTCCTGGTCGACCGCGAGCCCCTCGGGGACGTCGTGGCCCTCGAGCCAGCCCGCGACGAGCTCGGCGGGACGGTCGTCGCGGGCCGCCCCGACCAGAGCACGGGCCAGGGCCAGCTGGTCGTCGGAACCGGGTACGGCCGCCTGCACCCGTGCCAGCAGGCCGTGCTGCCAGTAGGTGGCGGTCTCGGGACGGCTGGCCGGCGGGGAGTAGCTGCCGACGGCGGTGGCGCCCTGGGCGAGCAGCCCGTTGATCACCGTGGCGTCGGTCTCGGCGCCCAGGCCCCGCAGCACCAGGTCGGCGAACGCGTCCGCGGGCAGCAGCGCGTCCCGGCAGGCGTCCCACATCGTCTGCCACAAGACGGCACGCGAGAGCGGGTCGGCCAGCCGGGGCAGCAGGGCGTGCGCCGTGGTCAGCGAGGCCGGGTCGAGGCGGGCCTTGGCGTAGGTCAGGTCGTCCTCGTTGACCAGGACCAGGTCCGGACGGGTCCGCCCGACCAGCGCGGGCACGGGCGTCAGGCCGCCGCGGACCTCGACCTCGACGACCTCGGTCCGCACCAGCTCCCCGTCGAGGAGGGCGTACAGGCCCAGCAGGACGCGGTGGTCGCGCAGCGTGGGCCAGCGCGGGTCGGCGGTCTGCCGGATCGCGGCCCCGCTGACCAGACACTCCTCCTCGACCAGCTCGAGGCTCAGCGTGTTGACGCCGGCCGCCTCCAGCCACTGCGCCGACCAGGCGGAGAGGTCGCGGTCGGAGGACTCCTGCAACGCGGCCAGCAGGTCGGCCAGCGAGGTGTTGCCGAAGGCGTGCCGGGCGAAGTAGGTGCGCAGGCCCGCCAGGAAGGCGTCCCGACCCACGTAGCCCACCAGCTGGACCAGCACCGAGCCGCCCTTGGCGTAGGTGATCGAGTCGAAGTTCGACTCCACCGCCTCGAGGTCCACCATGTCCGCGGCCACCGGGTGGGTGGAGGACAGCTGGTCGGCGCGGTAGGCGTTGGTCTTGAACCCGCTGAGGAAGCGCGCCCAGACGGCCCGCTGGTCGCTCGACTGCTCGCTGACGGCGAAGTTCGAGGCCCAGGTGGCGAAGGACTCCTTGAGCCACAGGTCGTCCCACCAGCGCATCGTGACCAGGTCGCCGAACCACATGTGCGACAGCTCGTGCAGGATCGTGTCCTGCCGGCGCGAGCGCGAGGCCGCCGTCACCCGGCTGCGGAAGATGTACTCGTCGCGGAAGACGACGCAACCGATGTTCTCCATCGCCCCGGCGTTGTACTCCGGGACGAAGATCTGGTCGTACTTCCCGAACGGGTACGGGAACGCGAAGTGGCCCTCGAAGACGTCGAAGCCGTCCGTCGTCACCTTGAGGATCGCGTCGGCGTCCAGGTGGTCGACCAGGGACTGGCGGCAGTAGACGCCCATGGCCAGCTCGCCGGCCTTGCCGATGTAGCTGCCGCTGACGTGGGCGTAGTCGCCGGCCACCAGCGCGGTCAGGTAGGTCGACACCGGCTCGGTCTCGCTGAACGAGGCCCGGACCAGGCCCTCGCCCACCGGCTCGCGGCTCAGCAGCGATCCGTTCGACACGACCTCCCAGGCCTGCGGCGCCACCGCGGAGGTGGTGAAGCGCGCCTTCAGGTCGGGCTGCTCGAAGTTGGCGAACATCCGCCGCGCGTCGGCGACCTCGAACTGGGTGTAGAGGTAGGTCCGGCCGTCCGCCGGGTCGACGAAGCGGTGCAGGCCCTCACCGCTGCGGCTGTAGCGGCAGACCGCGACCACGGTCAGCTCGTGCTCGCCGGGGGTGACCTCGAGCGGCAGCCGGGAGCCGCTGAACGAGGACGCGTCGAGCGCCACCCCGTCCAGGGTCACGCTGCGGACCGACTCCGCGATCAGGTCGACGTGGGTGAGGCCGGAGCCGCGGCCGGTGTAGAAGACCGTCGAGGTGGAGACGAAGTGAGCGGTGGGCTGGTCGAGGTCGCGGCCCGAGAGGTCGATCTCCACCGTGTACCGCGAGGTGGCGAGCAGCTCCGAACGGGAAGTCGCCTCGGCCCGGGTGATGTTGTCCGGAAACATGGGTCCGATCCTGTCACGGGTAGCCGAACGCACCCGGAGTGGCCAGTCCGCTCCTCAGAGTTCCAGGAACGAGCGGACCCGCGCGGCGATGTCGGCGGCGCCGGAGTCGCTGGGGTGGATGGCGTGGTCGGCGTACTTCTGCGGCCGGACGGCGTCGGCCTCGGCGAAGGTCGCACCCCACAGGTGGCTGAGGTCGAGGAAGGGCGTACCCGTGGCGCTGGCGATCGCGGCGTAGCGGTCCACGTACTCGGCGTACGTGGGGCCGCCGGCCGGGTGCAGCGAGGGGGCCGAGACCGGTGGGAAGGTCAGCACCACGTCGCCGCCCGTCGCCCGCTGCCGGTCCAGCAGCAGCCGGACCTCCGGCTCGACCTCCTCGAGCGGCCGGCCGGCGTTGTAGTCGTTGGTCCCGAGCTCGACCACCAACAGGTCGAAGGCGAACCTCGCCACGTAGGGCAGCCCGAACAGCGGCTCCAGCGCGGGGTCGGCCGGACCCAGGAAGGTGAGCAGGGACTCACCGGAGGACGACACGTTGTCGACCAGGTAGAGCCCCTCGCCGGTGCTGGCCGACACCGCGACGAGATCGCAGCGGCCGACGTCGCCCCAGACCCGGATCGTGTGCCGCCCGGCTGAGCCGGTGGGGATGTCGCTCCGCAGCAGCCCGGGCGCCGGGGCCGCCACGTTGGCGAGCGAGTGCAGAGCACCGCCGTCGACGGAGACGAGCTGACGGCTGCGACCGCCCGGCTGGCCGCGGACCAGGGTGGTGAAGCGGCTCCCGGCCGCGGTGAACTCGACGTACGAGCGCGGCCGGCGGCCGCCCGCCGGGATGCCGAAGCAGGCCCGCTTGAACGGTCCGGCCGCCTCCTTGGTGACCCGGCCCACGACCCTGACCCGCGGCTCCCACCCCCGGTTGGCCGCGGTGACCGGCCACAGGGCGTGGTTCATCAGGACCCAGCCCGTGCCGGCGGCGCCGTAGGTGGTGTCCAGGGCGGCCCGCAGCTGGCCGGGGTAGCACCAGCGGTACTTGGGCAGGGAACTGCCCGAACCCGGCGGCGGCCCGCCGCCGAAGCTGATCGAGTCGCCGAGGAAGGCGATCCGGCGCGGCGAGCCCGGGGTGGCCGTCCGCAGGCGTTGCTGCCAGGACGCCGGAGCCGGGGCGCTCGGCCCGTCACAGCCCAGCAGGCTGCCGACGGCGACGGCGCCGGCCGCGCCGAGCAGCGCCCGGCGGGTCAGCCGCGACGGCGGGGGGAGGGCGGGCACCGGCTCAGCATAGGAACCGCCGGCCGGTGGAGGGCGGACCCGGCGCGGGTGGTCTCTGCCAGACTGCGGGCATGCGCGTACACATCGGTACCGACCACGCCGGCTTCGAGCTGAAGACCTACCTCGTCACGGCCCTGACCGCCGACGGGCACGACGTGGTGGACCACGGTCCCCACGCCTACGACGCCGAGGACGACTACCCCGTCTACTGCATCCCCGCGGCCGCGGCCGCCGTCGCCGAGCCCGGTTCGCTGGCCGTGGTCGTCGGCGGCTCCGGCAACGGCGAGCAGATCGCGGCCAACAAGGTCGTGGGGACCCGGGCGGCGCTCGCCTACGACCTGGACACCGCCACTCTCGCCCGGCAGCACAACGACGCCAACGTCATCTCCATCGGCGCCCGGATGCACACCGAGGAAGAGGCTCTCACCCTGGTCCGGGCCTTCCTGGCCACCCCGTTCAGCGGCGAGGCGCGGCACGCGCGGCGGATCGCGCTGCTGGCCGACTACGAACGCGACCGCGCCGCCGGCTGACGCCGACCGTCCACCCGGGCCAGCAGCTCGGCGAGGACGTCGGAGGCCATCCGCTCGTCCTCGGGGTCGGGCCGCGAGACCTCGCGGGCCCGCAGTGCCCGGTCCAGGGTGACGAGGCCGGAGACGCCGTCGCGGCCGAAGTCTCGGGGCCACAGGTCGCGTCCGTCGTGGCCGTGCCCGGCGTGCGATCCGCCGCCGCTCCTGCTCGGGTTCCGTGCCCCCGGCGCCCCCGCACCATTCATGGCGCCCACCGTAAGCCCGTTACCGTGCTCCGCGGGGCCGTTCACGCAAGCGTTACCCGACGCGTCGCGTCCAGAGCAGCAGCAGGAGGGTGATGCCGGAGTCGGTGTTCGGCTGGGGCGGCGCCGAGGTGGCGCTCGACGCCACCGGCACCGTCACCTCCGTGCGCCACGCGTCCGCTCCGGGGGCCTACCTGAGCTCACTCGGCGAGGTCGAGGTGTGGACGCGCGGAGGACCCGTGACCTGGTCGTCGCCCGAGGTCGCGCTCGACGTGGACGAGGTCGAGGTGGTGCGGCGCAGCGGGGACCTGCGGCTGGTGGTGCGGCACGGCTTCGCCGCCGGGTGGGGCCTTCGGGTGACCCTGGTCAACGCCGGCTCGGCCCCGAGACAGCTCGAGCGGGTGCAGCTGGCCTGGCGGCTGCCGACGGACCGACCCGTCTGGGCGCTCACGGCGGGAGCGACCGGCAGCTTCGCCGTCCTGCCGGCCGGCGGGAGCGGTCCGCTGCTGGGCGCCCTGCTCCGGCTGGGCGCGGTGCAGCACGCGGACGCCGCCGGTCTGGAGGTCGGTCCCGTCCTCCTGGAGCCCGGCGCCCGTTACGTCGAGCAGTGGCACCTGGACTTCCACGCCTCGCCCCGGGCCTTCGACCGGACCGTCGCGGCCGGGGTGCCCCGGCGGCTGGACATCGGGCTGGACGAGGTCGTGACGCTGACCGCCGACGAGGACGCGGCCCTGGTGCTGGACGAGGGCCTGCACGCCGAGACCGTCCGCGACCGGCTCGAGCTGACGGCGTCCGCCGCCGGCCGCTACGGCGTCGAGACGCGTTCGGCCCGCGGGGTGACCCGCTACGAGATCGGTGTCGCCGAGCCGCTGGAAGCCACGCTCGCGGACGCGGCGTCGACGCTGGTCGCCGGTCCCCGGACGGGGGCCGGCACCCTCCGCCTCGCCGACGTGGACGCCGCGCTGGTGGTCCAGCACGGGCTGGCCCGGGGCCTCGGGCCCGATGACCAGATCGCCGCCGAGGACGGGCTGGACCTGTTCGGCAGCCGGCTGCCCGAGGAGGGGCCGTTCGACCCCCGGACCGTGGCCTTCCTCTGTGGTGAGCACCTGCGGACCGCCGACCCGGAGCCGTTGGCCTGGGCGACCCGCGGGGTGCTCTCGGCCGCTCGACCCGAGCCCGGGCTGGGCGTGGCCGCCACCCGGGTGTGCCTGGCCCGGCTGGTCGCCGGCCGGTCGGTCGCGCCGGTTCTCGACCACCTCCGTGCGCTGGTGGCCGAAGCCGCGGCTGGTCCCGCCGCCGGTGCCGCGCCGACCGCCCGACGCGACCAGGCCGCCTTGGTGGAGCTCGAGGTGGTGACGATGCCGCAGTCGGGCCCGACGCCGGCCGGCCTGCTGGCCCGGACGGTCGCGCTCGGCGGCTGGCTGGGTGCCGGGCTGCGGGGCCGGGCCGTCCCGCCGCTGCCGCTGGACGAGCTGGGCCACCTCGCGCTGGTGCTCGCGCTGCTGCCGGAGCCGGTCAGCGTCGAGCTGGCGCGACGGTGGGGCGCGGGGGCGCACGAGCTCGCGCGGCGGGCCCGGACCGAGGTCCTGGTCCGGCTGGGTGACGAGCGGGCCGACGGCCCGGACCAGCACGTCGTCGGACCCGCTCACGGCTGGCTCGTGCTGGCCGCCGTCCCGACCTGAGGCGTGCGTCGCGACGCCCGGAAAAGTGGGTGCGGTCTGCCAGAGTGGGACCGTGAGCACCACGGAGACGGTCCGCACCCCGGCGGCCGTACCGACGAGCACCCGGCGGGGCCGGGGCACCCCACCGGCGGCCCGGCGTCGGCTGCCGAAGCTGCCCTTCGTGGTCTCCCGGCTGTTCTTCGTCGGCGCGGCGGTGCTGGCCCTGCAGGCGCTGGCCCCCGGCGTCTTCTGGACCGGCGTGGTGGTCGACGTCTACTCCACCGTCGTGCTGCCGGTGGACGGCGGCACCCTCGGCTTCGCGATCTTCCTGGCCATCATCGGTGGCGCCCTGGCCCGGCGGAAGCAGACGGCATGGGTGGTGGCCCTGGTGCTCTGCGGGCTCTCGCTGGTCGGCGACCTGCTCGCGGTGGTCACCCTGGTGATCGGGGCCACCGGCGACCAGGTCGACTACGCGTCCCTGCCGTTGCTGGCCCGGTTCGCCTTCAACCTGCCGGCCCTCGGCTTCCTGACCGCCTGCCTCGTGGTGTACCGGGCCGAGTTCACCGCCCGGCGGCCCCCCGGCGGCCTCCGCAAGGCGCTGGTCGCGCTGGTCGCCGGGCTGGCGGTGAGCTTCGGGGTCGCGATGGCCCTGGTGTCGATCTTCCCCAACCAGCTGGCCGGCCCGCGCGGTCGCTCGGTCTGGATCCTGCGCCGGATCGTGGTGGTCATCTTCGGCAGCGACAACGACGTCGACCCGCCGGCCGTCAACGCGCCGCCGTCGTGGATCAACACCGTCGTCGGCGTGCTGGTCGGTCTCAGCCTGCTGGTCGCCCTGGTCGCCCTGATGCGGTCCCAGCGCCGGGCCGCGGCGATGTCGGCCGACGACGAGCCCCGGGTCCGGGCGCTGGTGGCCGAGTCGGGGCAGGACTCCCTCGCCTACTTCGCGACCCGCCGGGACAAGTCGGTCGTCTTCGCCCCGAGCGGTCGGGCCGCGGTCACCTACCGGGTCGACCTCGGTGTCTGCCTGGCCAGCAGTGACCCGCTCGGGCCGCTCGACCACTGGCCGGGCGCGATCACCGCCTGGCAGGAGCTGACCCAGACCTACGGCTGGACGCCCGCGGTGATCGGGGCCAGTGAGGCCGGTGCCACCGCGTACGCGCGGGCGGGGATGCGGGTGATCCGGCTGGGCGACGAGGCCGTGCTCACCACCCGGGACTTCCAGCTGGACTCCCGTGAGCTGCGACCGGTCCGGCAGGCGGTGCAGCGGCTGGAGCGGATGGGCTACCGCACCCGGATCCGCCGTCACGGCCAGATCCCGGCGGCGGAGATGGTGCAGCTGGTCGGGCTGGTCGACGCCTGGCGCGACACCGAGACCGAGCGGGGCTTCTCGATGGCGCTGGGACGGCTCGGCGACCCGGCCGACGCCGACTGCCTGATGGTCGAGGCGCTCTTCCCGGCCGACCGCACCGGTCCGGGACCCGTCGACGACGTGGCCGGGCTGCTGTCCTTCGTGCCGTGGGGGAGTGACGGCTTCTCCCTGGACGTGATGCGCCGCTCGCCGCAGGCCGACAACGGCGTCACCGAGCTGATGGTCTGCGGGTTGATGGCCGAGGGTCGCAACCTGGGGTTGCACAGCGTGTCGCTGAACTTCGCGGTCTTCCGCTCGGCGTTCGAGGAGGGCGCCCGGATCGGTGCCGGACCGGTGCTGCGGGTCTGGCGGCGGCTGCTGCTGGTCGCCTCCCGCTGGTGGCAGATCGAGTCGCTGTACCGCTCCAACGTCAAGTACCACCCGACGTGGCAGCCGCGGTTCCTCTGCTTCGACGAGGCGCGCGACATCGCGCTGGTCGGTGCGGCGTCGGGGGTGGCCGAGGGCTTCATCGACCTGCCCACGTTCCTGCGGCCGCGGCTGACCGACGTCTCGGCGCTCACGTCCGGCAGCCGGCCCGTCCCGACCTCTGTGGCGGCTCTCGCCGTCGAGGCGTCCCCGGCGCGGGTGCCGGAGCAGGTGCGGCAGCGGATGGCGGTGCGCAGCGGGCTGCTGGCCCGCGGCGTCGACCCGTACCCGCCCTCGTTCCGGCCCAGCCGCAGCACCGCGGAGCTGCGGCTGGGGATGTCGGCCTCCGTGGCGGGTCGGGTGCTCGCCGTCCGCGACTTCGGCGGCGTGATCTTCCTCCACCTCCAGGACTGGAGCGGCCAGACCCAGCTGATGCTGACCCACGAGGTCGCCGGAGCGGCGGCCATGGCCGAGCTGCGGCAGGCCGTCGGCCGCGGCGACCACGTCGGCGCCGAGGGCATGGTGGTGCTGTCCCGCGCCGGTGAGCTCTCGCTCGAGGTGACCGGCTGGCTGCTCACGGCCAAGGCCCTGCGACCCCCGCCGGACCATCGCGCCGTGGCTCGTGACGGCGGTCTCCGTGATCCCGAGACCCGCGTCCGGCAGCGCTACCTCGACCTCACGGTGAGCGCCGCGGCCCGGAGCCGCCTGACCGCCCGCTCGCGGACGATCCGCGCCGTCCGGGACACCCTCCACGAGCTCGGCTACCTCGAGGTCGAGACCCCTGTCCTGCAGACCGTGCACGGCGGCGCCAACGCCCGGCCCTTCCGTACCCACATCAACGCCTACGACCTCGACCTCTACCTTCGGATCGCCCCGGAGCTCTACCTCAAGCGGCTGATGGTGGGTGGGGTCGACCGGCTGTTCGAGATCGGGCGCAACTTCCGCAACGAGGGCGCCGACGCCACCCACAACCCCGAGTTCACGATGCTCGAGGCCTACCAGGCGTACGGGGACTACACGACGATGCGGACCGTGGCCCAGCAGCTGGTGAGCACGGCCGCCCGCGCCGTGAGCGGTTCACCGGTGGTGCACGGCACCGACCAGCAGGGCCGCAGCCACGAGGTCGACCTCGGCGAGCCGTGGCCCGTGGTCACCGTGCACGACGCGATCGGCGCCGCCGCGGGGGTCCCGGTCACGGCCGACACGTCCCCCGCCGAGCTGGCCGCGCTGGCTCGCCGGATCGGTCTCGACCTCGACCCGAGGTCGAGCCGCGGCGCGGTGGTGCTCGAGCTCTACGAGCACCTGGTGGAAGCCCGGACCGTCCGGCCGACCTTCTACACCGACTTCCCGGCGGAGGTCTCACCGCTCACCCGCGCCCACCGGGACGACCCCCGGTTGGCCGAGCGCTGGGACCTGGTGGCCTTCGGCGCCGAGATCGGCACGGCGTACTCCGAGCTGGTCGACCCGGTCGAGCAGCGCGCTCGGCTGACCGCCCAGTCGCTGCAGGCTGCCGGCGGCGACCCGGAGGCGATGGAGCTGGACGAGGACTTCCTGGTCGCGCTGGAGCACGCCATGCCGCCTTCCGGCGGGCTGGGGATGGGCATGGACCGGCTGGTGATGCTGCTGACCCAGGCCTCGATCCGGGAGACGATCGCGTTCCCGCTGGTGCGGCCCCGCCGCCGGGATGAGGGCCGGTGAGGCGACTCGGCTGGCCCCTGCTGGGTGCGGTCACGGTGCTGACCTACAACACCTGGGTGTTCTGGCAAGTCAACGGGCATCGCCGGATCTTCGACGGCTACCTGTCGGAGTTCTCCGCCTCCGACCAGCCGCACAGCTTCTTCTTCCGGGGCGGGGACCTCGTGACGGCCGTGATCACGCTGGTGCTGGTGCTCAGGGCCCGTCACCTGGCCCGGGAGCGTGGGGTGGCGAGCCGCTGGGAGGTGGTGGCCTGGCTGGGTCTGCTGCTGTTCGCGCTCTCGACTTCGCTGGACGCCTTCTCTTCCATGGACTGCTCGCCGACCTTGAGCCACGCCTGCCGGGTGGCGGAGGAGACGGGCCGGCTGTCCTGGCCGCACTACGCCCACACCTGGACCAGCGTGGGCGCGCAGACCGGCATCGTCGCCTCGATGGTGGCGGCCTACCTCGCTCTGAGGCTTGGCCCGACCTGGGTGGGGCGTGGCGTCGTCGTCCGGCGGCTGGTGCTGGTGCTGACGGTCGTCGAGGTGGCGGCCCTGGTGGTGATGATGGCGATGCTGGTGCTCGGCGCACCCGGCCTCGGCTACCCCCAGGCGCTGATGGTGCTGGTCGCCTCGCTGTGGTTCGCGGTGCTGGGATGCGACCTGGCCGGGGCGGCCGGTGACTCCGTCGTCGAGCCCGTGGTCGAGCGGTCCGGCGTCCGGTGAGCGCGGTCGAGCTGGGGGGACGCCGGGTGTGGCTGACCGAGCAGGAGGGCCGCCGGCCGGCGGTGGTGCTGCTCGGCGGCTGCGGGGTGCCGTCGGCGCTGTGGCAGCCGGTGGTCGACCTGCTGCCCGGGCGTTGCGTGGTCCGACTGGACCGGCCAGGGATGCTCGGCACGCCCTGGCCGGGGCGGCTGCCGCGGTTGGACGAGGAGGTTGCCACACTGGCGGCTCTGGTCGGGCGGACCCGGGTGCCGGTCGTGCTCGTGGGGCACTCGATGGCCGGCCCGCATGCCGAGGTGTTCGTCCGCCGGTACCCGGAGCTGGTCCAGGGACTGGTCGTGGTCGACGGCAGCGTCGAGTGGGACCTGCGACCGGCCGGTCGGCGCGACCGAGCGCTCCGGGCGTTCTGGCTGGTCGCCGCCCGCGCTGTTCAGTCGGGACTGCGGCCGCCGCCGCTCCGGCTGGTGGCCCGGCTCGGCGGCCGGGTGGTGGTCGCCGCCCAGAGCCGGCTGCGGCTCTGGGAACCGATGCCGGCCGTGGCTGCGCTTGGCGATCCCGACGCGGCGGCCAGTGTGGTGGCCGAGAACGGGGCCTACACCGACCAGCTCCGCGATCTCGACCGCGTCCGGGCCGAGCGTCCGTGGCCGGGGCTCCCGACGGTCGTGCTCACCGCGGCCGGGGACGGTGGGTCGAGCTGGGTGCACGCCCAGCGCCGGCTGGCCGACCTGCTGGCCGCTCGGCAGGTGGTGGTAGAAGACTCTCGGCACCTGATGATGCTGGACTGCCCGCAGCGGATCGCGGACGCGGTCCGGGCCGTCGAGGAGGAAGCATGAGCGAAGCCCTGTCCCTGGTCGCCGAGCTCTGGTACGAAGCCCCGCCCGAGCTCGACGACCCGGCTCTGCTGGCCGCGCTGCGCGAGGTCTCGCCCGAGGCGGAGGCCCAGAACGGCTCCTTCACCGTGCCGCATCCTCTCGGTACCGGGGAGGCGCCGCCGCTGGTGACCGTCGTGGTGGCCGGCTCGCCGTTGGGTGCGGACGGCAAGACGTTGCCCGACCTCAGCCAGACCTGGAGCTGGCCCGAGGCGGAGTCCGCGCTGGCGGGCTGCCGGGCGAGCGTGCTGGTGACCGAGATGCTGGTCGAGAGCCGCACCCCGGCGGAGCGGCTCTCCGCCCTCGGCCGGGTCGTGGCGGCCCTGGCCGGTGCCACGCAGCCCGCCGCGATCCACTGGGCGCACAGCCAGCGGCTCAGCGACCCGGCGACCTTCGGGCCCGAGGACCTCGACGGCGTGATCAACGTGCGGATGTACGCCGACGCGCACGACGAGCAGGCGCTGGCCATGGACACCCTCGGCCTGCACGTCTTCGACCTGCCTGACGTGCAGTGCCACTTCCGCGACCGGGAACCGGGCGAGATCGCCGAGCTGCTGTTCGCCACCGGGGTCTACGTCTTCGAGGCCGGCGACGTGATCGAGGACGGCAACACGATCTCCGGCACCGACGGTGAGGGCCGCTACCGGTGCCACCGCGAGGCCTCGTTGCTCGACCCGGCGCGGCTGGTCATCGACGTCGACCTCGGGGACCCGTACGCCGCTGGCCGCCGCGACCGCGGCTGAGGAGGCACCTGAGTCCCGCTTGCGGGTGAGGTGCAGAGTGGGGGCGTGGCCGTCAGCATCCGATCCCTCGCGACCGTGGTGCCCGAGACCGTCCTGGCGCAGGACGAGATCCGCGACCTCTTCGCGCGGCAGCCGGAGCGGAGCCGGCTCGGGGTGCGGCGGATCACCTCGGTCTTCGACGCCGCGGCCATCGACACCCGGCACACCGTGATCGCCGAGCTCGCCGACGGCGGCAGCGCGGGGGGCGGGACCTTCCTGGAACCCGGCACCGGCCGGCTGCTGAGCCCGCTCACCGGTACCCGCAACGACCTCTACCGCCGGGAGGCGGGTCGCCTCTTCGTGACCGCGGCGCGCGACGCGCTCGCCGGTGCGCCGGGGCTGGACGCGACCGACGTCAGCCACGTGGTGACCGTCTCCTGCACCGGCTTCTACGCGCCCGGGCCGGACATCGAGATCGTCCGCGCGCTCGGGCTGGCGCCCACCACCCAGCGCACGCACATCGGGTTCCTGGGCTGCTACGCCGCCTTTCCCGCGCTGCGGACCGCGGCGGACGTCTGCCGCGCCGACCCCGCGGCCGTCGTGCTGGTGGTCGCCGTCGAGCTCTGCACCCTGCACCTGCACGCCGCGGACGACACCGACACCGTCCTCAGCTCGTCGTTGTTCGCCGACGGCGGCGCGGCTGCGGTGGTGACCGCTCGTCCTGCGCCGGCCGGTACCCCGCTGCTGGACCTGGACGCGTTCTCCTCGACCCTGGTCGTCGAGGGCGAGGACGACATGGCCTGGACGATCGGCAACGCCGGCTTCGACATGGTGCTGAGCAGCCGGATCCCGCGGCTGGTCGAGGCGCACCTGCCCCAGGCCCTGAAGCCGCTGGTCGGGGACGGCCGGGAGGGTCGCGGGCTCGCCGAGATCGACCTCTGGGCCGTGCACCCGGGTGGCCGCAGCATCCTCGACCGGGTGCAGTCCGCGCTCGCGCTGACCGAGGACCAGCTCGGCCCGTCCCGGGAGGTGCTGCGCCGCTACGGCAACATGTCCAGCGCCACCGTGCTGTTCGTGCTGCGGGAGCTGCTGGCCGCGGCCGACGCGGTGCCGGCGACCGTGTGCGCCCTGGCGTTCGGACCCGGCGTGAGCGTGGAGAGCGCGCTGCTGACCCGCCGGACCGCCTCGTGAGCCCGGGTCTCGGCCAGCGCTCGACCACGGCTGTGGAGCTGATGGACGCCCCGGACTGCGACCTCGCCGCCCTGCGCCGGACCTACGCCCGGTTCGCCGCGGTCAACCGGCTGGTCGCGGGTTGGCGGCGGCTCTACGCCGACGTGCTGCGACCGCTGCTGTCGGCCCACCGCAGCTCGAAGCTGCTCGACCTCGGCTGCGGCGGCGGGGACCTGGTCGCGTCGCTGCACCGCTGGGCCCGCGACGACGGACTGCAGCTGGAGGTGCTCGGCGTCGACCCGGACCCGCGCGCGTACGCCTTCGTCGCCGAGCGCCCGGCCGTCGCGGGACTCCGGTTCCGGCAGGCCGACAGCGCCGAGCTGGTGCAGTCCGGCGAGCGCTTCGACCTGGTCGTCTCCAACCACCTGCTGCACCACCTCGGGCCGGCCGACCTGGCCGGCGTGCTCGCCGACAGTGAGCGGCTGGCCCTGCGGCTGGCCCTGCACAACGACCTGCGCCGCAGCCGGCTCGCCTACGCGGCCTGGGCGGCGCTGTCCTGGCCGGCGGCCGCCGACTCGTTCCTGTTCACCGACGGCCTGCGCTCGATCCGGCGGAGCTACCGGCCCGCCGAGCTGGCCGCTGCCGTGCCGCCGGGCTGGCGAGTGGCCCCCTCGCCGCCCTTCCGGCTGCTGCTGAGCTGGACGCCTGGTGCCTGAGCTCGGCCGCCGGAGGTCCCGGACGCTGTTGCGAGCCGCCGCGGGCAGCTACCTCGCCTCCTGCTGCCTCGGGACGGGGGTGGCCGCCGGGGTCGTGGTCACCGGGCGCGCGCGTTGGGTGCACCACGCGCTGTACGTCCTCACCGCGACCCTGACCGGCGTCGCGCTGGTCGCCGCCGCGTCCACGAGGCGGCCGTCCGGCTGGTGGCTGCTGCCGACGGCCGTCCCGCTGGCCCTGGTCCCCTACGCCGGCAGCCGGCTGCCCCGGCACGCGCTCGTCGCCGCCTCGGCGGCCCCCTTCTACGCGGCCGCCCTGGTCGCCGACCGGAAGTAGGCCGTCGACGGTGGAGTTCCTCGACGTCGTCCGCCGCCGGAAGACCACGAACGGGCACTTCCTGCCCGACCCGGTCTCCGCGGAGCACCAGCGGCTGCTGATGGAGGTGGCCGGCCGGGCGCCGTCGCAGCTGAACAGCCAGCCCTGGCGGTTCGTGCTCACCGAGGACCGGTCCGTGATCGAGCAGGTGTCCGAGATCAGCGGCCAGAGCGTGACCGAGTCGATGTCCAACGGCACCTTCTTCGAGCGGTACAAGCGGTACTTCAGGTTCAGCGCCGCGGAGATGGAGTCCCGGCGCGACGGGATGCTCTTCGACCGGCTGCCCGCACCGCTGCGGCCGTTCACCTCCCAAGTCTTCACCAAGCGCGGCCAGAGGATGATGAACGCCCTGCGGGTGCCGCAGACGCTGGGGGAGGAGAACCGGAAGCTGGTGGCCGGGTCGCCGCTGCTGATCGCGGTGCTGCTGGACCGCGCCGAGTACCGGCCGGAGGCGCTCTCCTCGTTCTACTCGGTGTTCAGCATGGGCGCGGCGATGGAGAACGTCTGGCTGACCACCCTCGAGGTGGGGATGGGCATCCAGTTCATCTCCTTCCCGATGGAGGTGCCCAGCCAGTGGGCCCGGATCGAGCAGCTCTTCGGCGTCCCGCCCGAGCTCGACCTGATGGCGGTCTACCGCCTCGGCTACCTGCCCGCCGAGCAGCGGCGTCCGGCCATCGACTGGTCGAGCTCGCAGCGCAAGCGGGTCTCCCAGTACGTCTTCCGCGACACCTGTGCCTCCCCGCAGCAGGGCTGGGACGACCTGGAGACCCCGCTGTCCTGAGGCCGGTGTGTCACGCTGCGCCCAGCGGGATCGCGTGCCAGCATGCGGAGATGAGCGAGGTGCTGAGAGCGCGGGTCGGGGACGTCGAGCGCAACGCCTGCGTCGACCGGCTGACCCGGGAAATGGTCGTCGGTCGGCTGACCGAGGACGAGTTCGATGCTCGCGTCGAGCAGGCGCTCCGGGCCCAGACCCACCAGGACCTGGCCGAGCTGACCGGGGACCTCGACGATCCGGCCACGACCTCGCTACCGGTCCGCCGGCCCTCAGCGGAGCCGGCGATCACCCTCAGCCGACGCGACGTCGGCGCGGTCGCGGTGACGACTGCCGTTCTCGGCGTGCTCACCTTCCTCATCGCCCACCAGGTCACCTACGACAGCGACGCCATCGCGCTCTGGCTCCTGCTGTGGCTCTTCGGCGAGGTCTGCGGCCTCACCGGGGCGATGCTGGCTCGCCGCCCCCGCCGCTAGTCCCACCGGGACGGCTGGTGCGGGCGCGACCCTCGGCGCGTCATGGTCACCTTCCAGGCTCAGTCCAGCCCGAGGACGGCGAGGAGGGCCGCATCGACTGCGTGCAGCTCGTCGGCGGTCAGGCGTCCGGCGAACTGACCGAGCCGAGTCTTTGGATCACGACGGTGAGCTGCTCGACCAGGACGCGCGCTAGCTGGTAGGTCACCACGCACGGAGCGCGTCCATCTCGGACGCCAGCTCCTGCGAATCGGCGACGCCCTTCGGGTCGTTGCGCAAGGACTCAGCCTCGGCCCGGAGGGCTGCGCGCCGGTGGACCCGTTCCGTCTCCAGGATCGCCATCCGGGCTGCTTCCGAGCGCGACATACCTTCTTGGGTCAGCTTCTCCAGGGCTCGTTCCACGTCGGCGTCAGTGCGGACTGTCAGGGTTGGCAGACGACAAGACGTCACACGGTCCGTGCAGGGCTAGTCCTCGCTCGTGCGCAGCTGGCGCCGCGCGGAGAGCAGCTCCATCTCGGGGCGGTAGGCGGCGAACCGCTCGGCGGCGTCGAGCACCTCGGTCACGTGGTGCTGGTCGCTGCTGACCAGGGCGACACCGATGCTGGCCCGTCGGTGCAGGTCGAGATGGTCGACCTCGGCGGCGCTGACCTCGAAGCGGCGTCGCAGCTCGGCCACCAGCGGCCGGACCAGCGAGCGCTTCTCCTTCAGCGAGTGCACGTCGCCGAGCAACAGGTCCAGCTCCACCGATCCCATCCACATCACCAGGCGATCGTATGACCCTCACTATTGGTACGAGGTCGGACCATTGACGGCGGAGTGGCCGGGCCGCCAGACTGAGCCGCGTCGCCCGCTTGCCCTGCCGATCGGAGTCCCATGAGCACCCCGAAGACCGACAGTCCCGCCCTGGACGCCGACGCCCAGGCCCTCGCCGACCTCGGGTACACCCAGGAGCTGCACCGCGGCATGTCCGGGTTCTCCAACTTCGCGGTCTCGTTCTCGATCATCTCGATCCTGGCCGGCTGCATCACCTCCTACGGCATCGCGCTCCGCTCGGGCGGCCCGTCGGCGCTCGTGCTCGGCTGGCTCGGCGTCGGGGTGCTGGTGCTGGCGGTGGCCGGCGCGATGGCGGAGGTCTGCTCCCGCTACCCGACCGCCGGCGGCCTCTACTTCTGGGCCGGACGGTTGGCACGGCGCAACCGGCGCGAGTGGGCCTGGTTCACCGGCTGGTTCAACTTCCTCGGCGAGGTGGCCGTCACCGCGGCCATCGACTTCGGCTGCGCCACCACCTGGATGGCGTTCATGAACCTGGTCTGGGGCGTCGAGCCGACCCCGGTCACGACCTTCCTGCTCTTCGTCGGCATCATCGTCGTGCACGGGCTGCTCAACACCTTCGGGGTCAACCTGGTCAGCCTGCTCTCCAGCGTCTCGGCCTGGTGGCACGTCGTCGGGACGCTCATCATCGTGGGCGCGCTCTGGCTGCTGCCCGAGCACCACCAGTCGGTGTCCTGGACGCTGACGGGCTTCCACAACGAGACCGGCTGGAGCAGCGCGGTCTACGTGTTCCTGCTCGGCCTGCTGATGGCCCAGTACACCTACACCGGCTACGACGCCTCCGCCCACGTCGCGGAGGAGACCAAGAACGCCTCGGTCGCGGCCCCTCGCGGCATCGTCACCAGCGTGGCCGTCTCGGTCGTCGGCGGCTTCATCCTCCTGTACTCGATCACCGCGGCCATCACGGACCGCAGCGAGGCCGGGCTGGCCAAGCTCTCGGAGTCCGACACCGGACTGCCGCCGGCCCAGATCTTCCTGGACGCGCTGGGCAGCCCGGCGATCGCGAAGTTCCTGCTCTTCATCGTCTGCATCGCCCAGTTCTTCTGCGGCATGGCCTCGGTCACGGCCAACTCGCGGATGTCGTACGCCTTCTCCCGCGACCGGGCCCTGCCGGGGTCGCGACTGTGGGCCACGGTGAACCCCCGGACCGGGACACCGACCAACTCGATCTGGCTCTGCGTCACGCTGTCGGTGATCCTGGCCGCTCCCGCGCTGATCAGCACCACGGCGTACTTCGCGGTCACCTCGATCGCGGTGATCGGGCTCTACATCGCCTACGTCATCCCGGTGCTGCTGCGCCGGCTCAACCCCGACTTCACGCCCGGTCCGTGGAACCTCGGCCGCTTCAGCGCCGTGGTCGGCTGGGTGGCGGTGGTCTGGGTGGTGATCATCTGCGTGCTGTTCGTGCTGCCGCCGGTCGCGCCGGTCACCGTCTCGACGTTCAACTACGCGCCGGTCGCCGTCGTCGTGGTGCTCCTGCTCGCGACCGTCCTCTGGTTCGCCGGGGGCCGCCGCACCTTCATGGGGGGCGAAGCCGCGGCGTCGGGCTCGGGCCACGCGACCAGCCCCGAGGCCGAAGAGGTGCTGGAGAGCTGAGTGGCGCAGGACGGGCTGGGCGACCTGGTCCTCAGCTCGGGTCGCAGCCGGCACGCCTTCGAGGACTGTGTCGAGCGGTTGGGCACGGCGATCCGGCTCGGCGCCTACCCGTACGGCACGACCCTGCCCCCCGAGCGGGAGCTGGCCACCGCGATGGGGGTCTCCCGGGCGACGCTGCGGGAGGCGATGGCGGGGCTGCGCGCGGCCGGGATGGTCACCACCACCCGCGGCCGGGGCGGCGGGACGGTGGTGTCGTCCGCGCCGCCGACGCCGGGGGAGTCCGGCACGGCGTCGGACGTGATGGGGGCGCTGGCCGCACGGCGGGCCGAGCTGATGGACGTGCTGGTGTTCCGCCGGGTGGTGGAGCCGGGCGCGTGCCAGGTCGCTGCCGGTCGGACGCTGAGTGGGTCCGAGCGCGAGCTGCTGAGCGCTTCGCTGCAGGAGGTCGAGGTGGCGGCCGGGCCGGCGGCGCACCGGCGGGCCGACTCGCGCCTGCATCTGGCGCTCGCCGCGCTGACCGGCTCGCCGCGGCTGGTCGAGGCGGTGACCACGGTGCAGGCGGGGCTGCACGACATGCTGATCGCCATCCCGGTGCTGCGGGTCAACATCGAGCACTCGGGCGCCCAGCACCGCGCCATCGTCACGGCGGTGCTCCAGGGCCAGGGTGTGCGGGCGGCCCGGGAGATGGAACGGCACTGCGACGACACTGCCGCGCTGCTGCGGGGCCTGCTCGGCTGAGCCGGTCACGAGACGACGAGGAGAGACACTGATGGCACTGCGCAACGACCGGCACCTGAGCCCGCACGACCTGCGACGGCGGGTGAGCGAGGGCGAGATCGACACCGTCGTGGTCGCGTTCACCGACATGCAGGGCCGGCTCCAGGGCAAGCGGATGCACGGCGCCTACTTCGTCGACCACGTGCTCGACGCCGGCACCGAGGGCTGCAACTACCTGCTGGCCGTCGACATCGACATGAACACCGTCGACGGCTACGCGATGTCGTCGTGGGAGTCCGGGTACGGCGACCTGGAGTTCGCCCTCGACCTCGACACGCTGCGGCTGCTGCCGCACCTGCCGGGCACGGCGATGGTGCAGTGCGACCTGGTCCAGCTCGACCACTCACCGGTCCCGCAGTCGCCGCGGACCATCCTGGCCACCCAGCGGGCCCGGGCTGCGGACCTCGGCTACGTGGCCCTCGCCGGCACCGAGCTGGAGTTCCTGGCCTTCGAGAGCTCCTACGAAGCGGCCTGGGCCTCCGGCTACCGCGACCTGACGCCCGTGCTGGCCTACAACGGGGACTACTCGGTGCTCGGCACCACCCGGGTCGAGCCGCTGCTGCGGGCCATCCGGAACGCCATGTACGGGGCCGGGATGGACGTGGAGAGCGCGAAGGGCGAGTGCAACCTCGGTCAGCAGGAGATCGGCTTCCTGTACGCCGAGGCCATGACCACCGCCGACAACCACGCCGTCTACAAGACCGCGGCCAAGGAGATCGCCGCCAGCCTGGGCAAGGCGATCACCTTCCTGGCCAAGTACGATGCCCGCGAGGGCAACTCCTGCCACATCCACCTGTCGCTACGCAGCACCGACGGCGACACCGTCTTCTGGGCGGACGGCGCGAGGACCCCGCTCTTTGACCACTTCCTGGCGGGACTGCTGGCCACCATGGGCGACTTCACGTTGCTCTACGCGCCGAACGTGAACTCCTACAAGCGTTTCGCCGCTGGCTCCTTCGCCCCGACGACCATCGCGTGGGGCAGCGACAACCGGAGCTGCGCGCTGCGGGTGGTGGGCCACGGTGCGGGGGCTCGGGTGGAGAACCGGGTGCCGGGCGGCGACGCCAACCCGTACCTGGCCATCGCGGCGATGCTGGCCGGCGGGCTGTACGGGATCGAGCACGAGCTGGAGCTGCCGGCGGAGATGACCGGCAACGCCTACACCTCGGGGCTGCCGACCGTGCCCCGGACCCTGCGGGCCGCCCGCGACGCGTTCTCGGCCTCGGCGGTGGCCCGGGAGGTGTTCGGCGACGAGGTCGTCGAGCACTACACCCACGCGGCCGACGTCGAGCTGACCGCCTTCGACGCCGCGGTCACCGACTGGGAGCTGCGGCGCGGCTTCGAGAGGATGTGAGGTGAGCACCTACGCCGTGGTCAACCCGGCCACCGAGCAGGTCGTGGCCGAGGTGGCGATGGCCGATCTGGCCGCCACGGACGCCGCGATCGACGCCGCCGCGGCGGCCGCGCCCGCCTGGGCCGCGGTGGCGCCGGGGGACCGGGCCCGGCTGCTCCGACGCTTCGCCACCCTGGTGGAGGAGTCGGCCGACGAGCTGGCCGAGCTGGAGGTCCGCAACTCCGGCCACACGGTCGGCAACGCCCGCTGGGAGGCCGGCAACGTCCGCGACCTGCTCCACTACTATTCCGCCAGCCCCGAACGGCTGCTGGGTCACCAGATCCCGGTACCCGGAGGGATTGACGTCACCTTCCGCGAGCCGCTCGGCGTGGTCGGGATCATCGTCCCCTGGAACTTCCCGATGCCCATCGCAGCCTGGGGCTTCGCGCCCGCGTTGGCGGCGGGCAACACCGTGGTGCTCAAGCCGGCCGAGCTGACACCGCTGACCGCGCTGCGGCTGGCCGAGCTGGGCCGGGAAGCGGGGCTGGCCGAGGGCGTGTTCACCGTCGTCCCGGGCGAGGGGCCGGTGGTGGGGCAGCGTTTCGTCACGCACCCGCTGGTCCGCAAGGTCTGCTTCACCGGCTCGACCGCAGTCGGCAAAGCCGTGCTCGCCGGCTGCGCGGACCAGGTGAAGCGCTGCACCCTCGAGCTCGGCGGCAAGAGCGCGAACGTCGTCTTCGCCGACGCGGACCTCGCGCGGGCGGCGGCCAGCGCGCCGTCCGCCGTCTTCGACAACGCCGGCCAGGACTGTTGCGCCCGGTCCCGGCTGCTGGTCCAGGAGTCGGTGCTCGCTGAGTTCCTCGACCGGCTGCAGCCGGCCGTGGAGGCGATGGTGGTGGCCGACCCCGCCCGGGCTGACGCCGACATGGGCCCGCTGATCTCGGCCCGGCAGCGCACCCGGGTGCAGGGCTACCTCGACGAGGTGGACGTCGCGTTCGCCGGTAGTGCCCCCACGGGCCCCGGCTACTGGGTGCCGCCGTCGGTCGTGCTGGCCAGCGGCACCGACCAGCGGATCTGGCGCGAGGAGGTCTTCGGACCGGTCATGGCCGTGCTGCCGTTCCGCGACGAGGCCGAGGCCGTGGCGCTGGCCAACGACTCCGACTACGGGCTCTCGGGCTCGATCTTCACCGCCGACCTGGGCCGGGCCCTGCGCGTGTCCCGGGCCGTCCAGGCCGGCAACCTCAGCGTCAACTCGCACTCCTCGGTCCGCTACTGGACGCCGTTCGGCGGCTACAAGCAGTCGGGTCTGGGACGCGAGCTGGGGCCTGAAGCCCCGAACGCCTTCACCGAGGAGAAGAACGTGTTCTTCAGCGACGGCTCATGATCATCAGCAGCAAGATCAACCCAGGCAAGATCACCACGACCAAGATCACCACGAGCAAGATCAACAGGAGGATCGCATGACGGGACGGGTCGAGGGCCGGGTCGCGGTGGTGACCGGAGGGTGCTCCGGCATCGGGCTCGCCAGCGTCCAGCGGCTGGCGGCCGAGGGGGCGCGCGTCGTGATCGGCGACGTCGACGACCGCCGCGGACCTGAGGTCGCCGAGTCGGTGGGCGGCCGCTACCTCCGGACGGACGTGACCAGCCCCGAGGACGTGACCGCGCTGTTCGCCCTGGCGAAGGAGGCCTACGGCTCGGTCGACATCGCGTTCAACAACGCGGGCATCTCCCCGCCCGAGGACGACTCCATCCTGGACACCGACCTGGAGGCCTGGCGGCGGGTGCAGGAGGTCAACCTGACGAGCGTCTACCTGTGCTGCAAGGCCGCGCTGCCGCACATGATCGACCAGGGTCGGGGCTCGATCATCAACACCGCCTCGTTCGTCGCGGTGATGGGCGCGGCGACCTCCCAGATCTCCTACTCCGCATCGAAGGGCGGGGTGCTGTCGATGAGCCGCGAGCTCGGGGTGCAGTTCGCCAGGCAGGGCGTCCGGGTCAACGCGCTCTGCCCGGGGCCGGTGAACACGCCGCTGCTGCGGGAGCTGTTCGCCTCCGACCCCGAGCGTGCCGCGCGCCGGCTGGTGCACATCCCGCTGGGCCGCTTCGCCGAGCCGGCCGAGATCGCCAGCGCCGTCCTGTTCCTGGCCTCGGACGAGTCCAGCTTCATCACCGCGAACACCTTCCTGGTCGACGGAGGCATCAGCGGTGCCTACGTCACCCCGCTGTGACAACCGGGGCTGAGGATGGAGAGGTGACCCTTCCTCTGATCGGCCCTCTTCCACTCATTGGACTGAGCGCGTACCGGGAGCTCGCCGCCTTCGGCGTCTGGCACACCCAGACCGACCTGCTCAACTCCCTGTACGCGCGGTCGGTCGAGGCCGCCGGCGGCATCGCCGTCCTGATGCCGCCGCAGGGCGAGCAGGCGGCAGCGGTCGTCGACCGGCTGGACGGCCTGATCATCACGGGCGGCTCCGACGTGGAACCCGCCCGCTACGGGTCGTCGGCCCACCCGCAGACGCAGAGCCCGCGCCGCGAGCGGGACGCCTGGGAGCTGGCGCTGCTGGACCGGGCCCGTGCCCAGGGAGTCCCCGTGCTCGGCATCTGCCGGGGGATGCAGGTGATGGCCGTGCACGCCGGCGGCACCCTGGAGCAGCACCTGCCCGAGGTGGTCGGGCACGACGAGCACTCACCGGGCGGGGACGCCTTCGGCTGGGTCTCGGTCACCACGGCCGCAGGCTCGCTGGTCCAGGCCCTCGTGGGCGAGGAGATGCAGGTCAACTGCCACCACCACCAGGCCGTTGCCTCTCATCCCGGCCTGGTGGCGACCGCCCACGCCGCCGACGGCACGCTCGAGTCGGTCGAGGACCCGGAGCGCCCGTTCTGGCTGGGCGTGCAGTGGCATCCCGAACACGGTGACGACTTCGGCCTGTTCCGTGGCCTGGTCGAGGCAGCGAGTCGTCGGCTGCCGGCCGCGGCCTGACGGGCCGGCGTGAACCGACCGGCCTGGACGCCGCGGCAGAGCGTGGCGCAGGAGTGCGCCCGTCGGGGGCCGGCCCAGGTGGTCGACGGGTGCGTCGCGCTGCTCGAGGGCCGCGAGGTGGACGGCGAGCTCGTCTTGGCCCTCGGCGGGGCGCCGGCCCGGTGGGCGGTGGCCGGTGGGGAGGGCGGACCGGACTACTGGCTACGCGTCTGGGCGGCCCGCGGGCTGCTCTACGTCTGGGACGACTCGGCCACGCCGGCCGTTCTCGCCGCCCTCAGCGACGAGGCCTGGCGGGTGCGCGAGATGGCCGCGAAGGTCGTCGCCCGGCATCGGCTGGGCGACGCGCTGCCGGCGGTCGCCGCGCGGGCCGACGACCCGGTCGCCCGGGTCCGCGCGGCCGCCGAGCGGGCGGTGGTCCGGCTGACCAATGACCGCGCCTGAGACCACCTGCCCTCGCTGGACCGCGGCAGGGACCGCCGTCCAGCGCGAGGCCCATGACCGTAGCCACGCGCTGCAGGTCGGCACCGGCGGACAGCAGGTCGGCGTCGCGTCGCCAGGTCACGGCAGCGATGAGGCAGTCCAGCAGCAACCGCCGGAGATCGCGCTCGCGGGCGTCGACCGAGCGCCGGCCAGCACCTCCATGACCACGGGCTCGGTCACCGCCACCGGGCCGTCCGCGGCGACGAGGACGGTCGGCCGGGCATCGACGGCGCTGCCCGTGGCCCGGTCGAACTCGACCCGCGCTGAGGTGTCGACCAGGATCACGCCGGCCCGACGCCCGTGCCGGCCGGAACCTCGCCGATCGAACGGGTTTCGGGCATCGCCAGCGCTTCATCTCTCGTCATCGGTTGTCCCGCGAGGTGTCTCAGGGCGAGGTCGACCGCTTCAGTCTTGGTGTGGACTCCGTAACGGTCCATCACCGTCAACAGGTAGCAGGCTCGTAGCAGTGGTGACGTCAGGAGAGCCGCAGCTGCGGGTCGTCCAACCGGAACGTGCGGACCGGTCCCGGAGCGGTGTCGCGAGTCTCGAACCGGACGGTCACCCGGCCCAGCCCAGAGCCCCAGACCCAGCCGCGGCCGTGCTCATCGTGCTCGACGTCGGCCCCGGGCAGCCATCGAGGCTGCTCGAGGGGTTGTTGAGGATCTGGTGCTGGGTAGTCGTTGGTTGTCGCACGGTTATCCAGCACAAGGTCGGCGTCAGCGGCGAAGAGCTCCTCCTGCAGCACGTCGGTCAGCCCGGCCACGCTGACACCGAGCAGTCGGACGCCGGCGGTGACGTCGACGGCGTCGAGCAGCCCGTGGGCCACCGAGCCGATCACCTCGGCGCGGTCCGTGGCACTCAGCAGGGTCCGCGACCGGGTGAGGGTCGAGAAGTCGTGCTGCCGTACCTTGATCGACACCGTCCGGGCGAACAGCCCGGCCGCGCTCAGCCGGCCGGCCACCTGCCGGGCGTCGCGCCGCAGGATCGCCGTCAGCTCGTCGCGGTCGACGAGGTCGGTCTCGAAGGTGTCCTCGACGGAGATGGACTTCGCCTCGCGCTCCGGCTCGACGGGTCGGTCGTCCTGGGCGGACGCGAACGCCACCAGGGCGGCGGCGTGGCTGCGGCCGACCACCTGGGCCAGCTCGTCCACGTCGGCCCCCTGCAGGTCACCGACGAGGTGGATGCCGATCCGCTGCAGCCGGTCCACCGTGACCGGCCCGGCCCCGGGGATCACGCCGACCTTCATCGGCGCCAGCAGCGCGACCTCCGTCCCGGCCGGCACGATCCAGCTGCCGTCAGGCTTGGCCAGCTCGGTGGCGACCTTGGCCATGAACTTGGAGCTGCCCACCCCAACCGAGGCGGTGAGGCCGCCGGTCACCTCGGCGACCTCGGCCCGCAGCCGGTCGACCACGGCCTGCAGCCCGGCGCGCTGGAAGTTGGGTACCGGGTCGGCGGCCCGCAGGTCGACGAACGCCTCGTCCAGCGACAGCGGCTCGACCAGCGGCGACAGGTCGCGCAGCCGGCCCATCACCTGGGCGCTGGCCTCCCGGTACGCGAGGAACCGACCGGCGAGGAAGGCTGCGTGCGGACACCGCCGGCGCGCCTCCGAGGCGGGCATCGCCGAGCGCACCCCGAACACCCGGGCCTCGTAGGAGGCGGTGGCCACCACCCCGCGCGCGCCGACCCCGCCGACGACCACCGGCTTGCCCCGCAGCGACGGTTTGTCCCGCTGCTCGACGGAGGCGAAGAACGCGTCGAGGTCGAGGTGCAGCACACTCGCCTCTGAACGCACCTGTCCATTCTGCGGCGTCGGGCCACAGTGTCGGGGAAAACCAGGTGGGTAGGGGACCTTCATGATGACGTCCAACCGATACGCCTTCGACGGCCGCACGATCCTGGTCACGGGGGCGGGCAGCGGCATCGGGCAGGCGATCGCCCGGGCTTTCCTGGACAACCGCGCCTCGGTGGCCGTGGTCGGGCGACGGACGGCGAAGCTCGAGGAGACGCTCAGCGGCTACGACCCCGACCGCGTCCTGGCCATCGGCGCCGACCTCGCCGATCCCGAGCAGGCCGCCACGGTCGTGCCGCAGGTGGTGGAGCGGTTCGGCGGGCTCGACGTCTTCGTCAACAACGCCGCCGGCTACCTCAACGCCCCGTTCACCGAGGTGACCACCGAGCAGTGGCAGCAGCTGCGGCGGACCAACGTGGACGCGTTCGTCCAGCTGGCGCAGGCGGCGCTGCCCGAGCTGGAGCGCTCGGGCGGCAACCTGGTCGCCGTCGGCTCGGTCTCGGGGCTGAGGGGGGACTGGGGCCAGTCCTTCTACAACGCGACCAAGGCGGCGGTGATGAACTTCGTCCAGTCCTTGGCGCTGGACTACGGCCCGAAGGGCGTCCGCCTCAACGCCGTAGCCCCGGCCTTCACCCGGACCGAGGTGACCGCCGGGGTCGGTGAGGACGAGGCCTCCCTGGCTCCCCTCGTCAACCGGGTCGCCCTCGGTCGGCCCGCGGTGCCGGAGGACATCGCCCCCGCGGTGCTCTTCCTGGCCAGTGCGGACGCCGCCTACATCACCGGAGCGATCCTGGCCGTCGACGGCGGCACCAGCGCGTCCACCGGCCAGGCCCACGTCGGCTGAGCGGTCCCGACCCGGCAGGGGTGCCGTAGGCTCGGCCGGTCAGTTCGCCGACCAGACGGGGGGAGTCCGTGGACGTGCCGCACCCGACCGTCGCCGGACGCTACCGCCTGGTCGAGCAGATCGGCGCCGGTGGTATGGGGGTGGTCTGGCGGGCCGAGGACGAGCGGCTGCGCCGACCGGTCGCGGTCAAGCTGCTCCGGCCGCCGATCGGCCTGAGCGAGGACGAGGCCGAGCTGGCGACCCAGCGGGCGATGCGCGAGGCGCGGATCACCGCCCGGCTGCACCACCCGCACGCGGTGTCGGTGTTCGACGTCGTCGAGCACGAGGGCCGGCCGGGCCTGGTGATGCAGTACGTGCCCTCGGTGCCGCTGTCCGCCGTGCTCCGCGAGGGCGGTCCGCTCTCCCTCGACGAGACGGCCCGGCTGGGCGCCGAGGTGGCCTCCGCCCTCGCCGCCGCCCACCAGCTGGACATCGTGCACCGCGACGTGAAGCCGGGCAACATCCTGGTCGCCGAGGACGGGTCGGCGATGCTCAGCGACTTCGGCATCTCCCGGGTGCTCGGCGACGCGACCCTCACCGTCACCGGGATGGTCCACGGCACCCCGGCCTATCTCGCGCCCGAGGTGGCCCGGGGTGCCAGCTCCGACGCCGCGACCGACGTCTACTCCCTCGGTGCCACCCTCTACGCCGCGCTGGAGGGCAGGCCGCCCTTCGGCAGTGACCCCAACCCGATCGTGCTGCTGCATCTCGTGGCGAGCGGGGACTTCCCGCCGCCACAGCGCAGTGGCCCGCTGACCCCGCTGCTGCTGCGGATGCTGGCCGTCGACCCGGGTGGCCGGCCGACCATGGCCACGGTCGCCTCCGAGCTCGCAGCGCTGCGGATCGACCTGGCCCAGGGCGTCCAGCCGACGCGCCCGCTGGCCGTCCCGGCTCCCGCGGTGACGTCGCCAGCTCCCGAGCAGCCGGCTCCAGCACCGCCGGCTGACCTCCCGGCCGATACCCAGGCCACGCCCCTGCTGCCGGCTGCCGCCGCCGCCCCGACCGAGCAGACCACGCGACGGCCCGCCGTTCCCGCCCCCCGGCGCCGGCGGGGTGCGATCGGATGGGTGGTGGCCGTGGTGCTGCTGCTCCTGGTCGTGGGCCTGGGTTACGCCGTCCTCCACGACGGTGGCGGCTCGGGGGCCGGCATCGCGGCGTCACCCTCCGCGGCGCGCACCCCGGCGTCCAGCCGGTCCACCTCCTCGAGCACGAGCTCGGCCACGACGTCGACCAGCGCGTCGTCGAGCCCGACTGAGTCCGCGTCGTCCAGCTCGCCCACCCCGAGCGACAGCCCCAGCCCCAGCCCCAGCTCCACCCCCAGCCCCTCGGCCTCGGCCGGGGAGGCCCGGCTGGTCGAGGGCGTCACCAGCTACTACGCCCTGCTGCCCCGGGACACCGAGGCGGGCTGGGAGCGGTTGACCGGCCGCTACCGCAGTGCCACCGGCGGTCGCAAGAGCTACGACCAGTTCTGGGGCGAGTTCAGCGCGGTGTCGACGTCGAAGGTGACCGCCACCGGCGCCGACCAGGTGGAGGCGACCGTCAGCTACGTCGGCACAGACGGACGCAAGAGCTCCGAGCGTCGTTCCTTCACCCTGGTCGAGGACGACGGCGAGCTCAAGATCGACGCCTCGTCCCGCACCTGAACCCCGGACGGGCCAGGTTGCGAACTTTTGGCCAAGATCGCCCTCACCGCCGGTCCGACCCGCGCCAATCTTGAGGTAACGAACCCATACTGATGCCTCCTGGGGCGCCTCATCAGCCGTCGCAGGCGGCCAAGGGGTTGGTGGGGGCGATGAGTCGGGGCGCTCCCACCAGCCCCTTCCTGCGTGCCCCGTCAGTGCCGGGCCTTACGGTGGGGACCAGCGCCTGAGCCCAGGCGGAGCCCCCCGTCCGCCGGTTGAGCCGGCGCGGCCCGGGGTAACCCGTGGGCGCGGGCCCAGGCCTGCGATGACGCTGAACCGACCGACGCTTCGACAACCAGCTCTGACACCACACTGCTCGACACAGATACGAGGTTCCACATGGACATCTGGCCCGGAAGGCCCTATCCCCTCGGGGCGACCTACGACGGCACCGGAGTCAACTTCGCCCTGTTCTCCGAGGTCGCGGAACGGGTCGAGCTCTGCCTCATCGACGACGCCGGCGCCGAGACCCGCCACGAGCTCGTCGAGGTCGACGGCTACGTCTGGCACGCCTACGTCCCCGGCGTCCACCCCGGCCAGCGGTACGGGTTCCGCGTGCACGGACCCTACGACCCGGCGAACGGGCACCGCTGCAACCCCGCGAAGCTCCTGCTCAGCCCGTACGCGAAGGCCATCGAGGGCCAGATCGACGGTGACGAGTCGCTCTTCTCCTACCGCTTCGGCAAGCCGGACGCCTTCAACGACGACGACTCCCTCGGCCACAACATGCTCTCGGTGGTGACCAACCCGTTCTTCGACTGGGGTCACGACCGGCCGCCGCGGCACCAGTACCACGAGAGCGTCATCTACGAGATGCACGTCAAGGGTCTGACGATGACCCACCCCGACGTCCCCGACGACGTCCGGGGCACCTACGCCGCCATCGGCCACCCGGCGATCATCGAGTACCTGACCAATCTCGGCGTCACCGCCGTCGAGCTGCTGCCCGTCCACCAGTTCGTCAACGACTCGCACCTGGTCGACCAGGGCCTCAGCAACTACTGGGGCTACAACACCATCGGCTTCATGGCGCCGCACAACGGCTACGCGGCGGACACCGCGAACGGCCAGCAGACCACCGAGTTCAAGGCGATGGTGAAGGCGCTGCACGCGGCCAACATCGAGGTCATCCTCGACGTGGTCTACAACCACACCGCCGAGGGCAACGAGCGCGGGCCGACGATCGCGTTCCGCGGGATCGACAACGCGGCCTACTACCGGCTGGTGGATGAGGACAAGTCGCACTACTACGACACCACGGGCACCGGCAACAGCCTGCTGATGCGCAACCCGCACGTGCTGCAGCTGATCATGGACTCGCTGCGCTACTGGGTCCTGGACATGCACGTCGACGGCTTCCGCTTCGACCTCGCGGCCACCCTGGCCCGGCAGTTCCACGAGGTCGACAAGCTGTCCGCGTTCTTCGACATCATCCAGCAGGACCCGGTGATCTCCCAGGTCAAGCTGATCGCCGAGCCCTGGGACCTCGGTGACGGCGGCTACCAGGTGGGCAACTTCCCGCCGCTGTGGACGGAGTGGAACGGCAAGTACCGCGACACCGTCCGCGACTTCTGGCGCGGCGAGCCGGCCGCGCTGGGGGAGTTCGCCTCCCGGATCACCGGCTCCAGCGACCTGTACGCCCACTCCGACCGGCGCCCGACGGCCTCGATCAACTTCATCGTCGCCCACGACGGCTTCACCTTGCGTGACCTCGTCTCCTACAACGAGAAGCACAACGAGGCGAACGGGGAGAACGGGAACGACGGCGAGAGCCACAACCGCTCCTGGAACTGCGGGACCGAAGGCGAGACCGACGACGCGGCCGTCAAGGCACTGCGGCTGCGGCAGCAGCGCAACTTCATCACGACCCTGATGGTCAGCCAGGGTGTGCCGATGCTGGCCCACGGTGACGAGCTGGGGCGCACCCAGCGGGGCAACAACAACGTCTACGCCCAGGACAACGAGCTGGCGTGGGTGGACTGGGACCTCGACGAGGACCAGCAGGGGCTGTTGAGGTTCACCTCGGCCGCCATCGCGCTGCGGCAGGCCCATCCGGTGCTGCGCCGTCGCCGGTTCTTCGCCGGCGACGCCAGCCACGGTGGCCAGAGCGAGCTGGGCGACATCGTCTGGCTGCGGCCTGACGGCACCGAGATGGACGACAGCGACTGGTCAACCGGGTACGCCCAGAGCCTGATGGTGTTCCTGAACGGCGACGCCATCCCCGAGTCCGACGACATGGGCCGTCGGATCACCGACGAGCACTTCCTGCTCATGTTCAACGCCTCCGGCAGCGACATCGACTTCCGGGTGCCGCCCGCGCCCTTCGGCGACCACTGGGTACTCCGTCTGGAGACCGCCGACGGTACGGTCGGCCCGGCCGACGTCAAGCCCTGGGACGCCCTGACCGAGCACGCAGTCCCGGCGCACTCGATGGTGGTCCTGTCCACCGTCGTGGTGCCCGACGAGGAGCGGGAAGCCGCCGAAGGCCGGGCCCGCGAGGCCGCCCGGGTCGCCGCCAAGAAGTCGGAGAACCCGCGGAGTTCGAGGGCCAAGAAGAAGGCCTGACCGGTGTTCACTGTCCTCGCTTCGCTCGGACGTGGATGGGGCTCTGGCCCGCCTACTTCGTCGTGGCCGTTGAACGGAAAAGCGTGTTCACCGCCTCCTCCTCAGCACGGCGGCGCCCCATCCCTGGCCGTCAGGTCCGACTTCTCGGCCTGACAGCCGGAGATGGGCCAGCCCCCTCAGGCCTCCTCAGCCCACGTGGACGTGGGGGCGGCGGTCGCGGTCGGGCTCGGCCTGGCGGAGCACCTCCCGGGTGACCGGGGCGACCTCGCCGCTGCCGAAGAGCAGGAAACGGGTCAGGTTGGTCAGCGGGCTGCCCTCGGTCCACTCGAAGTAGATGTGGGGCTGGCGGCCGGTTCGGTCCCGGATGTCCAGCAGCAGGGCGGCGAGGGCGTTCGGCACGGTGGAGCTGGTGGCGGTGAGGACGCGGTAACGGCCGTGCATCACCTCCCCGCGTACCTCCAGCGTCGTCTCGAAGTCGGAGGCGTCGGCCACGGTGAGCTCGACGAAGAGCACGTCGGACTCATCGGTGAGGTCGTTGTCGCGGAGCACCTGGCGCAGTTTGTCGCTGTACTCGGCCCGGTCGCGCAGGTCGGGCTCGTTCGGCACGATCCGGATGGTCCGGCGGGCGCAGTCGCGGACGAAGCGCTCGGCCGTCGGGTCGAGCACGACCTCGTCCACCCGCAGCTCGAAGGCCCGGGACAGTCGGGAGATGAGGGAGACGGCGAGGATCGCGGCGATGAACACCGCGGCGATCTTCACCCCGTCCGGCCGCTCCACCACGTTCGCGCCGGTGGTGTAGACGAAGATCAGCGAGACCACGGCGAACGCGACGGTCTGGAACCGCTGACCCGCCCGTCGCGCGGCCAGCGTCACGGCGATGGAGGCCGAGGTGATCAGCACCAGCACCCCGGTCGCGTACGCGCCGCCCTGGGCGTCGACGTCGGCGTCGAAGATGATCGTGATGATGAAGGCGGCCGTCATCAGCACCAGGACCAGCGGCCGGACGGCACGGGTCCAGTGCGGGGCCATCCCGTACCGGGGCAGGTAGCGCGGGATCAGGTTGAGCAGCCCGGCCATGGCCGAGGCACCGGCGAACCACAGGATCGCGATGGTCGAGGCGTCGTAGACGCTGCCGAAGATGCTGCCCAGGTACTCGTGCGCCAGGTAGGCCAGGGCGCGCCCGTTGGCGGGCCCGCCGGGTTGGAAGTCCGCTGCCGGGATCAGCAGCGTGGTGACCAGGCTCGAGGTGACGAGGAAGACGCTCATGGTGAGGGCAGCGGCGGTCAGCAGCCGCTTGGCCCCGCGGATGCGGAACGCGGGCTTGACCGGGTCGTCGTCGGGAGCGCCGTCGATGTGCGGCATCACCGCGACGCCGGTCTCGAAGCCGGACAGGCCGAGGGCCAGCTTGGGGAACACGACCAGGGCGACGACCACGACCATGAGGGGGTTCGAGTGGGCTGTGGTCAGTGCCGTCTGCCAGTCGGCGAAGTGGTGCGGCACGGTGACCAGCCGGTACAGGCCGACGCCGATGACCACCACGTTGAGGCTCAGGTAGACCGCCACCAGGGCGACGGCGATGCCGATCGCCTCGCTGAAGCCCTTGAGGAACACCGCACCCAGCAGCGCCAGCAGTGCCAGCGTGATGGCCAGCTCGTGGCCCTCGAAGATGCTGCTGAGGCGGGGGTTCTGGGCCAGGTGGGCCGACGCGTCGGCCGCCGACAGCGTCATGGTGATGATGAAGTCGGTCGCGGCGAAGCCCAGCAGCACCAGCACGAAGACCTTGCCGCCCCAGAACGACAGCAGGTGCTCCAGCATGGCGATCGAGCCCTCGCCGCGGGGGCTCTCCTCCGCGACGCGTCGGTAGACCGGCAGCGCACCCAGCAGGGTCAGCGCCACCAGTACGAGGGTCGCGATCGGTGAGACGGCGCCGGCGGCGAGCGCGGCGATGCCGGGCTGGTAGCCCAGGGTGGAGAAGTAGTCGACTCCCGTCAGGCACATCACCCGCCACCACGAGTGCGTCTTCTCGGTGGACTCGGGGTGGGCGTGCGGACCGGGGTGACCGCGGGAGCGGTCGGCCAGGCCCTCGAGCAGCCAGGCCCGGACGGGGCTGCGCCGGGGGGCGGCGGGCCCGATCGCGGTGGCGCCCTCGCGGGCCGTGGTGGTCATGGTGCTCCTGTGCCGGTCAGCCGTTCGGGTGCAGTCGAAAACGGTACCCGTGGCCGGCGTCGAGAGCCCGGCCGTCGGCGTCAAGAACGCGTCAAGGACGTGTGACACGCCCTGCGCTTGTCGAAGGACAGGCTGGAGACGCGCCCTGAGCTTGTCGAAGGCCCCGAAGGGGTTGCGCTGGCCGTCGGGTAAGGCCCCGCAGGGGTTGCGCTGGCCGTCGGGAAGACCTAGCGCAACCTCTTCGAGGCCTTCGACAAGCTCAGGGCGCGGGGGTAGAAGTCCAGATGAGCCTTGGCCGCGGCTCGCCAGGTGTGGCGGGCGGCAAAGGCCGCGCCGCCCGGTAGCGGTCCCTCGGCCAGGGCGGTCCGCAGGGCGGCGGCGATGCCGGCAGGGTCGCGGCCGTAGCGGACGTGCGGTCCGAAGACCTCGGTCAGCACGGGCAGGTCGCGGGCCACCACCGGGACCCCGGCGGCCAGAGCCTCCATCGCCGCCAGCCCGAAGCCTTCCTTCGTGGAGACGAAGCCCAGTGCCGCGCAGCCCGCGACCAGGGCGGGCAGCCGCTCGTGGTCGACCGGGCCCAGCACCTGCGGGGCGACGCCCAGCTCGACCGCGCGCGCCTCGAACGCGTCCCGGTACCCCCGGTAGTCGAACAGCGTCTCGCCACCGGCGACCACCAGCCGCAGCTCGGGCGCGCCCGGCCGGACGAGCGCGTACGCCTCCAACAGGTCGATCGTGCCCTTGCGGGGCTCGATCCCTCCGACGGCCAAGAGGTACGCAGCCCCGATCTCGGCCCGCCACGCCGCCTGGCCGCCCTGGTCAGCGGCCGCGGCGTTGAACCGCTGCGCCTCCACCCCGTTCCCGATCACGGTCGGCCGTAGTCCCCAGCCCTGCTCGACCTCCCGGGCGACGGCGGCGGACACGCAGATCCGGGCGAACGGCTCGACGACCGCCCGCTCATGGCAGGCGGCGAGCTCGGGGGTGGTGAAGGTGTCGAGGTGGTGGATGGTCCGGATGCAGGGTCCGGCGGCGTTCGCGCTGATGCAGTCCTGGGCGTGCACCACGTCGTAGGAGCTCCGCTCCGGAGCGAAGCCGGCCCCGAGCACCGAAATCGAGCGCAGGATCCGGTCCCCTACGTCCTCGCCCTCGACGCCGGGGAAGTCGACCACCCGGACGGTCACCGCCTCGGCCACCGGCCGGAAGAAGGCGGCGTCCCCGCCGCGTCCGAGCGTCCAGACCGTCACCTCGGCCCCCAGCTCGGCCAGGGCCTCGGCGAGCGCGAGCGTGTGCACCACCCCGCCGCGGGGCTTCGTCGAGTAGGTGAGGAGCGCGACCCTCAACGCATCCGTGGCCGGCGACCGGGGGCTCACCGGTGGGCGGCCGGGTCGGGCTGGAGCGCGTAGGCGGCCGGACGGCGCTCGGCCAGGTGGTGCAGTACCCGGCGGGCGCGCTCGATCTCCGCCTCGACGTCCAGGTCGGCCCGGGCCAGCGCGCCCTTGGACCAGGTCCGCGACAGCACGTCGCCGCCGGGGCCGACCACCTTGGCCTGGCCGAGGAAGCGCAGGTCGCCGTAGACCCCGGTCTGGTTGGCCGAGGCCAGCACCACCTGGTTCTCCGCGGCCCGGGCGGCGTCGTAGAGGTCGAACAGCCGCGACTGCCGGTCCTCGGTGATCCGGGCGGCGCGGTTGGTGACGCTGGCCGGCCAGGCCGAGAGGGCGGCGATGATCCGGGCGCCGTCGAGAGCGAGGGTGCGGGCGGCTTCGGGGAACGTGAGGTCGTAGTCGATCAGCAGGCCGATCCGGCCGACGGGGGAGTCGAAGGCGGCGAAGGAGTCCCCGGCCGCGTAGGCGAAGTGCTCCCCGGCCGGCTGGTGCACCTTACGGTGGTGCCCCAGCACGCCGTCCCCGCTGACGCAGACGGCCGCGTTGTAGCGCAGTCCGTCGGCAGCCTCGCAGAAGCCGACGCACAGGGTCATCGACCCGGCCAGCCGGACCAGGTCGGCCACCATCGCCGACTCGAGGCCGAAGCTCGGCGGCAGGTCGTCGAGCCCGGGGTGGCGCAGGTCGGGGATGTACCCCCCGACTGTCGCGCCGGGCAGCACCAGCAGGTCCAGCCCGTCCCGGCGGGCGCTCTCGACGATCCCGGCCAGCTTGGCCATCGTCCGCTCCACGTCGCGGCCGAAGTGGGCCGCGACGGCCCCGATCCTGGTGATGGGCATGGGCGGAGCCTCTCGGGAGTGAGGAGCGGTTCCGGATGACGCGCTCGCCTGGAACGACGCCGGACTGCGTCACCCGGAACCGGGACGAACGAGCGAGATCTGGCGGAGGCCAGGACCGCGGAGCGCGGAGCGCGACAGACGAACACAACCATGCCTCAGGGTAGGGAGGCGCCGGCCGCCAGGACGGGCTCCCGCTCGGCACTGGGCGCACGAGGGTCGGCGCGACGCTGGACGAGGTGGTCGACAACATGGGCCGCGTCCCGCTGCACGCTGGCGAAGCGGCCCGAGCCCCAGGTGTGGAGCCAGGGCAGGCCCAGGAAGTACAGCCCGTCGACTGCCGTCACCCCGCGCTGGTGGCAGGGCTGGCCCTCGCCGTCGAAGACGGGGACGCCCAGCCAGCGGAAGTTGCTGGTGAAGCCCACCGCCCAGACGACCGAGGTGACGCCCTCGACGGTCAGGTCGAGCTCGGTGGACTCGACCTCGGGCCGCCACACGGGGGTGTACCGGGCCTCGGTCGGCGCGGCGATCCGGTGCCGGTCGATGTGGGCGTCGATCGCGTCCTTGATGGAGTCGGCCACCGCGTCGGCCGCGTCGAGGGAGGCCTCCAGCGTGGGGGCGAGCTGCAGGCGGCCGCCCTCGCCGCCGGTCAGCCGACCGTGGAGCCGCATCCCCTCCAGCGCGAAGGCGCGCAGGTCGATGTCGCGGCCGCCGTCGCGGCCGGTCAGGTAGTGGTTGGTCTTCTCCCGCGCGGCCAGCCCGCCGGGCTGGTTCTCCACGGCGACGTCGTAGGTGCCCATCTCCTCCAGCCAGGCCACGCAGTCCCGACCCCGGTAGAAGCGGGCGCAGCGCGGGGCCGAGCCGACGACGAGGTGGACCTGCCGCCCCTCCAGGTGCAGGTCCTCGGCAATCTGGGCGCCGGACTGGCCGGTACCCACCACCAGCACCGCGCCCTCGGGCAGGGCCGCCGCGCTGCGGTACCGCGAGGAGTGCAGCTGAACGATGTCGGCCGGCAGCCGCTCGGCCAGCCGCGGGATCCTGGGGTCGTGGTAGCCGCCGGTGGCCACGATGACGTGGTCGGCGCTGAGCACGGCCCGCTGGCCCTTCGAGGAGCTGACGGAGACCACGAACCCTCCGTCCCGGCCCTGCCGCAGCGAGGTGACGGTGGTGTGCTCGTAGAGCGGCGCGTCGACGCGGGCGACGTAGTCGGCGAGGTAGGCCACCACCTGGTCGCGGGTCATGAAGCCGTCCGGGTCGTCCCCGGGGTAGGGGTGGCCCGGCAGCCGGCACTGCCAGTTGGGCGTGACCAGGGTGAAGTTGTCCCAGCGGCTGTCCGACCACTCGTGGGCCGCGGTCTGCCGTTCCAGCACGACGTGCTCGACACCCTGTTGACGCAGGTGCCAGCTGGCCGCGAGTCCGGCCTGGCCGGCTCCCACCACGACGACGGAGACGTGCCGGCCGTGCAGCGCGGCGGCGACCCTCCCGGACGCGCTCACGCGGCACCCCGCCGGGGCGTGAGCCGCTCGACCAGGACCTCGCCGCCGGGGTAGCGGGCGGCGACCGCCTCGATCTCGGCCAGCGAGGCGGCGGCCCGGCCACAGGGGAAGCCGTAGCGGGCCTCGACGCGAGCACTCGCCGTCCGCAGGGCCTCGCCTGAGCGGCGGACGAAGTCGGCGACCGGGTACCAGGCGCCGGCGTCCAGGTGCTCGGAGACGACCAGCGAGGGGGAGTAGCTGGCCAGCCGGTGCCCGTCGGGCCAGCGGCTGACGAAGGTGAGCTCAGGCATACGAGGGCTCGGCGGTCAGCTGGGGCGCGGGCTGGTAGTCCCCGAGGACGGTGTCCAGCCGGTAGGCGCTCGGCCGGCGGTCGCGCAGGGCGTACATGCCGCCGCGGGTGGCGGCCAGCTCGCGCTGGACGTCGACGGTGGCCGTGGCCAGCCCGGGTCCGACTCCGGTCTCGGCCAGCACGTCCCCGCCCGGGCCGACGACCTTGGCGTTGCCGACGAAGCGCAGCGAGCCGAAGGTGCCGGACTGGTTGGAGGCCAGCCAGACCACCTGGTTGTCCAGCGCGCGGGCCTGGTCGTAGAGGTCGAAGCGCTTCTTCCAGCGGTCGTCCTCGAGGTTGGCCGCGGTGGCGGTCCGGGCCGCCGGCCAGGCCGACAGCGCGGCGATGATCTCGGCGCCGTCCAGGGCCAGCGTCCGGGACGCCTCGGGGAAGGCCTTGTCGTAGCAGATCAGCATGCCGATCCGGCCGACGGGGGAGTCGAAGGCGGCGAAGGAGTCGCTGGCGGCGTAGCAGAGGTTCTCCCCGAGCGGCTGGTGCACCTTGCGGTGGGTGGCCAGCACGCCGTCGCCGGTGAGGGCGACCGCGGTGTTGTAGGTGACGGCTTCGGCAGCCGACTCCCTGATGCCGAGCAGCACGGTCAGGTCGCCGGCCAGGTCGGCGACCCGGCGGAGCTCGGGCCCGTCCAGCTCGAGCGCCGGCGGGAGGTTGCGGGACCGGCGGGCGCGGGTCTCCTCGTCGTCGGAGGCGTTGCCGAGGCTGGGCAGGTAGCCGCCGAGGCAGGCCTCGGGAAGCACCAGCAGGTCGGAGCCGACGTCGCGCGCGTCGGCGACCAGGCCGGCGATGGTGGCGTACGCCTCGTCGAGGTCGCGGCCGAAGGCGGCGGAGGCGGCGGTCAACGTGTACGTGGTCATGCGGGTCCTAGTCCTGTGACGTCGGGGGAGAGGGCGGCGGTGCAGCGGCCGTCGGGCCAGCGCAGCGACACCCCGGGGGTGGTGGTCAGATCACCGCAGGACCGCGAGACGGCCGGGCCCGCAGGGGCGGGAGCGGCGTCGGCGCGGTCGGCGGTGATCATGGCGAAGCCGGGGAAGCAGGTGAGCCAGTCGCCCATGGAGGCTCCGGTGGGAAGGGGGACCTCGGCGACGTCGAGGGTGGCGCCGCAGCCACTGGCCTCGGCGAGCATGCCGAGGGTGCCGACCAGGCCGGCCATGCTGACGTCCTTGGCGGCGGCGGGAGCGGTCCGGGCGACGAACGAGCCCATGGTCTGGAGCTCCTCGGTGCTGCGGTCGCTCGAGGAGTCCCACTGCTGCCCGCGGTAGCCCCGGCGCCAGCCCCCGCCCAGGTCCGTGGTCACGCTGAGCCGGTGACCGGGGCGGCCGCCGCCGGCCGGAACGGGCGTCGAGGTCCGGCCCAGCGCGGTGACCGAGAGCGAGGCCGGCACACCCAGGGAGGTGTGGCCGCCCAGCACCGGCACCTGCCAACGTCGGCTCGCGGCCGCCAGCCCGTTCACGATCCGGGTGGCGAAGGAGCGGTCGCGGGCTCCGAAGGTGTCGAGCAGACCGACGGGCTCGGCGCCCATCGCCGCCAGGTCGTTGACGTTGACCAGCACGGCGCACCAGCCCGCCCACTCCGGGTCTCGCTCGACCATCGAGGGGAGGATCGCGTCGGCCGCCGCGACCAGGTCGATGCCGGGGACAGGGGCCCCGTCGTCGCCGCGGAAGCCGTCGCCGCCCAGCCCGTACGGCTGGAGCCCGAACGGCGCCAGGGTCGCGCCGAGCGGGGCCTTGGTGCGGGCGGCCAGCCGCGCGATGCGGTCCACCGGCCAGGTCATCAGCTGGTGCGGCCGGCCGTAGCGCTCCTCCTCGGCGAGTAGGGTCCAGCCGAGCCGGCGGAACAGGGACGCGTTCTGGGCCTGGACGGAGGCGTCGAAGCGCAGCACGCCCTCGGACTCCGCGTGCGCGCAGGCGGCCCGGACCAGCGCCGACCCCACGCCGGCCGCGTGGCCGCGGGCTCCCGGGTGCACGGCGAGCCGGCTACCGGTCCACCAGCCGAGGTCGCGGCCCGCGGTCTGAGAGGAGGCGGGAGCCAGCCGGACGGTGCCGACCACCTCGCCCGCCGGGTCCCGGGCCAGCAGCGTGATGGCCCGGTCGTCGGCGTCGCTGTCGTCGGTGTCGTGGCCGGCGAACAGTCCCTGCTCGAGCACGAAGGTCTCGTGCCGCAGCCGACGGGCGGCAATGTGCTCGCTGGCGGACTCCGCGCGGACCACGGTGACCGCGGCGGGCGCCGCGGTCGGCCGGTGCCGGGTCAGCACCTCCACATCGAACACGGGCACGTCGAAGGTCACCTCAGGCGCCCGCGTTCTTGAGGGTGCTGCAGGCGCCGCAGGCTGCGCAGCCGGCCCGCTGGCCGGCCGAGGTCATGCCGGCGGCGATCAGCGACCGGGCGACCCGGCGGGTCACGTCCTCGAGCATCGCCGGCTCGGGTGCCCGGGCACCGTCGGCCATGGCCAGCGTGCCGACCAGAGGCCTGAAGGGGACGACGAACGGGTAGACGCCCAGGGCGATCAGGTCCTCGGCGCCGGCCACCAGTTCGTCGGGGTCCTCTCCGAGCCCGACGAGCAGGTACGTCGAGACCTGGTTGCGGCCGAAGACACGGACCGCCTCGGTCCACGCTGCGCGGTACTCGGCCAGGGTGACACTGGACTTGCCCGGCATCCATCGTCGGCGGACGTCGTCGTCGAGGGACTCGACGTGGATGCCGATCGACTCAGCACCCGCCTCGTGCAGCTCCGTGATGGTGGCGAGGTCGCCGGGCGGCTCGCACTGGACCTGGATCGGCAGCCAGGGGACGGCGGCCTTGACGGCCCGGACGCAGCGGGCGAGGTGGGTGGCGCCGCGGTCCTTCGCCGCGGAGGTGCCGGTGGTCATCACCATCGAGGTCACCCCGTCCAGGGCGACGGCTGCCGCCGCGACCTCGGCGATCTCCGCCGGCCGCTTGACCGCGACGGTGGCACCGGCGGCGAGCGAGGCCTCGATCGCGCAGAACCGGCAGCGCTGGTCCTCGGCGTAGCGGACACAGGTCTGCACGACCGTGGTGGCCAGCACGTTGCTGCTGTGCAGGCGGGCGATCTGCTCGTAGCGGACGCCGCCGGCCGTGGTCAGGTCGTAGAAGTGCGGTCGGTCGATCGTCTCGACGTCCAGGCCGATGTCGGCGCCGTCGAGGGTGATCCGGTCCCGCTCGAGCAGGTACGGGCTGGTGTCGTTGATCGGGATCGCCGCGCCGAGGCCGTCGATCAGCAGGTGCTTGTCGTCGCTGGGCCCGGCGCCGGCGACCCGGCTCACGGGGGCCCGGCCGCGCACGCCCAGGATCGAGAGGTCGACCCGGGTGCTCACGCTCATGGTTGCTCCTGCGCTCCGGCCGCGACCGGGCTCAGACCATGTAGGTGGAGTTGATGATCGCGCCCTTGTTGGCGTAGTGGATGACCGCGTCCTGCACGTCGAGCGGGTGGCAGGGGATGACGCCCTCGATCAGGTCCTCCTCGCGGCCGCCGTGCAGGGCCAGGCCGAAGCGGCAGCAGAAGACGGTGCCGCCCTCGCCGATGAAGGTGGCGATCGAGTCGTTCAGGTTCTGCTCGCCAGGGAAGGCGGAGTCGCCGGTGGTCGGGAAGCCGCGGGTGGACAGGCAGTTGATCGAGCCCGGGCCGTAGAAGTAGAGCGCCGACTCGAAGCCCTTGCGTAGCGCCCGGGTGGCCTGCAGGACGGCCACGAAGCTGACCGAGGACTCGTGGGCGATGCCGTGCACGAGCGTCAGGTAGGACTGTCCCTCCGAGGCCTGGTAGTCGGGAAAGATCTTCGTCCCGCCGTAGATGCTCGAGCCCTTGGGCAGCGAGGGGTGCGGGATCTCGTTGATCGACTTCTCGATGTTGGCGGTGATGGTCTCGTCGAACTGGGGCATGGCGGAGCTCCTTCAGCAGTGGGTGGTGGGTCGGCCGGTGCGGTGCCGTGCGACATGTTCCGCAGCGGCGCCCAGCGAGCGGAGAGAGAGAACGGGGCCGATGCGGATCGGCGGCGTACATCCATTGTTGGGCCGGGCCGGTTTCCGGCTGGTTACAGCCGGAACAAGGCGGCGTGACGGCCGTAACGATCTCAGGTCCGCCGGCTCACACGCCTGCAGCCCTACGGTGACCCGGCGTGCGTCTCAGGTGGGCGGCAGCGATCTGGGTACGGTCGACCCATGCGGTTGGCGACCTTCAACATCCTGCACGGGCGCAGCCTGCACGACGGGACGGTCGACCCGGATCGGCTGGCCGAGGCGGTCCGGCGGCTGGACCCGGACGTGCTGGCGCTGCAGGAGGTCGACCGCGACCAGCCGCGCTCCCACCTGGCCGACCTGACGGCCGTGGCGGCCGAGGCGATGGGCGCGCTCAGCTACCGTTTCGCCGCCGCCCTGGTCGGGACGCCGGGCCGCGCCTGGACCGCCGCCGGCGAGGACGACCTCCCGGGCGAGGCCGCGTACGGGATCGCGCTGCTCTCGCGCTACCCGGTCACGTCCTGGCGAGTCGCCCAGCTGCCGCGGATCCCGTTCGCGTTCCCGTACTACCGGTCCCAGCAGCGGCGGGTCGTCCGGATGGTCGAGGAGCCGCGGGCGGTGGTGACCGCTCACCTCGACACCCCGGACGGCCCCCTCGTCGTGGTCAGCACCCACCTGTCCTACGTGCCCGGTTGGGGGCGGACCCAGCTGCGGCAGATCCGCCGCAGCCTGGTCGCCGTGGCCGACCCCGTGGTGCTGATGGGCGACCTGAACCTCGCCGGGGCCGCCCCGGCGCGGGTCACCGGGTTCCGGCCCCTCGCCGCACACCCGACCTTCCCCCTCGGGGCACCGGACCGGCAGATCGACCACATCCTCGCCCGCGGCCCGGTCGGCGCCGTGATCGGCAGCGCTGCTCCGGACCTGGGCCTGTCCGACCACCGGGCCCTGGTGGTCGAGCTCGCCCCGCGTGCAGCCCGCTGACTGCTCCACCTAGGGTCGGGAGAGTGCCTACCGGCACCGTACGTGTACGACCGGACACCCCTAGGAGCTCTCATGACCACGGTCCCCGACATCGCCCTCAACAACGGCCGCACCATCCCGCAGCTGGGGTTCGGCGTCTTTCAGATCGATCCCGCCGACACCGCCGACGCGGTCGGCCAGGCGTTCGAGATCGGCTACCGCCACATCGACACCGCCGAAATGTACGGCAACGAGAAGGGCGTCGGCGAGGCGCTCCGCAGCTCTGGCCTGGACCGCGGCGAGGTCTTCCTCACCAGCAAGCTGAACAACGGCTTCCACGCACCGGAGGACGCCCGGCGCGCCTTCGACCAGACACTGGCCGACCTCGGCGTCGACTACGTCGACCTCTTCCTCATCCACTGGCCGCTGCCGACGCGCTACGACGGTGACTTCGTCTCCACCTGGAAGACGTTCGAGGAGTTCTACCACGACGGCCGTGCCCGCTCGATCGGCGTCAGCAACTTCCAGCCCCACCACCTGCGCCGGCTGGCCCAGGAGAGCGACGTCGTGCCCGCGGTCAACCAGGTCGAGGTGCACCCCTACCTCGACAACGCCGAGGTCCGCGCCTACGGGGCCGAGCACGGCATCGCCACCGAGGCGTGGTCCCCGATCGCCCAGGGCGGGGTGCTGCACGACCCGGTGATCACCCGGATCGCCACGGCCGCGGGCCGCACCCCGGCCCAGGTGGTGCTGCGCTGGCACATCCAGCGCGGCGACATCATCTTCCCGAAGTCCACGACACCGTCGCGGATCCAGGAGAACTTCGAGCTGTTCGACTTCGAGCTCACCGACGCTGACCTGACCTCGATCACCGCCCTCGACCAGGGCGAGGACGGGCGGACCGGCCCCAACCCGGACGCGTTCGACTACATCCCCGACTGAGTCCGAGATCGATGTAGCACCATTGCTACGCTGGGCCCCTGAGCACGGTCGGTCTCCACGAGTTGCGCCAGAACGCCTCCGACCTCGTTCGCCGGGTCGAGGCAGGTGAGGTCGTGGAGATCACGGTGGCTGGTCGGCCGGCGGCTCGGCTCGTGCCGGTGGCCCCGCGCAGTGGCAGCCGTGGGAGGACCTCGCCGAGGTCTTCCGGGGACCGGCCGATCCGGGGTGGGTGCAGGACCGCGACGAGCTCGACCGGGATTTCGTCGACCCGCGGGAGCAGGGCCGGGCGTGAAGGCCGTTCTCGACACGAGCGTGCTCTTGGCCACGGAGCAGCCTAGGCTCGAGGGCCGGCTGGCCATCAGTGCCGACTCGCTGGCCGAGCTGCACTTCGGGGTGCTGGTGACGACCGACCCGGCCACGAGGGCCGAGCGGCTCCGGCGCCGGTGGGGATTCCAGCGTCGTTTCGCTGCTCTCCCGGTGGACGAGTCCGTCGCGGTCAGCTACGGGCAGCTGGCGGCTGCGGTCGTCGCCGTCGGGCGACGGCCGCGGGCCCGGGTGGTGGATCTGCTGATCGCGGCCACCGCTCACGTTCACGGGGCCCGGCTCTACACGCGCAACGCCGGCGATCTTGTCGGCGTCGAGCACCTCGTCGCTGTCGTCCCGGTCTGAGCGAAGCAGTCGTCGGTTTACCTCTCAGCGGCTCGAGGGTTGCGGCGCCGCCCCTTCGGGGACCAGGGGACGGATGGTGCCCCCGATCGCGATGGCCAACGCCAGCAGGGCCGCGGTGACGGTCAGGGCGTGCTGGACGCCGACGTGGCCGCCGAGGAAGCCGACCAGCGGCGGCCCGGCCAAGAACGCGGTGTAGCCGATCGAGGCGACCACGCTCACCCGTCCGGCTGCGCGAACGGGGTCGTCCGCGGCCGCGCTCATCCCGACAGGGAAGCCGAGGGCAGTCCCCAGCCCCCACAGCACGGCGCCGACCACGGCGAAGGGCAGGGCCGTCCCGAGCACGACCAGCAGCAGCCCGGCCAGGGCCAGCAGGGCCGAGCTGCGGACGGCCCGCACCCGTCCGAACCGGGCGATCACCTGGGGGCCGAACCAGCGTCCGGTGGTCATCGCGCTGAGGAAGACCGCGAAGGTCAGCGGTCCGGCGACCGGCGCGGCGTGGTAGCCGTCGATCACCGCGACGGCCAGCCAGTCGTTGCCCGTCCCCTCGCTGAAGGCCATACAGAGGACGAAGACCCCGATCAGCACCGTCCGGGGCTCGAGCCAGGCCCGGAGCGGGTTCCGGGAGGCGGCGTCGGGATCGTTGTCCGGTTCGGGCGCCGTCCCGCTCGCCGGCAGGAAGCCGCGCACCGCCAACGGGACCACGACGGCCAGCAGGACGCCGGCCCCCACCAGGTGGGCGTTCACCGGGACGTGGAGCGCCACCATGGCCGCCCCGCCGAGCGCGCCGGCCACACTGCCGACGCTCCAGCCCGCGTGGAAACGTGGCATCACGGCCCGGCCCAGGCCCTGCTCCACCGCGGCGCCCTCGACGTTCATGGCCACGTCCCAGGTGCCGTTGCCGAAGCCCATCAGGAACAGTCCGAGGACCACCGGCGGGATCCCGTACGGGTAGCCGAGACCGATCACCACCAGCCCGACGGCGAAGCAGATCGCCATCGCGGCCACCGCCCGGGCGGTGCCGAACCGGGTGACGACCAGCCCCGCGAGCGGCAGCGAGACCACCGAGCCGAGCGCGACCGCGAGCAGCACCAGCCCCAGCACCGACGGCGAGGCGTGCAGCGCGTCCCGCACAGACGGGATCCGCGAGGCCCAGCTGGCGAAGCCGAATCCGCTGGCGATGAACGCCGCGTAGGTGGCGCGCTGGGCACGGAGGACGGACGGGGACAGATGATGGGCACTCATGGCCCGCCCGACGCTACCGGTCGCGGCGGGGTCCCTCGAGCAGGAGGACAGCGGTGGCACAGTCGGAGTGGGTGGGGGAGCGCTCGCGGCGCTGGCTGGCCGGCTTGAGCGTCCGGGAGGCGCAGCTGGCTCCGGTGTCGCTGCCGTTGTTCGCCGCGGCCGGGCTCGGTCCCGGCGAGCGGGTGCTGGACGTCGGCTGCGGTCCCGGGACGACGACCGAACCGGCCTTCCGGGCCGTCCAGCCGGGTGGCCGCGTCACCGGGATGGACGTGGCGCCGGAGATGATCGACGCCGCGCGCGACCGCTTCGCGGGGCTCGACATCGACTGGCTCGTCGGGGACGCCGTCAGCACCCCGCTGCCGGAGGCGGCCTACGACGTGGTGCTCTCGCGGTTCGGCGTGATGTTCTTCTCCGACCCCCTCGCCGCGTTCGGCCGGCTCGCCGCCGCCACCCGACCCGGGGGCCGGTTGTGTGCGGCGGCGTGGCGCCGCCGACCGGAGTCGCCGTTCTTCGCCGTCCCCTACGCGGCGGTGCTGAGCGACCTGCGTCGGGGCGGCGCTGACGTGGTCGAGCCCGACCCGGACGGCAGCTCGTTCAGCCTCGGTGCGACCGACCCGGCCAGCGCGCTGCTGATGGCGGCCGGCTGGTCCGACGTGACCTGGGAAGCGCGGGACGACCGGCTCTACGTGGGCGGCCCAGGCTCGGTCGCCGACGCGGCGGCCGCGGCCGTCGAGGTGGGCTCCACCTTCACGCTGCTGGAGGACCGCACCGACGAGGAGCGCCGTTCGGCCCTGATCGCCCTCGAGCAGGCGCTCGAGCCATGGTTCGACGGCCGCGGCGTGGCCCTGCCGGGCGGGTTCTGGGTCGTGTCGGCGCGCCGTTCGCCGTAGTCGCCGGCGCCGGCCGAACGGCGCCGGCTCTGCCAGGATGACCGGATGCGCACCGTCTCGCTGCTCGACCTGGCGACGAAGGTCGCCGTGGTGGCGCTGCTGGTCCTCGCGGTGGTCTTTCCCGACCTCGGTGGGCTCAAGGGCAAGGCCACCACCGCCCGGCTGGTGGTCTACCCGCTCGGCGAGCTGGCGGTCCCGTTGTGGTGGTGGCTCTACGGCCGGCGCCGGGCCAGGCGACGCGGCGAGCCCGGGTTCCCCTGGACGGCCGACCTGCTCGTCAGCCTGCCCTGGCTGCTGGACACCCTGGGCAACCGGCTGAACCTCTTCGACACCATCAGCTGGTGGGACGACGGGATGCACTTTCTGAACTGGCTGCTGCTCACGTCCGGGGTGCTGCTGGCCTGGTCGGCGCGCGGGGTCTCCCGCAGCGTGGTGGTGATGTGTGGCCTCGCCTTCGGGATGGCCGCGGCCCTGCTCTGGGAGCTGGGGGAGTACGCCTCGTTCGTCCGCGGCTCACCCGAGCTGCAGACCGCCTACACCGACACCTTGGGTGACCTCACCCTCGGCACGCTCGGCGCCCTGGTGGCCGGGTTGGTGGTCAGCCGGCTGGCTCCACCTGCTCCCTGAGCCTGTCGAACGGGTCAGAACTGGTCGCCGGTCCGCCAGGCCATCTCCTGCAGGGTCAGGCTGTTGCCGTCGGGGTCGCTGAACCCGGCGTAGCGGACGCCACCGCCGACGTCCTCGATCTCGCCGATCTCCACCCCCCGGCCGGCCAGCTCGGCTCGCGCGGCCTCGATGTCGGCCACCACCAGGTGCAGGCCCTTGACCGAGCCCGGCGGCATCGCGTCCAGGGCCGCCATCCCGGTGCCGATGACGATCGAGCAGGCCGATCCGGGCGGCGTCAGCTGCACCACCCGTAGACCCTCGAACGGGGTGACGTCGACGTCGAGGGCGAAGCCGAGCTGCTCGATGTAGAACACCTTGGCCTGGTCCACGTCGCTCACCGGCACCGGGACGAGCTCGAGCTTCATGTCCATCGTGGCTCCTCAGCGTCTGACCGCACCTGCGCGCGGCCCGGCAGACTCTAGTGCGCGAGCGGGCTGCGGTCGCCCCCCATGCTGACGGCTTCGTCGCCGTCCTCGCGCTGCGGACGGAAGGGCAGCGCGAGGTCTGAGGGTTGGGCCGGCGGGGCGCATCGGGGCGTTGGAAGGGCAACCCGGGGACAGGACCGCCCTACGGCACGGTGAGCCAGACCTGCGCGCGCGCTCAGCGGGCCCCGGCGCCAACCTGCTCGGCGGCGCTGGGGAAGTGGCCCAGCAGGAACGTCCGGACGCGGACGAACTCGGCCTCGACGGCCCGGAGCTGCCGCTCGCGGTTCTCCGGGCCGGTCAGGTCCGGGGCCTCGAGCTCGGCGCACCGGGCTGCCAGCTCCTGGGCGCCGAGGGAGAGGGCGGCACCACGCAGGGCGTGGCTGAGCCGGCGCAGCGGGGCGTCCTCGCCTGAGGAAGCGGTGCTGCGCATCTGCTCCAGCTGGGCGGCGGAGGTGTCGAGGAACAGCCCCACCAGGCCGCCGGTCTGGTCGTCGTCGTCGCTCAGCCCCCGCAGGGTCACCAGATCCACGGCCGCACCCGGGGCCCGGCTCGGGCCCGCGCCCTCGGCCGCGCCCTCGCCCCCGCCGGTCGGGGGCAGCCGCAGCCAGCGGTTGAGGGCGGCCCGGAAGTCCGCGATCCGCACCGGCTTGGTCAGGTAGTCGTCCATCCCGGCCTCGAGGCAGCGTTCGGCGTCGCCCTTCATGGCGCTCGCGGTGAGCGCGACCACCGGGGTGTGCCGCTGGCCGGCCTCGTGCCGGCGCAACGCCGCCGTGGCCTCGTAACCGTCCATCTCCGGCATCTGGCAGTCCATGAAGACCAGCCCGTACGGGCGCCTCCGGGCCGCGGCCAGCACCTCGCTGCCGGTGCCCGCGATGTCGACGGCGCAGCCCAGCGACTCGAGCATCCGGCGGGCCACCTGCTGGCTGACCGGGTTGTCCTCGGCCACGAGGACGCACGGCAGCCCAGGCTCGGCGACTTCTGCTCCGGGCTCGGGTTCTGGCCGGGCCGTTGTCCGCGTCCCCTGGTCGAGGGTCGGCGTCGTGGCCGTGGGGCAGGTCGCCTCGGTCAGCGTCCCGGCGTCCAGCCGCGCGAGGAGTCCCGCGGTGCACTCGAGCAGCACCGAGGGCCGGACGGGCTTGGTGAGGTGGGCGTGCAGCTCGCCGCTGGTCAGCCCGCTGCGGTCACCGCTGGAGGTGAGCAGGACCCGGGCGGTCCGGCGGTGGCGCGGGTCGGCAGCCATCGCCCGCGCCAGCTCGGTGCCGTTGCGACCGGGCATCTGGTGGTCGATCCAGGCCAGGTCGAAGTGGCCGCCCACCGCGTCCCGCCGGCGCAGCTCCACCAGGGCCCGGTCGACGTCGGGGACCGCCACCACCTCCAGCTGCCACGCCTTCGCGGTCTCGGTCAGGATGGTGCGGTTGACGGCGTTGTCGTCGACCACGAGCAGGCTCCGTCCCCGCAGCTCCGTCGCCGCCGGGATCGGCGGCCAGGCCTCGGACGCCGCCCCGAGCTCCAGCTCGAACCAGAAGCGGCTGCCTTCACCCCGGGTCGTCTCGACCTCGATCGTGCCGCCCATCAGCTCGACCAGCCGTTTGGAGATGGCCAGGCCGAGGCCGGTGCCCCCGTGCCGCCGGGTCGAGGAGGCGTCGGCCTGGAAGAAGCTGTCGAACAGGGCGGCCACTGCCTCCGGCGCGATCCCGCACCCGGAGTCGCTCACCTCGAAGCGGCACCGGATCGCTCCCGGACGCTCGCCGTCGGCACCGGTGGCCACCCGGGTGACCCGCAGCACGACCTCGCCGCTGTCGGTGAACTTGACGGCGTTGCCGGCCAGGTTGAGCAGGATCTGGCGGATCCGGCCGACGTCGCCGCACAACGCCTGGGGCACGTCCTCGCCCACCGCCATCGCCAGCTCGATGTGCTTGCCGTTGGCGGCGCCGGCCAGCAGGGCGAGGATGTCCTCGACGGCCGCGCGCACGTCGAAGTCTCCCGAGCTCAGGTCGAGCTTGCCCGCCTCGATCTTGGAGAAGTCGAGGATGTCGTTGAGGACGTTGAGCAAGGCGTCGGCCGAGCTCTGCACCGTGGCGGCGTACCCCCGTTGCTGCTCGTCGAGGTCGGTGGCCGCCAGCAGCTCGGTCAGGCCGATCACGCCGTTGATCGGGGTGCGGATCTCGTGGCTCATGTTGGCCAGGAACTCCGACTTGAGCCGGGACGCCTCGAGCGCCCGCTCGTGGGCCTGCGCCAGCTCGTCGCGGCTCTCGATCCGGTTCAGGGCGGTGCCCACCATCAGGCTGGTGCTCTCGAACAGCCGGACCTCATCGGATCCGAAGACGGGGGCGTAGCGGCCGGTCTGGGCCACCAACGTGCCCGAGCCCAGCTCGAAGCGGACGACGGTCTGCTCCGCGATCTCGGCCGGCTCCTGGGCCCGCACGGCGCGGATCAGCTCGGACACGTCCTCGGGCGGACCCTCGGCCAGCAGGACCTGGCCGTCCTTCTCCAGCATCGCGGCGGCGCGGCAGCCAAGCAGTCCCTTGAGGACGGGCAGGACCGCCGCGGCCACCTCCGGGCGGCTCTCGGCCCGGATCAGGGCGAGCTGGAGGTCATAGACCCGGTCCTGCTCCGCGCGCCGCCAGACCAGCCGCACCGGGGCCGGCGGGGCGAGCCCCACCAGCACGCAGCCGGCCGCCACGACGACGAGGGCGACACTCAGACCCTGCTCGAGGGGCGATCCGGACGTCAGCAGCAGCGGCAGCAGGATGACCGCCGAGAGGGTGACCGCGCCGACGCTCAGCAGTTGCATCCGCCGCCGGGTGACCGCGGGTTCACGCCGGCCCGCCCGCCAGAGCAGCAACGCGGCCAGCACCGACAGGCCCACCCACTGGAGGCAGAACCCCACGATCCAGACGGTGAACCACCACGGGGACCGGTCCGAGGGGAAGGAAGGCAGAGCCAGCGTCCAGCAGGAGACGACGACGGTCTTGACCCCGGCGAGTCTGCGGATGAGGCGGCTGCGCTCGAACGAGGCCGCGAAGCGGATGAGGCAGTACGGGTAGATCAGGATCGGCAGCAGGACCCCGACCTTGATGAGCCACTCATACGCCGTCTCGTGGCTGGCGATGAGCTGCAGCAGGGGGCTGGCCACCACAGCCACGCCCAGCGATCCCCACGCGCCGGCGAGCCAGGCGGTGGCCGCGTCGCGGCGGCGGGACCACAGGTAGAGCGCGGAGGCCCCGAGCGCGACGAACAGCACCGGGTTGAGGATGTGGTTGATCAACGGGGGATTGGTCCCTTCTCCCCCGGACCCTTTTCGCACCATCGGGTGCGGTAGGTGGACCTTAACCCAGTTTCCTCAGGACCGTCTCAAGAACCGGTGACCCGGCCCACCAGTGCGCCGGCTTCGACCAGGACCGAACGGAGCCACCGGTGGGCCGGGTCCGCCCGGAGTGACGCATGCCACCAGAACGCCTCGCGCAGGGGCACCACCTCCCAGGGACAGGGCAGCACCCGGACGCCGGCCGCCTCAGCCAGCCGGCCGGCCAGGCCGGCCTGCAGCAGAGCGATCCGGTCGGTGCCGCCCACCAGGAACGGGACAGCGAGGAAGCTCTCCACCACCACCCGGACGTCGGGCTCCACCCCGATCACCCGGAGCTGCTGGGCGGCCGGGGTGAAGGCGGTCGGCCGGTTGTAGGTGACGACCCAGGGCAACCGGGCCACGTCAGCCATGCTGAGGGCGTCGCCGACGCTGTCGTTGTCCCGGGCCACGACGCAGACCCAGCGGTCCTCGTACAGGTCGTCGTGGCCGATGCCGGTGAGGAAGCCGTGGGGCAGGATCAGCCCGTCGACGCCCGGCAGCACGTCCGCCGCACTGCTGACCATGTCGGGGGTGTGCTGGCGCAGCTGTAGCCGGACGCCCGGCGCCTGCGCCGCCATCGCGGTCACCAGGTGGTCGCCGAGCACCGCCGCGGTGTAGTCGGAGACGAGCACGGTGAACTCCCGGACGGCGGTCGCAGGGTCGAAGTCGGGGGCCGCGTCGAAGACGCGTTGCAGGCTCGCCACGGCCAGCGAGGTGCGCTCACCGAGCTGCGCGCCGAGGGGCGTCAGCTCGTAGCGGTTGCCCTGGCGCCGCAGCAGCTCGTCGTCGAAGTGGCGGCGGAGCCGACCCAGCGCGGCGCTGACGGCGGGCTGGCTGAGTCCGAGCCGCTCGGCCGCCCGGGTCACGTTGCGCTCGTGCAACAGGGCCTCGAGGGTGAGCAGGAGGTTCAGGTCGAGGTTGCGCAGGTTGACACCGGGCATGCCATGAACGATAGACCGCGGTGATGGTAGGCATCGCGAACTCGTTATTGCCTGATGGTTCTGGGCCGACGACAGTGGAGGTCTGCCGCTGGAGGAACGTCAAGGGAGAAGCATGAACGAACGCCTGATCACCCACCTGCGCCATGTCGACCTGGCCGTGCCCGACTTCGACCGGCAGCTCGACTTCTACACCGGCATGTGGGGGCTGAAGCAGGAGACCACGGACGACGGCCTCTCCTTCCTGGCCGCGGAGGGCTCGCCGGAGCAGTACCAGGTGCGGCTGCGCAAGGCTGAGGAGAAGCGGCTCGACCTGATCTCCTTCGGTTCGGCCGACGAGGCCTCCGTCGACGCGCTGGCCCTGCAGCTGGCCCGGGACGGCGTCCAGCTGATCACCGAACCCGACAAGCTGACAACCCCGGGCGGCGGCTACGGCTTCCGCTTCTTCGACGTCGACGGCCGCACCATCGAGGTCTCCGCCGACGTGGACGTCCGCGTCCACCGCAAGATCGAGGAGGGCGAGTCGATCCCGGTCAAGCTCTCCCACGTCGTGGTCAACTCGCCCAACCCCGAGGCCACCGTGGCCTTCTACGACCGCCACCTGGGTTTCGCCCTGTCGGACACCTTGACCTCCCCGCACATGGGCGAGGTGATGTGGTTCCTGCGCACCAACCGGTACCACCACAGCCTGGCCATCGCGCGCGGCCCGCACGTCGCCCTGCACCACGCCTCGTTCGAGCTGCGGGGGATCGATGAGTACATGCGCGGAACGGGGAGGATGCTCCGCGGTGGCGTGGAGAAGGTTTGGGGCCCGGGCCGGCACAAGGCCGGCAACAACACCTTCAGCTACTTCCTCGACCCGCACGGCAACACCATCGAGTACACGACCGAGCTCGAGGAGCTCGACGAGGACACCTGGCACCCCCACCTCTACGACTTCTCCGACCCGGAGGTGACCGACCAGTGGGGGACCGCGAACGCCATGAGCGAGTTCGTGGCCAAGCAGTCCTTCAACGACGTCGACCGCGGCTCCTTCGTCGCGCCGCCGGTCTGATGGGGCTCGCTCCGCTCGGGGCCGTCTGATGCGGCTCGCGACGTACCGCACCGGCGCGGTCGTCCATGCGGGCGTGGTGGTCGATGACTCGGTGTTCCCGTTCGAGGACGGGGTGACCATGCGTGATCTCGTCGAGGCCGGGCTGGAGGAGACCCACGAGCTCGCCGACCGGGCGACGTCGCGCTGGCCCACCCGGCTCGACCGGGTGCAGCTGCTGGCCCCGCTGGTGCCGGCGAGCGTGCGCGACTTCGTGGCGTTCGAGGAGCACGTCGAGGGGGTCCGCAAGAGCGTGGACGGGGTCACCGGGGTGGCCGAGGCCTGGTACGACGCGCCGACCTTCTACTTCACGAACCCGCACGCGATCCTCGGGCCGGACGACGTGGTCGCCTTCCCCGCGGCCTGCGTTGCGCGCGACTTCGAGCTGGAGGTGGCCGCGGTCATCACCGGCGAGGCGTCCAGCCTGAGCGTCGAGCAGGCCGAGCAGCACCTCTTCGGCTACACGCTGTTCAACGACTGGTCGGCGCGTGATCTGCAGGGCCGCGAGATGCAGGTGGGGCTGGGACCGGCCAAGGGCAAGGACTTCGGCAGCACCCTCGGCCCGTGGATCGTCACCGCGGACGAGCTGGAGCCCTACCGGAACGGCGACGGCTTCCTGCAGCTCGGCTGCTCGGTGAGCGTGAACGGTACCGAGGTGGGCAGTGACGTCCTCTCCAACATGGGCTGGAGCTTCGCCACCCTGCTGGCCTACGCCTCCCGGGACAGCCGGGTCGTCTCCGGCGACCTGCTGGGTTCGGGCACCACCGGGCACGGCGGCTGCCTGGCCGAGCTGTGGGGCCGGGCGGGCAGCCAGACCCCGCCGCCGCTGCAGCCCGGCGACGTCGTGACGCTGACCGTCGAGGGCATCGGCAGCCTGAGCAACAAGGTCGGCGTCGCTCCGCCGTCGCCCCCGCTACCGCCGTTCCGCAGGTCGGACTACGTCGCGGCCCGCGCCAGGTGAGCAGGGTCGGGTGAGCGGACTGGTCGTGGTGACCGGGGCCGGCTCAGGCATCGGGGCGGCCGTGGTCGAGGCGGCCCGGGCGGGCGGGTACGAGGTCCTCGGGCTGGATGTCGCGGGGGACGGCGTCCGTCACCTGGACGTCCGCGACGAGGCGGCCTGGACGGCGTTGGCGGGCGAGCTCACCGCGCAGGGCCGCACGGTGGCCGGACTCGTGAACTGTGCCGGCACCACCTACCGGGCCCGGCTGGGCGAGGTCTCGGCGGAGGCGTTCGGGCAGGTCACGGCGGTGAACGTGCTCGGCCCGCTGCTCGGCATCCAGGCGCTGGTCCCGTTGATGGTCGCCGGCTCCTCCATCGTGAACGTCGGCTCGCTGGCCGCGCTGCAGGGGCACTACCCGGTGGCGTACACGGCGAGCAAGTGGTCGCTGCGGGGGCTGACCCACGCGGCCTGCCTGGAGCTGGGACCCCGCGGCATCCGGGTCAACATCGTGCACCCCGGCTTCATCGAGACCCCGATGACGGCCTCAGCCGCGCCGGCCTTCCGCGAGGCCTCGGTGGACGCAGCACCCCTGGGCCGGGCGGGCACCCCAGCGGAGGTCGCCGCGGTGGTGAGCTTTCTGCTGAGCGACGCCGCGGCCTACGTCAGCGGGGCCGAGATCGCGGTGGACGGCGGGGCCAGCTCGCACGGCGGGGCGAAGTCGGTGTCGGACGCGATGCGGGCATGACCGGTCGGCTCACGGGGCAGGTCGCGCTGGTCACCGGTACGGCCGGTGGTCAGGGCCGGGCAGCGGCACTGCTCTTCGCCGCCGAGGGCGCGACCGTGGTGGGCTGCGACGTTCAGACCGCGGGGGCGGCCGAGACGCACCGCCTGGTCCGCGCCGCCGGCGGCACGATGGACAGCACGGCGCCCCTGGACCTGACCGACGAGCCGGCCGTCGCCGCCTGGGTCGACGGGGCGGCGGCGCGTCACGGCGGCATCGACATCGTCTACGCCAACGCCGGGGCCACCCGCTTTGCCCCGCTGGAGGAGATCACCGCCGAGCACTGGGACTTCGTGCTGCGCTCGGAGCTGGACGTGGTTCTCTGGCCGGTCAAGCACGCCTGGCGGTACCTCAAGGTCGCAGCGGCGCCAGCGGTGGTCCTGGTCGGCTCCACGGCAGGGGTGAGCGGGTCGCGGACCAACGCGCGGGTCGCGCACACGGTGACCAAGGGCGGCGTCGTCGCGCTGACCAAGCAGCTGGCGGCCGAGGGCGCGGCGCACGGCATCCGGGTCAACTGCGTCAGCCCCGGCATGATCGAGACGCCCGCCACCCGGGCCGACCTGCTGGCCCCGGACTCCCCGATGCGCGAGATCGGGCGGCACATCCCGCTCGGCCGGGTCGGCTCGGCGGAGGAGGTCGTCCGCTGCGCGCTCTTCCTCGCCTCGTCGGACGCCTCGTACGTCACCGGTGCGAACCTGATGGTCGACGGCGGCTGGTCCGCGGTGCTGCCGGGCTGATCCGTCACGACACTGCTGCGCGGTGCCGTGCACTCACGGCACCCCGCAGCATCATGATGCCGACCGGCTCCTGACCACCGCGACGGCCAGCGCCCCGACGACGGCGACCACGGCGAACAGGTAGAAGCCCCACGGGTAGGCGATACCTGCGGTGAGCAGCATCCCGGTCAGGAACGGGCCGGTGATCGCGCCGAGCCGGCCGACCCCGGCCGCGCCGCCCAGCGCCGCACCGCGGGCCGCCGCCGGGTAGACCTGGGCGACGTAGGCGTAGACGAGCACCTGGGCGCTGAACACGAAGACGCCGGTGGCCAGCACCACGGCGTACACCCCCACCCCCGGCAGCCTGACGCTCAGCAGGGCCAGGAAGACCGCCGACGCCACGAACCAGACGACGGCAGCGCGTCGCGTCCCGATCCGGTCGGCCACCCGGCCGGCGACGAGCAGACCGAGCACGGCCCCGACGTTGAGCACGAGCAGGAGCGCCAGCGCGGCACCCAGCTCGTAGCCCGCGGACCGCATGATCTGCGGCAGCCAGGTGTTCAGCCCGTAGACCAGCAGCAGGCCCATGAACGAGGTGACCCAGAAGGCGAGCGTGGAGCGGGCCAGGCCGTGCCGGAACAGCAGCCCCACCGATCCGGCCGGGCGTCCGGCCGGTGCCTCGGTCGTCGCCGGGGCGCTGCTGCCGGCGCTGCGCCGGGCCTCGCGGGCGGTCAGGTAGGCGCCGGACTCGGGCAGGTGGCGCAGCAGCAGGGGCACCAGGACCAGGGCCGGCAGGGCGCCCAGGGCGAACATCCAGCGCCAGCCCAGGCTGGGGATGATGAGGATGCCGAGCAGGGCGGTCAGCACGGCGCCGACGTGGTAGCCGGTCATCATCGAGGTGGTGGCCCGGCCGCCGTGACCGTCCGCCGCCTGCTCGTTGACGAGGGCGAGCGCCGTGGGCAGGACCCCGCCGAGACCGAGCCCGGCCAGGAAGCGCAGCAGGCCCAACACCTCAGGGTTGGGCGCGAAGGCGCAGAGCAGGGTCATCACCGAGAAGCTGGTGACGGTGAGCAGCATCGTGCGGCGGCGGCCGATCACGTCGCTGATCGCGCCGGTCGCCAGCGCGCCGAGCATCACCCCGACCAGTCCCACGACGGAGATCAGCGACGCCGAGCCGGGGGTCAGCGCCCAGCTGCGCTCGGTGAGCAGCGAGGGCAGGACCACGCCCAGCACCACCAGGTCGACGCCGTCCAGGACCACCGCCGACCAGCACAGCGGAGCCACCCAGCCGGTCCGGGTGCGGTGGGAGGTTGCCACAGTCGCAGTCATGCCAGCTCTCTTCGTCGAGGTGGTGGGCATCGTAGCGGGGGGTGTCCCGCTCACAGACCGATCGGCAGCCCGGAGTAGTTGGCGGCCAGCTCGGCGGCCGCGTGCTCGCTGCCGCAGACCCGCCGCAGCTGGGACAGCTGCAGCTGGTCGTCGAACGGGTCGCCAGTGCTGTGCAGCATCGTGGTCATCCACCAGGAGAAGTGGGTGCAGCGCCAGACCCGACGCAGGGCGGTGTCGGAGTAGGCCTCAGCCGGTCGAGGGTCGCCCCTGAGCAGGGCGGACACGGCAGGGGCCAGCAGCGCGACGTCGGCCACAGCCAGGTTGAGCCCCTTGGCGCCGGTCGGGGGGACGATGTGCGCGGCGTCGCCGGCCAGGAACAGCCGGCCGTACCGCATCGGCGTCGCCACGAAGCTGCGCATCGGCAGCACGCTGCGGTCGGTGATCGGACCCGGCGTCAGCTCCCAGCCCTCCTGGCCGTGGCCGAGCCGGACGGCCAGCGCGTCCCAGATCCGGTCGTCGGACCACGTCGCGAGGTCCGTCCCGGGCGGCACCTGCAGGTAGAGCCGGCTGACCGACTCCGAGCGCATCGAGTGCATGGCGAAGCCGTCGGGGTGCCAGGCGTAGATCAGCTCGTCGGTCGACGGCGCGACGTCGGCGAGGATGCCGAGCCAGGCGTAGGGGTAGGTGCGCTCCCAGGTCTGCTGCGACCCGGCCGGGACGGTGCCGCGGCTCGGTCCGAACGAGCCGTCGCAGCCCACGACCACGTCGGCGTCCAGCCGCTCCGGCCGGCCGTCGCCGCCGGTCCAGGTGACGTACGGTCGGTCGGTGCCCACGTCGTGCAGGGCGGTGTCGCTGATCTCGTAGCTGATCTGCTGACCGGCCGCCTCCCGCGCGCGGCCGAGGTCGCGGGTCACCTCGGTCTGCCCGTAGAGCCAGATGCTGCTCTCGCCGAGGTCGACGAAGTCGAGGTGGTGGCGCTCCTCGGGCCACTGCAGGTAGATGCCGCGGTGCTCGTGACCCTCGCGGTGCAGCCGCTCACCGAGGCCGACGCTGTCCAGGAGTCCGACCGTCGAGCTCTCCAGGATGCCGGCGCGGACGCGGGCCTCGACGTAGCGGCGGGAGCGGGTCTCCAGCACCACCGACTCGACGCCGTCGGCGGCCAGCAGGTGCGAGAGCAGCAGCCCGGCCGGTCCGGCTCCGATGATCACGACCTGGGTGCGGCTCATGCTCGGCCCCCGACGGTGCCCAGCTCGACGTCGAGCCGGCCGCGCAGCTCCTCGACCGTCGTCCCGAACGTCTCCAGCACCGTGGCCCCCTCAGCGCCCACCTCGAAGGTCGCGACGTCGGTGTAGACCCGGCTGACGCAGCCGAGCCCGGTCAACGGGTAGGTGCAGGCCGGCACCAGCTTGGCCGTGCCGTCACGCGCGAAGAGCGTCATCATCACCAGCACAGCCTTCGCCCCGATCGCCAGGTCCATCGCGCCACCGACCGCCGGGATCGCGCCTGGGGCACCGGTGTGCCAGTTGGCCAGGTCGCCCCGCGCCGAGACCTGGAACGCGCCCAGCACGCAGACGTCGAGATGGCCGCCGCGCATCATGGCGAAGGAGTCGGCGTGGTGGAAGTAGGACGCCCCGGCCAGCTCGGTCACCGGCACCTTGCCCGCGTTGATCAGGTCGGGGTCGACCTGGTCGCCGACGGCCGCCGGACCCATGTTGAGCATCCCGTTCTCGGTGTGCAGGACGACTCCGGAACCGCTGGGCAGGTGGTCGGCCACCAGCGTCGGCTGGCCGATGCCGAGGTTGACGTAGGAGCCGTGCGGGATGTCGGTGGCGATGGCGGCCGCCAGCTCGTCCTTGCCGCGGGGGCCGCGGTCGGGGTGCTCGAGCGTCTGTCCGGGACGGGTCAGGCTGCTCATCGCACTCCTCCGGCGAGGTCCAGCAGGGTGTCGACGTAGATGCCCGGGGTGACGACGACCTCCGGGTCGATGGCGCCGACCTCGACCACCCGTCCGACCTGGACGATGGTCCGCGTCGCGGCGGTGGCCATCACCGGACCGAAGTTGCGAGCCGTCTTGCGGTAGACGAGGTTGCCCATCAGGTCTCCCTCGTGGGCAGCGATCAGGGCGACGTCACCGGCGATGGGCAGCTCGAGGACGTAGGGTCGACCGCCGAACTCGCGGGTCTCCTTGCCCTCGGCCAGCGGCGTGCCGACGCCGGTGGGGGAGAAGAACGCGCCGATCCCCGCGCCGGCGGCGCGCATCCGCTCGGCCAGGTTGCCCTGGGGCACCACCTCGAGCTCGATCTCGCCGGCGCGGTAGAGGCCGTCGAAGACCCACGAGTCGCTCTGCCGCGGGAACGAGCAGACCACTTTGCGCACCCGGCCGGCCGCCAGCAGCGCCGCCAGCCCGGTGTCGCCGTTGCCGGCGTTGTTGCTGACGACGGTCAGGTCGGTCGCCCCGCCGCGGATCAGCGCGTCGATCAGGACCACCGGCATCCCGGCCATCCCGAAGCCGCCCACCAGGACGGTCGAGCCGTCCTCGATCCCGGCGACGGCCTCGTCGGGGTCGGTCACCACGCGGGGCTTCATCGCGCCTCCCCGGCCCTGGCCGAGGCGACGTTCTCCAGCACGACAGCCAGGCCCTGGCCGACGCCGATGCAGATCGCCGCGACCCCCCAGCGCTCGCCGCGTTCGCGAAGCACCGCAGCGAGGGTGCCCAGGATCCGGCCGCCGGACGCGCCCAGCGGGTGCCCCACGGCGATCGCCCCGCCGCGGGTGTTGACGATCTCGGGGTCGATCCCCCAGGCGTCCACGCAGGCCAGCGACTGGACCGCGAAGGCCTCGTTCAGCTCGACCGCCCCGACGTCGTTCCAGCCGATTCCGGCCCGCCGCAGAGCCAGGTCGGCGGCCACCACCGGCGCGTAGCCGAACTGCTGGGGGTCCAGCGCCGCGGCGCCTCGACCGGCGATCCGGGCCAGGGGCTGGCCGCCGATGGTCGCCGCCGCCGCGCCGGAGCCCAGCAGCAGTGCCGACGCGCCGTCGGTCAGGGGGGAGGCGTTGCCTGCGGTGATGGTGCCCTCAGGCCGGAAGGCGGGCTTGAGCCGGCTGAGCTTCTCGGCCGTGCTGCCGGGCCGGATGCCCTCGTCGCGGGCCAGCTCGGTGCCGGGGACGGTCACGGTGAGGTCGGTGTAGAAGCCCTCGTTCCAGGCCTGGTCGGCCAGCTGGTGCGAACGGGCCGCGAAGGCGTCCTGACGCTCGCGCGAGATCGAGTAGCGCTCCTGGAGCTGCTCGTTGCACTCACCCAGGGAGACCGTCCACTCCGCCGGCATCCGCGGGTTGACCAGCCGCCAGCCGAGCGTGGTGGAGGGGGCGGTGACGTCGCCGGCCGGAAACGCGCGGGACGGCTTGGGCAGCACCCACGGGGCCCGGGTCATCGACTCGACCCCGCCGACCACGACCACTTCGGCATCCCCGCTCTCGATGGTCCGCGAGCCCATCATGGCCGCGTCGAGGCTCGAGCCGCAGAGCCGGTTGACGGTCGTGGCGGGCACGGAGGTGGGAAGTCCGGCCAGCAGCACGGCCATCCGGCCGACGTTGCGGTTGTCCTCGCCGGCCCCGTTCGCCAGGCCCCAGTAGACGTCGCCGATGGCGCCCGGGTCGAGGTCGGGGGCCTGGGCCAGCACCCCGGTCAGGGCGGTGGCCGCGAGGTCGTCGGGCCGCACCTCGGCGTACGCGCCACCGAACTTCCCGAACGGCGTCCGGGTGGCGGCGTAGAGGTAGGCCGACGTCATGGGTTCTCCTCTCGTGTTCCAGACTCAGCAGCGATCTCGGTGAGGACGCGCTGGGCGATCCGGAACGCCGTGTTGGCGTCCGGGACGCCGCAGTAGATGGCCGTCTGCAGCAGCAGCTCCTTGATCTCGTCCTCGGTCAGCCCGTTGGTGCGGGCCGCCCGGACGTGCATCGCCAGCTCCTCGTGGTGACCGCGGGCGACCAGGGCGGTGAGGGTGATCAAGGAGCGGCTACGCCGGTCCAGACCGGGTCGGGTCCAGATCGTGCCCCAGGCGTAGCGGGTGATCAGCTCCTGGAAGTCGGCGGTGAAGGCGGTGGTCGCCGCGACCGCCCGGTCGACGTGGGCCTCACCCAGGACCTGCCGCCGGACGGCCAGCCCGGCGGCGTACGGATCGGGAAGCAGGTGCCTCAGCAGCAGCGCGGCCAGCGCGGCGGGCGCCTCGGCCGGGGCGAGGTGGGCGACCCCCTCCAGCACCACGGACGTGGCTCCCGGGACACCGTCGGCGATCTCCTGCAGGCTGGCCGGCGGGGTCACCTGGTCGAAGGCGCCGGCCACGGTGAGCACCGGGGCGGTGATCCGACCCAGCCGGCCCCGGACGTCGAAGCCGGCCAGCGCCTCGCAGACCTGCGCGTAGCCCTCGTCGTCGGCGTCGCTCAGGCTGGTCAGCAGGGCCGAACCGACGCTCGGCTCGCGCTCGAGGAACCCGGGTGCGAACCAGCGGGTGGCTGAGCCGGCCAGCACGGCCGGGGTACCGGACGCCCGGACGGTGGCGGCCCGGTCCGCCCACGTCTGCGGGTCACCGATCCGGGCTCCGGTGCACAGCAGCGCCGCCGCCGCCACCCGGCCCGGGGCGTCCAGCAGCAGCTGCAGCCCGACCGCCCCGCCCACGGAGTCCCCGGCGTAGAGGAACGACCCGCCCGGCTCGCCGCGCTCGACCAGCGCGGTCTCGGCCAGGGCGAGCACCCCGGCGGCCAGCTCGGCCATGGTGAAGGACGATCCGACGGTCCGGTTGCGGCCGTGCCCGGGCAGGTCCCAGCCGACGACCTGGAAGTGCGGCGCCAGCCGGGCTGCACAGGCGGACCAGAGGGCGTCGACCGACGTGCCCAGGGACGGCCCGAGCAGCAGCAGCGGACCGGCCGTGACCTCGCTCAGCTGGACGCCGGTGATGCGGGGAACGGTCATGCGTCGGCCTCCAGGAAGGTGCGGGCGCGGGCCAGGACGGCGTCCACCATCACGGCGGCCGCGCCCAGGTACGGTCCGCTCGGCACCCCGCCCACCAGCGCGGCCATGCTCTGCTGCTCGGTGGAGGGGCCGGCAGCCTCGAGCGTGGCCCGCATCCGGCCCGCGTGCACGTGCAGGTCGCCGAGCAGCTCGGTGGTCTGGCTGGCGGCCACGACCGTACGGCGCCCGAGGTCGCGCAGGGTCGCCCACTCGACGTGCCAGGCGCCGTCCGGACGCTCGTCCACGGTGGTCGCCGCGGCCAGGTGCAGGGTCGCGGCCAGGCCCGGGGCGGCCAGCGCGGCCCGGCGGACTAGGACCGACAGCACCGGGTTGGCCTTGCCGGGCATCGTCGACGAGCCGCCCCGCGCGGCTCCTGAGGAGGACGGCCCCTCGGCCAGCTCGCCGACCTCGGGACGGGAGAGGGTGGTGACGTCGGCCGCGAGGTGACCCCAGGCGTCGGTGGCGGTCACCAGGGCGTCGCCCACCGCGGTCACGATGCCGCGGTTGGTGTGCCAGGGCAGCCGGGGCTGGAGGACCAGCCGTCCCGCCGTGCCGGCGACCAGGCCGACGGCCACGGCGGCCGGATCGGGGTGGCCGCTCAACCGGGCCAGCTCCGCGGCCGCGGCCAGGGTGCCGGCCGCACCCCCCGCCTGCACGGCGAGAGCCGCGTGAGCGGTGGTGACCGCGGCGCCGGCGTCGAGCACGCCGCCCAGCCAGGTGGCCGCCTTGAGGCCGAAGGTCAGGGGGACGGCGTGCTGGGTCAGCGTCCGGCCGATCATGACGGTCTCGCCATGAGCCTCGGCGAGGGCGACGAGGACGGCGGCCTGGCGGCGGAGCTGGCGCTCGACCTCGTCCAGCACGTCCCGGAGCGTGAGCACCAGGGCGGTGTCCAGCACGTCCTGGCTGGTCAGACCGCGGTGCAGCCAGCGGCTCGCCTCCTCGGGCAGACGCGTCCGCAGCAGGGCGACCAGGCCGATCACCGGGTTGCCGCCGGCCTCGGCCCCGCGGGCGATGAACTCGCTGTCGGACTCCCCGACCAGGCCGCGGACGGTGACGCGCGCCTCGGCCGGGGCCAGGCCGGCGTCCACCAGCGCCTCGAGCCACGCCTCCTCAACCGTGCTCATCGCCTCGAGGAGGGCGAGGTCGCTCATCAGCACCCCCGCCCGCTCGTCGCCGGGCCAGTACAGGTCAGCCACGGCTCACTGCCCCGGGTAGCGCAGGAAGACCGTCTCGCGGTCGCCCTGCAGCCGGATGTCGAAGACGTAGCCGTGGTCGTCGGTGCCGCAGACGAGCGTGGCCCGCTCCTGCGGGCTCAGCGAGCCGAGCAGGGGGTCCGCGGCCAGCGTCCCCTCTTCGGTGGGCAGGTAGGCCCGGGTGAACAGCCGGTTGGTGAGCCCTCGAGCTAGCACGACGATCGCGAAGAACGCCACCCTGCCGGGAGCCGCGCCGGGGGTCAGGGTGGAGAAGGTGTAGCGCCCGGCGGGGTCGGTGGCCGCGCGGCCCCAGCCGGTGAAGGTCCAGCCGTCGCGACGGAGCGAGCCCTCCTGCTGGACGACCCGGCCCTCGGGATCTGCCTGCCACACCTCGACCAGGGCGTCCGGCACGGGCTGGCCGTGCCCGTCGAGCACTCGACCGTGAAGCCGGACCGCGTCCGCGCGGCCGGGGGGCACGAGATCACCGCCGCCGGTATAGGGGAGCGCGTAGCCGAAAAAGGGCCCGACGGTCTGTCCCGGCGTCGGGGCGCTCACGACTCCCCTCCCGCCTGGTCGTCGGTCCACGTACGGCGGCCGCCGGTCAGCACGATGTCCCAGCGGTAGCCGGTGGCCCACTCGTGCGTCGTGACGTCGTGGTCGTAGCGCGCGACCAGCCGGTCCCGGGCGGACTGGTCGACAATGCTGGAGTAGATCGGGTCGAGCGCGAACAGCGGGTCCCCCGGGAAGTACATCTGGGTGACCATCCGAGCCGTGAAGTCGGTGCCGAAGAGCGAGAAGTGGATGTGCGCCGGCCGCCAGGCGTTGTGGTGGTTCTTCCACGGGTACGGGCCGGGCTTGATCGTCGTGAAGCGGTACCAGCCGTCGTCATCGGTCAGGCAGCGGCCGGCCCCGGTGAAGTTCGGGTCCAGCGGCGCGGGGTGCTGGTCGCGCTGGTGGGCGTAGCGGCCGCCGGCGTTGGCCTGCCAGATCTCCACCAGCTGGCGGCGGACGGGTCGACCCTCGCCGTCCAGGATCCGGCCCGTGACCACGAGCCGTTCGCCGATCGGCTCGCCGCGGTGCTGGATGGTCAGGTCTGCCTCGAGGACGCCGACGTCACGTTGGCCGAAGCAGGGTGCCACCAGCTCGACAGTTTCGGGGTCGACCTGGTGCAGGGCCTTGGTCGGGTGCCGCAGCAGGCTGCTGCGGTAGGGCGGGTAGTCGTAGCGGGGCTGGGTCTCCACCTGGCCGGCGGCGCGGTAGTCGCGCTCGAGGGTGCCGATCTCGTCGCTGATCTGGGCCTGGCTCACTGCCGCGCCGTCGGGGTCCGCCGGTGGACCGGAGGCGAAGGTCGCGGCCAGCGGGGACGCGCCCGTCGTCCCGGCCTCGGCTGCAGCCGCAGCGGGTGTCGTCGTCGTCACCAGTCCACCGTAAGCCGGAGGTCGCGACCCGGACGAGTAGGGTCTTCCACTGAACGGAAGGGTGCGGACGAGCAGGAACAGGGGTTCGGGTGGCGGGCGGTACGGAGCAGCCGGGCAGCAGCGTGGCCTCGCGGCTGCTCGCCCTGCTCGCCGCGTTCGACGACGGCCACCGGACGCTGACGCTGAGCGCGCTGGCCCGCCGCGCCGACCTGCCGCTGGCGACCGCGCACCGGCTGGTGGCTGAGCTGGTGACCTGGGGGGCCCTGGTCCGGACGCCGGCGGGGGAGTACACCGTGGGCCGCCGGCTGTGGGACCTCGGGCTGCTGGCTCCGGTGCAGTCCGGTCTGCGCGAGGTCGCCTCGCCCTTCCTGCACGACATCTACGCCGCCACCCGCGCCACCGTGCACCTGGCCGTCCGGGACGGGCTCGAGGTGCTCTACCTCGACCGCCTGGCCGGGCACGCGTCGGTGCCCGTGGTGAGCCGGGTCGGTTCCCGGCTGCCCCTGCACGCCACGGCGGTGGGCAAGGTCCTGCTGGCCGAGGCGCCGGAGGAGGTGCGACGGTCGGCGTTCGCCCAGCTGAGCCGGATCACCCCCTACACCGTGGTGCAGCCGGGCCGGCTGAACGAGCAGCTCGGACGGGTCCGCCGTGACGGCTACGCCTCGACCTCGGAGGAGATGAGTCTCGGCGCCTGCTCGGTGGCTGTGCCGGTCCGACCCCGCGATGGTGAGGTCGTCGCCGCGCTGGGGATCGTCGTGCCCAGTCTCAAGCGGGACCGGCCCCGGTTGGTCGCGGCCTTGCAGGTCGCGGCCCAGGGGATCGGCCGGCAGCTGCCGGGCTGAGGGTGGCCTCTCGGCTGGAGACCGTCAGCACCGGGCCCCCTCACAGGTCGACGTCGACGCACAGCTGGAGCTGGGAGCGGACCGCCTCGACCAGGTCGACCTGGGACGGGGCGAGCAGCCACTGCAGCGTGACGCCGTCCCGCAGGGCCGAGACGTGCAGGGCGGCCTGCTCGGGGGTGAGCGGCCGGCCGCGGTAGCGGCCGCGGGCCTCCAGCTCGGTGAAGGCGAGGCTCAGCCTCGAGCGGACACGCTCGTGCCAGCGGATCAGGTAGCCGTGCGCGGGGTGCCCCGGGGTCAGCGCCTCGGCCGAGATGATGGCGAACATCCGCACCTCGACCGTATGGGTCAGGTCGTACTCGGCCACCTGGACCAGGGCCCGCAGGAACGTCTCGGGGTGCTCGCTGCCCAGCGGGAACGCCACGGAGGCGCTCTCGACGCGGGCGTCCAGCACCGCCTCGAGCAGGCCGGGCTTGTCCGGGAAGTGGTGCAGCAGCCCGGTGTGGGACAGGCCGGCGCGGCCGGCGATGTCGCGCAGGGACGTCCCGTTGTAGCCCGACTCGGCGAAGGCCTCGACCGCGGCCCGGAGGATCTGCTGACGCCGCTCCTCGGTGGCCTCGGCGCGGACGCTCGGCTTGCGGCGGACGCGCACGTCCTCGGTCAGCGGCACAGCAGCTCCTCCTCGACGGCGTTCGGCCCGAGGTCCGAGGCGACGGGCCTCGAGCGACAGGTGACGCACAGCAGATTACCAGCCGGTCTAGGTTTATCTAACAGGTGTAAGGCTTTTACTTTACAAGCGGTTGGTTGTCCTGATACGTTCCAGCCCAGTCGGATCGGCCGGTGGCGAAGGGTCATCGGGATGAGCAAAGGAGCTGCGATGTCCACGTCACCCCTGCAGAGCGCCACGGCGGCCGAGCAGTCCCAGGCCGAGGCCGAGCAAGCCCAGCTCGGGGCAGCGGCGGGCGCCCCACCCGGCGGTTGGGCCAACCCCGGCCCCGGGTTCCTGGCCCTGCTCGCCTTCGCCACGCTCTCGGCGTACATGGCCACCCTGGTCCCGGCGGTCCTCACCCTGTCGCTCAAGGCCTCGGCGGTCGACGCCGCGCGGGCCACCACGGTGCTGTCGATCGTCGTGGGAGTGGCCAGCCTGTTCGCCCTGGTCGGCTACCCGGCCCTGGGCCGGCTCAGCGACCGGACGGCCTCCCGACTCGGCCGCCGCCGCCCGTTCCTGCTGCTGGGCGCCGCGCTGATCGCGGTGGGGGCCGTGCTGACGCTCCTCGCGGGCACGACCGTGACGCTGACCATCGCCCACATCATCACGACCCTGGGCGGCACGGCGACGGTCGTCGCGGCCACCTCGGTCATCCCGGACCGGTGGGCCCCGAACCGCCGCGGGCCGGCGTCCGCGCTGGTCGGGCTCGGCGCTCCGCTGGGCGCCCTGGTCGGGCTGTTCATCGCCCAGGCCGTGTCGCCGAACCTGTCGGCCATGATCCTGCTGCCCGCAGCGGTGGCCGTGGTGGGCATCCTCGGTCTCGCCCTCGTCCTCCGGGACCGACGGCTGGACCCGGCCGACCGTCCCCGCTTCTCCCTGACCGACTTCTTCACGACCTTCTGGGTGAACCCGCTGACCAACCCGAACTACGCCTGGGCGTGGTGGAGCCGGCTGCTGATCTACTTCGGCGTCGCGGCGGTCAACGCCTACCAGGCCTTCTACCTGATCATCGTCCAGCACGTGGCCCCGGCTGACGTGGCGGGCAGGATCTTCCTCGCCACGCTCGTGCTCACCGGCGTCTCGCTGGTCTTCGCCCCCGCGGCGGCCCGGCTCTCGGACCGGATCGGCCGGCGGAAGCCGTTCGTGATCGCCTCAGCGGTCATCTTCGCGATCGGCCTGGTCATCGTGGCCACCGTCCACAGCTACGGGGCGTTCCTGGTGGCCATCGCGGTGATCGGGCTGGGCCAGGGCATCTACTTCGCGGTCGACCTCGCGCTGGTCACCCAGGTGCTGCCCGACCCCGCCACCGCCGCCAAGGACCTCGGTATCATGAACCTGGCCAACAACCTGCCCTCCTCCATCGTGCCCGCGGTCGCTCCGGCCCTGCTGGCCATCGGCGCCTCCGCGGCGTCGCCGCAGAACTTCTCGGCGCTCTTCCTGGCCGGTGCCGGGGCGGGCGTCCTCGGTGCGCTGCTGATCGTGCCGATCCGTCAGGTGCGCTGACATGAGCTTTGAGTACCTGACCGATCCCGGCCGACCCGCCTGGACGGGGCTGCTTCCCGGCCGCCCGGAGGCCTACTTTCTGCGCCGCGGTGAGGGGGAGCACGCCAAGTTGTTCACCGACACCTTCTCGGTGCTGCTCAGCGGGGACGAGACCGAGGGCCAGTTCGGGATGTTCACCGCCACCTGCCCGGCCGGCGACATCATCCCGCCGCACTCCCACGCCGACACCCACGAGACGTTCTTCGTGCTCGAGGGCCGGGTGCGGGTCTTCGTCCAGCAGCCCGATGGCGCCAAGGTGTCCCGGCTGCTCAGCGAGGGCGACTTCGGCTTCGTCCCGGCCGGGGCGCCGCACGCGTACCGGGTCGAGCAGGCCGCGCGGATGCTGGGCACGGCCACCGGTGGCTTCGAGCGCTTCTTCCAGCAGATGGGGACCCCGGCCGACACCATCGACCCCGACTCGCCCCCGTACGTGCCCGACTTCCCGCAGATGGCCGCGGCCGCCGAGGCCCACCACATGGAGTTCCTGCGCGGCCTCGAGTGGCCGGAGCCCTGATGCCGTCCGCTGGTCCTCCGACCGGACTACCGCTGCCCCCGCACCTCGCGCCGTTGCCGCCGGGCCGTCCGCTGCCCGGCGGCGGGCAGGTGCTCGCCGGGGTCCCCTACGCCACGCTGCCGGGTGTCCGGCCGCTCGAGCTGGACCTCTACCTGCCGCCGGCGGGGCCGGTCCCGGCCCCCGTGGTCGTGTTCCTGCACGGCGGCGGCTGGCGGCTCGGCAGCCGGCGGTCGGTCGGGCCCGCGTACCCCGGGCCCACTGCTGAGGGCACCGCGCCGACCCCCTTCGAGGTCGTCGCGGCCGCCGGGATCGCCGTGGCCAGCGTCGACTACCGGCTGACCGGGGAGGCGACCTGGCCGGCACAGCTGGACGACGCGAAGGACGCGGTGGGCTGGCTGCGGCTCCGGGCCGACGACCTGGGCGTCGACCCCGCACGGATCGCCGCGTGGGGCGAGTCGGCCGGTGGTCACCTGGCCGCCCTGCTCGGGCTGTCCGGAACGGTGACGGCCGTCGCTGCCTGGTACCCGCCGAGCGACCTGGCCGCCCTGCCCGGTGACACCGGTGCTGACCCGGGCGCCCCGGACTCCCGCGAGGCCCAGCTGCTCGGCGCGCCACTGGCGGCCGTGCCCGAGCTGGCTGCCGCGGCCAGCCCGGTGGCGTACGTGGCCCCGGGAGCCCCTCCCTTCCTGCTGTTGCACGGCCGTGCCGACCGGGCCGTCCCGTGGGAGCAGAGCGAACGCTTCGCCGCGGCCCTGCGCGCGGCGCACGTCGCCGTCGACTTCGTGTGCTACGACGACGCCGACCACATGTGGCTGGGCTCGCCCGCCGCAGCGACCGACGCGCTGGCCCGGACGTCTGCGTTCCTGCGCCGACAGCTGGGCGCGTGAGCTGGATCGGTCCGGCCGAGGGACGGGTCGCGGCGCCGGGCGAGCGGCCGGCGCCCCTGCTCCGGGGCGAGTTCGCGGTGGCCACCCCGGTCGCCTCGGCCCGGCTGCGCGTCACCGCGTGCGGGATCTACGAGGCGTTCCTCAACGGCGTCCGGGTCGGCGACGACGAGCTGACGCCCGGCTTCACCTCCTACGACACTCGGTTGCAGGTGCAGACCTACGACGTCACGGAGCTGCTGCGGCCGGGCCGGAACGTGCTCGGGGCGATCCTGGCCGACGGCTGGTACCGCGGCCAGATCGGCATCACCCGGGCCGCGGACCAGTGGGGCACCCGGACGGGGCTGCTCGCCCGGCTGGTGCTGACCCACGCCGACGGCACCGAGACGGTGGTCGGCACCGGTCCGGACTGGCGTACCAGCCCCGGCCACGTGGTCGCGGCGGACCTGATCGCCGGCGAGCGGTGGGACCTGCGCCTGTTGCCCCGCGGCTGGTCCGAACCCGGCTTCGACGCCTCGGGCTGGCCCCTCGTCGAGCCCCGCACCGGCGACCTGTTCCGGCTGGTGGTCTCACCCGCCCCACCGGTCCGCCGGATCGAGGAGCTGACCCCGGTCTCGATCACCCGGCTGGACGCGCACCGACAGGTCGTCGACCTCGGCCAGAACATCAACGGCTGGGTCCGGCTGTCGCGGCTCGGCCCGGCGGGCACGACCGTCCGGCTCGTGCACGGGGAGTGGCTCGACGCCGACGGCGACGTCACCACCGGCCACCTGCGGCCGGCCGTCCCGTTCCTGCCCGAGCCGCTACCCGCCGGCCAGGTCGACGAGGTGACGTCCGCGGGCGTCCCCGGCGACGTCTTCGAGCCGCGCCGGACGACCCACGGCTTCCGTTACGTCCGGGTCGAGGGCCACCCCGACGACCTGACGCCGACCGACGTGACGGGCGTGGTCGTCCACACCGACCTGCGGCGGACCGGCTGGTTCGCCTGCAGCGACCAGCGGCTCAACGCGCTGCACGAGGCGGCGGTCTGGAGCTTCCGCGGCAACGCCTGCGACCTGCCCACCGACTGCCCGCACCGCGAGCGCGCCGGCTGGACGGGGGACTGGCAGCTGTTCGTGCCCACGGCCGCGTTCCTCTACGACGTGGCCGGCTTCTCGACCAAGTGGCTGCGCGACGTCGCCGCGGACCAGTGGCCGGACGGGACGATCGCCAACATCAGCCCGACGGCGCCCAGCGAGGGCCGGGACAGCCCGATCGCCTTCCTCAACGGCTCCGCGGGCTGGGAGGACGCCGTCGCCGTCGTGCCCTGGGAGCTGTACCGGGCCTACGGCGACACCGAGATCCTCGCCGAGCTGTGGCCGGCGATGGTCCGTTGGCTGGCGCGGGTCGAGCGGGTGGCCCGCGAGGGGCGGCATCCCGGCCGGGTCGCCGCCCGGCCCGAGGCCGCGCCCCACGAGCGGTACCTGCGCGACACCGGCTTCTCCTGGGGCGAGTGGCTGGTGCCGGGGGAGGACCTGTCGGACTTCGGCGCCTTCGTGGCCGCGGACCAGGGGGACGTCGCGACGGCCTGGTTCGCCCGCTCCGCGGGCCTGCTGGCCCGGATCGCCGCGGTGCTCGGCCGGACGGACGAGGCCCCGCGCTACGACGACCTCGCCGCCCGGGTCCGGGACGCGTGGTGCGCGGAGTACGTGGACGCCGAAGGCCGGCTGACCCCGGACACGCAGGCGAACCACGTCCGGGCGCTCGCGTTCGACCTGGTGCCCGACGCGGTCCGGCCGGCGGTGGCGGCGCGGCTGGTCGCGCTGGTCCGGGCCGCCGGCACCCATGTCGGCACGGGGTTCCTGTCCACGCCGTACCTGCTGCCGGTGCTGGCCGACTCGGGCCACCTGGATGTGGCTTACGCGTTGCTGCGCTCCGACTCCGAGCCGTCGTGGCTGACCATGCTGGACCGCGGCGCGACCACGCTCTGGGAGCGCTGGGACGGCGTCTCGGCCGACGGCGTCCCCTCGGAGTCGCTCAACCACTACTCCCGTGGCGCGGTGATCTCGTTCCTGCACCGCTACGCGGCGGGGATCGAGCTGCTGGACGGCGAGCCGGCCTACCGGAGATTCCGGGTCCGGCCCCGGCCCGGTGGCGGGCTGACGTGGGTCGAGGCCGCGCACGACTCGCCGTACGGGCGGATCGAGGTCCGGTGGCGGCTGGACGGTGCCGTCTTCGAGCTCTCGCTGACCGTGCCGGCCGGCAGCAGCGCGGAGGTCGTGCTGCCCGACGGCTCCATCTCCGAAGCCGGCCCCGGCCGGCACACCTTCACCAGCCGGGTCAGCTGAGCCCGTTCCGGCGCGCCACCTCGCCGAGCCAGGCCAGGCTGGGCTTGGTGGTGCGGACGAAGGTCGACCGGTCGACGGCGATCAGCCCGAACTTCGGGCCGTAGCCGGCGAACCACTCGAAGTTGTCCAGCAGGCTCCAGTGGATGTAGCCACGGACGTCGGCTCCCTCGGCGACCGCGGCGTGCAGCCCACGCAGCGCCTCCTCGGTGAAGACGCGACGCTCGGCGTCGTCGTCGGTGGCCAGGCCGTTCTCGGTGATCACGATCGGCAGGTCGGGGACCACCTCCGACACCCGCCGCGCCGAGGCGCCGAGGGCCTGCGGGCGGTACTCGACGTGGGCCTGGGTCATCGGGGCGTCCGGGCTCGCGACCGGGCCGTCCGGCCCGATCCGGGCGCAGCTGTAGACCTGCATGCCGACGAAGCCGTCGCCGCTGGTGGCGGACAGGAACTGGTCCTCCATCGCGGCCCGGTGCGAGACCATGGCCTCGTCGGCGCTCTCACCGTCCGGCCCGGGCTCGGCGATCCACTCCTGGCCCACCAGGGCCAGGCCGGCGGGCGGTGAGCCGGCGCCGTCCAACACCTCCATCGCCCGCCGGTGGGCGGCGATCAGGGCCTCGCTCAGCGGCTGGTCGGGGCGGGGCAGGCCGGCGACGGGCTCGCCCCGGGCCGCCATCTGGGCCAGCACGGGCAGGCAGGCGGCCAGGTTCGGCTCGTTCAACGTGACCACGTACGCCGCCTGCTGCGCCACCGGCAGGGCCAGCTCGACGAAGCGGGCGAACCGGTCGCCGGCGCGCTCGCTGAGCCAGCCGCCGTCGGCGTGGAACCAGCGCGGCGTGGTGAAGTGGTTGAGGGTGAGCAACGGCGCCAGCCCGCGGTCGCGACAGCCGTCCAGCATCCGCCGGTAGTGGTCGAGCGCGGCGCGGGAGAACTCGCCCTCCTCGGGCTCGATCCGGCTCCACTCCAGGCTGAACCGGTACGCCGTCAGCCCGGCGCCGGCCAGCAGGTCGAGATCCTCGCGCCAGCGGTGGTAGTGGTCGACGGCGTCCCCGCTCGGCTCCGCGAACGGCGTGTCGGACGCGTGCTCCCACTCCCAGTAGTGGTTGGCGACGTTGCCGCCCTCCACCTGGTGCGAGGCCGTCGCGGCTCCCCAGAGGAAGCCGTCGGGGAAGGTGGCCGAGCCTGGCGTCGTCATCTCAGCACCGTACGAGACGGCGGTCGACCCGGTTCAGCCGGCCTGGCCCCGCGGGGCGTACATGATGAGGGCGACACCGGCCAGGCAGAGCGCCGCGCCGGCGAGGTCCCAGCGGTCGGGGCGGAAGCCGTCGGCCACCATCGCCCAGAGCAGCGAGCCGGCCACGAAGATCCCGCCGTACGCGGCGAGGATGCGGCCGAAATGGTTGTCCGGCTGCAGGGTGGCGACGAGGCCGTAGAGCGCGAGCGCCACGGCCCCGGCGGCCACGAAGCCCCAGCCGCGGTGCAGTCTCACCCCCTGCCAGACCAGCCACGCGCCGCCGATCTCGGCGACGGCGGCGAGGACGAACAGGCCGAGCGAGCGGAGAACCGTCATCCCTCGACGCTAGTACCCGCAGTCCCCACCTGATTTTCCATGACCAGTTCGCGCCATCGCCGCCTGGCTGCGCTCAGGGCGGGCCGGCGGCTCCAACTGGTGGTGATAATTCAGGGAGCCGGCTCGGCCACCTCGGCCGGCCCGTCTACTTGAGCGCGATGGGGTTCAGGGGGGCGCCGACGGCGCCCGTGACCTTGAGCGGGGCGGCGGTGAGCAGGAAATCCCAGCGGCCGTCGGTGGCGCAGTCCTCGGCCAGCTCGTCGAGGTCCCAGAGCTCCCCGATCAGCAGGCCCATGTTCGGGATGACCACCTGGTGCAGCGGCTGGAAGGCGTCGGGGAACTCGTTCGGACGCACCTCGAAACCCCAGGTGTCGGTGGCCACGGCGGCCACCTCGGTCCGGTGCAGCCAGCCCGCCGTCCAGAAGGACAGGCCCGGGGCAGGGCCGCCGGCGTAGGCACCCCAGCCGTCGCGCTTGGCGCGGGCCAGCCGACCCGTCCGCACCAGCACGATGTCGCCGCTGCCGACGGCCGCGCTCGCCCCCTGGGCCGCGATGGTCGCCTCGAGATGCTCCTCGGTGATGGCGAAACCGTCGGGCAGCTCCCCGTCGGTCCCCAGCCCGTCACCCAGGGCCCGGCCGACGTCGAGCAGTACGCCCCGGGAGACCACGGGTGCGGCCATGTTCTCCATCCCGGTGACGCGGTCGCCCTCGCCGGTCACGACCTCCTGGCAGGGCCGTCCGTTCCACGCCATCGTGCGGTCGAAGATGTGGCCCAGCCCGTCCCACTGGGTGCTGCACTGCAGCGGCATAGCGATCACGTCGTCGGCGCCGCCGAAGCCGTGCGGGAAGCCCTGGACGCCGAAGGCCGCGTCGGTGCCCGAGTCGAGCATCGTGTGCACGGGATTGGTCCGGCGCCGCCAGCCGTTCTGCGGGCCGTCCATGTCGAAGGACTGCGACAGCGAGATCGAGACGCCGCGGGTGACCAGCGCGGCCGCCTCCCGGCGCTTCGCCTCGTCGATGAAGTTGACCGTGCCGAGGACGTCGTCCTCGCCCCAGCGGCCCCAGTTGCGGTACTTCTCGGCCGCCTCGACGATCGCGTCCTCAGCGCGCCCTGAGCCTGTCGAAGGCCCCGAAGGGGTTCCGCTCACCGGGCCCCCACCGTCGAACGCTGCAGCAGTCGAGCCGCGTTGCCGCCCCGGACCGCAACCTCGTCGGCGGCGTCGAGCCCGGCGGCCAGCAGCCGGTCGACCGGATCCTCGACGCCCATGTCGAAGGGGTAGTCACTGCCCAGCACGACCTGCGCGGCGCCGACGGCCTCGACCAGCTGCCGCAGCGCCTGCGGGGTGTAGACGAGGGAGTCGAACCAGATCCGGCGCAGGTACGCGCTCGGCGGCTCGGCGCACGCGTGCGCGTCCGGCCGGGCGGCCCAGGCGTGGTCGGACCGGCCGATGTAGGTGGGCAGGTAGCCACCGCCGTGCGCGGCCAGCAGGCGCAGCCCGGGGTGCCGGTCCAACAGTCCCGAAAAGATCAGGTGCGACAGCGCGACGGTGGTCTCGGTCGGATTGCCCACCGTGTTGGCCAGGTAGTGCCGGTCCAGCCGCTCGCCCAGCGAACAGCCCCACGGGTGCACGAAGACGACGCAGCCCAGCTCCTCGGCCCGCGCCCAGAAGCCCGCGTACGCGTCGTCGGCCAGCTCACGGTCGCCGTACGCGGTGCCGATCTGTACCCCGGCCAGGCCCAGCTCGCTGACGGCGTGGTCGAGCTCGGCCGCGGCCAGCTCGGGATGCTGCAGCGGAACGGTGCCGAGGCCGGTCAGCCGTCCGGGGTTCGTGGCGACCAGCTCAGCAACACCGGCGTTGGTCAGGCGGGTGATCCGTTCCGCCAACGGCTCGTCCGCCCACGAGTGGTAGAGCGGCATCGGGCTGACCAGCTGGCGGTCGACCCCGGCGGCGTCCATGGCCGCGAGCCGGCGGGCCGGGTCGGTCAGCAACGGGCCGATCCGGCCCAGCTGGGCCCCGTTGACCGCGGACGATGCCGCGCCGAAGAACCGTCGGTCCTGGTCCTGCTGGGCCAGGTGGCCCGGCTGGTCCGACACCAGGCCCATCACGGCCGGCGCCAGGGCGTGGGCGTGCAGGTCGACGGTCTCGACCCCGTCCGGTACCTGGTCGCTCATTCGTCGCGGCACCCGTTGCGCTGCACCCCGAGGCCGGTGATCTCGGACTCCATCACGTCTCCCGCGCGCAGCAGCCGCCCCCAGTGCATGCCGTTGCCAGCGGGGCTGCCGGTCAGCACCAGGTCGCCGGGCAGCAGGGTGGCGATCGAGGAGCAGTAGGAGACCAGCTGCGCGACGTCGAAGATCATGTCCTTGGTGGACTCGTCCTGCATCACGTCGCCGTTCAGCTTCAGCGTCACCCGCAGGTCCATCGGGTCGCCGACGAAGTCCGCCGGCACCAGGAAGGGGCCGGTGGGCAGGAAGGTCGGGGAGTTCTTGCCCCGGAACCAGTCCGTGCCGAGCTCGGGGAGGTCGCGGCGCCAGACCCACTCGCGGGTGGTCACGTCGTTGACGATGGTGTAGCCGGCGACGTGGTCCAGGGCGTCCTCGACGCTGACCCGTCGAGCCGGCCGACCGATGACCGCGGCCAGCTCGAGCTCGAAGTCGTTCTTCTTCGTCCCCTCCGGCAGCACGACGTCGTCGTAGGCGCCACACATCGCCGAGACCAGCCCCGTGAAGACGTACGGCTCGCCCGAGGCCGCCCGCGCGTCCTGCTGCCGACCGACCTCCTCACGGATCTCCTCGGCCGTGCGGGTCTCACCGGGCTTGCGGTCGGCCGCGGCCAGGTCCATCACGTGGGTGCGGTAGTTGGCGCCGCTCTGGAAAATCTGCCGCGGCTCGACCGGCGGCAGGGTCTTCAGCAGCTCGAGCTCCAGCAGCTCCAGGCCGGGCTCATCGTCCGCGACCCGGTCGGCCAGGGCGTCCAGCGCGGGCCGGGTGCTCTCCCAGTGCTCGAGCAGCTCACGGACAGAGGGGTGCGGGAGCCCGCTCAGCTCCTCGAGCGGGTGGACCCGCTGACCCACGACCAGTCCGGCGAACGAGCGGCCACCCGCTGCGAAGGTGCCGAGGGCGTACGGGCCGGCATGCGCGGCGTTGCGACTCATGAAGTTCCTCCTGGAGTTGCGGTTCACGCTAGGCCCTTGGCTATCCCTTCTGAAATTCGTGATAACGATGGGAGGTATCGGTTCGACGGATATCCAGGCGCCGTCGAGCGGTGGATCCCGCGATATCACTGCGGCAAATGCGGAGCATCCCGACGTTGGATTTCCGCTATCCGACCGATCCGTGGTGACCTGATGTCGTTCTCGGCCCGGCTGACGCCCGCGCCGGACCGGGGACGCTGACGGGCCCCACCAGCCCGCCGCCGAACCAGCAGCCAGGAGTCGATGATGACCAGTGTGAGAACCGTCCTGATCGTGGGCGGTGGCACCGCGGGCTGCGCGCTCGCGGCCCTGCTGGGACGCGCCGGCGTGTCGGTGGAGATCGTCGAGCGGCTGCCGGGCTTCACCACGTACGGGTCCGGCATCACCTTGATGGGAGCGGCCCTGCGGGTGCTCCGCGACATCGGCGTCTGGGACGAGCTGAGCCAGCACGGCTACGCGTTCGACTCCGTCGGCATCCGCTCGGCCAGCGGCCGGCTGCTGGCCGAGCTGCCGGACACCCGGACGGGTGGGCCCGACCTCCCGTCGACGCTGGGCGCGTACCGCCCCAAGCTGGCGGAGGTGCTCGCGAACGCCGCCGTCGGCGCCGGTGCGAAGGTCCGGCTGGGCACCACCGTCACTGCCATCGTCGAGGCTGAGGACGAGGTCGAGGTCACCTTCTCCGACGGCGACACCGGCCACTACGACCTGCTGGTGGCGGCGGACGGCATCAGGTCCGCGACCCGTGCCCAGCTGGGGATCGACGCCTCTCCCGAGCCGGCGGGGATGGGGATCTGGCGGGTGCACGCCCGCCGGCGGCCGGCCGAGGTGCAGCGGACGGAGCTGGTCTACGACGGCCCCTGCTACATCGCCGGCTTCTGCCCGACCGGGGAGGACACGCTCTACGCCTACCTGGTGGAGGACAGTCGCGCGACGGCGCCCGAGGGTCCGGCCGAGCGGCTCGCGGCGATGCGCGCGCTGGCCGAGGCCTACCACGGACCGTGGGACGAGATCCGCGAGGACATGACCGACGGCGACCTCATCAACTACACCTGGTTCGAGTCCCTGCTGCTCGAGGGGCCGTGGAACCGCGGCCGGGGCGTGGTCATCGGCGACGCCGCGCACGCCTGCCCCCCGACGATGGCGCTCGGTGCGGCCATGGCCCTGGAGGACGCGGCCGTGCTGGCCGAGCTGCTGCTCAGCCGCGACCAGGTCGACCAGGACCTGTTCGACACCTTCGTGGCGCGCCGTCGACCCCGGGTGCGGGCCGTCGTGGAGTCCTCGATGCAGCTGGTGCGCTGGCAGCTCGCGCACGACCGTAGCGCCGACGTCCCCGGATTGATGCATACCCTCAACACCATGATCAGTGAAGCAGCCTGACCCCGGTATTCCTCACCTGGATGGCCCGCATATCGCCATTCCATTTCCTACTTCTCACTATCCGTGTTTTCGTCTTTTCACCGCACGAGCGCTCCACCGACAACGAGGTTAGGTGTTTGAATGACTGACCAGGCTCTGAACCGCCCACCCCTGCAGACCAGCAGGCCCACCGCCGAGGTGATCCCCGCCGCGAACGGTCGCGTCCCCGGGATGACCCAGCTGGTCCTGCTGCTGGCGGGCAGCTGCATGTCGGTGCTGGGAGCGGTGCTGATCGCCCCCGTCCTGCCGCAGATGTCGGCAGAGTTCGCCGGCATCCCGGGGGTGGCGGTGCTGGTGCCCCTCGTGCTCACCGCCCCGGCCTTGATGATCGGGCTGACGGCGCCCTTCGCCGGACTGGTCGTCGATGCGATCGACCGCAAGCGGCTGCTGCTGGTCGCGATGGTGGCCTACACCGTCTTCGGCACGATGCCGCTCTACCTGCACTCCCTCGGCCTGATCCTCGGCAGTCGCATCCTCGTCGGCGTCTGCGAGGCCGCGATCATGACCTGCGCCACCACCCTCATCGGGGACTACTGGTCGGGCGCTACCCGCGGCAAGTACCTGGGCCTGCAGACGCTGGTGGCCGCGCTGGCCGCGACGGTCTTCCTCACCGTCGGCGGGGTGCTCGGGGCCTCCGGCTGGCGGACGCCCTTCTGGCTCTACGTGGCCGCCGCCCTGATCGCCATCCCGATGGCGAAGTACCTGTGGCAGCCTGCCCGCCCCGAGGGCCACCGTGAGTCCCGTCGGCTCGAGCCGATGCCGTGGCGCCAGATGCTCAAGCCCTGCCTGATCACCCTGTTCGGCGGCATCACCTTCTACGCCCTGATCGTCGAGCTCTCCTACGTCCTCACCGGAGTCGGCTTCACCTCGACGGCCAGGATCGGCGTGATCGCCGCCGTGATGTCCCTGGCCACAGCCCTCGGCGCCGTCGCGTTCGCCAAGCTCTCCCACCTCTCGCCGCGCGTCCTGGTGCCGGCCGAGTTCGCCCTCATCGCCGTCGGGCTGCTCGTGGTCTTCGCCACCGGCTCGGTGGCGGTGATCACCGTCGGCGCGGTGCTCACCGGCTTCGGCACCGGCATCCTGCTGCCCACCCTGCTCACCTGGGCGGTCAACCAGCTCACCTTCCCCCAGCGCGGCCGTGGCACCGGGCTCTGGACGGGGACGCTGTTCATCGGTGAGTTCATCTGCCCGGTGATCCTGGCCGTCCTGATCACGAAGGTGGGTGGGCTGCAGCCCGCGCTGGCCGTCCTCGGCGTGGCTTCGGCCGTGATGGCGCTGGTCACGCTGCTCGTGCTGCGCACCGAGCGTCGCCCCCTCAACGTCAGCCAGGACTGAGGCGTGACCTCGACCCCGCCCACCGAGCTCGCCGCCCAGGTCCAGTGGCTGGTGGACCGGGCCGCGATCAGCGACTTGTTGATCGAGTTCGCCCGGACCCTGGACGAGCGTGAGTTCGACGCCAACACCGCCCTGTACGTGCCTGAGGGCTCCTTCGGCGTCGAGGGCGCGTTCACGTTGCAGGGTCACGAGCAGCTGGCGGCCACCGGCTCGCCGCGCGGGCTCGGCCAGTACGACGGGACATGGCACGGCAGCAGCAACCACGCGATCGCGATCGACGGGGACACCGCCACCACGCGCTCCTACCTGCTGGGCGTGCACATGCTCGGCGGCGGGACGTTCGACCACGCCGACGGGGGTGGCTGGTACGACTGCACGCTGCGCCGGACGGCCGAGGGCTGGCGGTTCGTGACCGTCCGGGTGCACGAAGTCTGGAACGCCGGGCAGCCGCTGCCGCACGTCCCTCCCGCGCACTGATCGCGACGTGTCAGCGTCGTGGTCGCGCGAGCGACCCCCTGTGCTGACAAGTCGGACTAGGTTGCTCAGTGATGGACCTGCCCGGCATCGACCTCAACCTGCTCGTCGCCCTCAACGCCCTGCTGCGCGAGCGCAACGTCACGCGCGCCGGGGAGAGCATCGGGCTGAGCCAGCCGGCCATGAGCGCCTCGCTGGGCCGGCTGCGGCGGCACTTCGGGGACGAGCTGCTGACCCGGAACGGGCAGCAGTACCTGCTCACCCCGCTGGCGGCCTCCCTGGTCGACCAGACCGAGATCGCGCTGCGCTTCGTCGGCCAGACCTTCGCGGCCCGGCCGGTCTTCGACGCCGTCTCCTCCCAGCGCGAGTTCACCGTCGTCATGTCCGACTACGCGCTCACCGTCATCGGCGGGCCGCTGCTGCGGCTGCTCGAGCAGCGGGCGCCTGAGGTCCACCTGCGGATCCGGCCCTTGGACCGGATCACCGTCGACGAGTCGGCCGCGACCCTGCGGGCGGCGGACGTGATGGTGCTGCCGCGCGGTTTCGTCAGCGAGGTCCGCTCGGCCGACCTCTTCCGCGACCGCTGGGTGTGCGTCGTCGACCGGGCCAACTCCGTCGTGACCGACCGGCTGAGCCTGGAGGACCTGAGCCGGCTGCGCTGGGTGCAGACCTACGACGCGCCCACGCAGTACACGCCGGTCGACAAGCACTTCGCCCTGGTCGGGATCGACCGGCGCACCGACGCGGTCACCGAGAGCTTCCTCGCCCTGCCCTTCCTGCTCGCGGGCACCCAGCGCGCCGCCGTCCTCCAGGAACGTGCGGCCCGCACGATGGCCGGGTCGGACCGGATGCGGATCCTCGAGCTGCCCAGCTCACCGCCGGAGCTGCAGGAAGCCCTGTGGTGGCACCCCTCCCGCGACGGCGACCCCGGCCACCGCTGGCTACAGCAGCTCTTCCTCGACGCCGCCGCCGACTTGTCAGAACCCCGTTGACCCGGAGAGCCTTCGGCGTCTGACCACTCGGCAAGAGGGAGGCTCAGACGGCCTGGAGGACCACCGCGGAGCCCTGACCGCCGCCACCGCAGATGCCCGCAGCGCCGACAGAGCCTCGACCGGCGGCGGCGAGCCGCCGGGCGAGGTGACCGACGATCCGGGCACCCGAGGCGCCGATGGGATGGCCGAGCGCGATGGCGCCGCCGTGGGCGTTGACGATGCCGTCGTCGATGCCGAGCAGGAGGGTGGAGTGGACGGCGACCGAGGCGAACGCCTCGTTGATCTCGACCGCGGCGAGGTCGGCGGCGGACCGGTCGAGCTTGGCCAGCGCCGCCCGGATCGCGTTCGCCGGCTGCGCGTGCAGGGTGACGTCGGGCCCGGCGACGAAGGCGTGACCCAGCACCCGGGCCAGCGCGGGGAGGCCTCGACGCTCGGCCAACTCCGCCGACACCAGTACCAGCGCCGCCGCGCCGTCGGTGATCTGGGAGGAGTTGCCTGCCGTGATCGTGCCGCCGCCGCCGAAGGCCGGTCGTAGCGTCCCGAGGCTCTCCATCGTGGTCTCGGCGCGGAGCCCGTCGTCGGCGGCCACCTCGGTGGTCGTCCCGCGGCGGCCCGGGACCAGGTACGGCTCGATCTCCCCCGCCAGGAAGTCGGCGGACGCGGCCAGCCGCTGGTGCGATGCGGCGGCCCAGGCGTCCTGGGCCGTCCGGTCCAGGCCGAGGAGTGAGTTGCGGGCCTCGGTGGAGGCGCCCATCGACTGGTGCTCGAAGGCGTCGGTCAGCCCGTCGTGCTCGAGGGTGTCGATCAGCTCGACCGTGCCGTACCGGGCGCCGGCGCGCGATCCCGACCACGCGTGCGGAGCCAGGCTCATCGACTCCTGACCTACGGCGACCACGATGTCGGCCTCCCCGCCGTCGATCAGCCGGGTGGCCGCAACCACCGCCTCCGTCCCCGAGAGGCAGACCGCGTTCAGCGTGATGGCCGGCACCGTCAGCGGGATCCCGGCGGCGGCTGCCGTCTGCCGCGCCGGGTTCTGGCCGGCGCCGCCCTGCAGCACCTGCCCGCCGTAGACGTGCTGGACGTCGTCCGGCGCCACCCCGGCCCGGGCCAGCGCGGCCCGGAGAGCGTGCGCGCCGAGCGTCACGGCCGGGACTGCGGCGAAGACGCCGTTGAACTTCACGAACGGGGTGCGGGCGTACCCCACGATGACGGTGGTCACGCGTTCTCCTCGGCCGGACGGGCGACCTCGGCGTCGAGGTCGACGCTGAACGGGGCGCCGGTGGTGGCTCGCAGGTCGTCGACGGTCGTACCCGGGGCCAGAGCCCGCAGCACCAGCCCGTCGGGAAGCACGTCGAGGACGGCGTGGTCGGAGACGATCCGCTGCACCACCCGCGACCCGGTCAGCGGCAGCGTGCACTCGGCGACGACCTTGGGCGACCCGTCCTTGGCCAGGTGCTCGGTCACCACCACCACCCGGGGAGTGCCGGCGACCAGGTCCATCGCGCCGCCCATCCCCTTGACCAGCTTTCCCGGGATCGTCCAGTTGGCCAGGTCACCGTGGCCGGAGACCTGCAGCGCACCGAGGATGGCGACCTGGACGTGGCCACCACGGATCATCGCGAACGAGGTGGCCGAGTCGAAGTAGCTGCCGCCCTCGAGCAGGGTGACGGTCTGCTTGCCGGCGTTGATCAGGTCGGCGTCCTCCTCGCCCTCGTAGGGGAAGGGGCCCATGCCCAGCAGGCCGTTCTCGCTCTGCAGCGTCACCCGCACCCCGGGCGGCAGGTGGTTGGCCACCAGGGTGGGGATGCCGATACCGAGGTTGACGTACTCACCGTCCCGCAGCTCGGCGGCGGCGATCGCCGCCATCTCGTCCCGGGTCCAGGCCACGTCGGTCCGCCGTTCTCAGGCCGCCGGCCGGGGCCGGACGGTGCGCTGCTCGATCTCCTTGGCCCGCGGCCTGGCCGCCACCAGCCGCTGCACGTAGACGCCCGGGGTGACGACGGCGTCCGGGTCCAGGAACCCGGTACCCAGGACCTCCTCGGCCTCGGCGATGGTCACCCGGCCCGAGGTCGCCACCACGGGGTTGAAGTTGCGCGCCGTGTGCCGGTAGAGCAGGTTGCCCTCCGCGTCGGCCCAGTAGGCGTGTACCAGCGCGACGTCGGCGCGGATTCCACGTTCCAGCACGTAGGTCTGGCCGTCGAAGTCGGCGTGCGGCTTGCCCTCGGCGACCGGGGTGCCCACCCCGGTCCGGGTGTAGAAGCCGGCGATCCCGGCCCCGCCGGCGCGAAGCCGCTCGGCCAGCGTTCCCTGCGGGACGAACTCGACCTCCAGCGTGCCGTCGAGGTACTGGCTGGCGAACAGCTTGTTCTCTCCGACGTAGGAGGCGAGCACCTTGGCCACCTGTCGGTTCTCCAGCAGGATCCCCAGCCCGCGGCCGTCGACGCCCATGTTGTTCGAGACGATGGTCAGGTCCCGGGCTTCCGAGTCGCGCAGCGCCTCGATCAGGTCGCTCGGGTTGCCGCTCAGCCCGAACCCGCCCACGGCGACGACGGCGCCGTCGCGGATGACGTCGCGGAGTGCCTCGACGGCGCTGTTCCGGAGCTTCGGCACGTGATCTCCCTGGGTCCCCACGGGGTGCCCACAAAGTGGGCATGCCCGACTGTGGATCGACCGTAGGTCGCCCGTAGTCAGCCGTCAAGCCGTTCCAAGGTTCGTGACATGATGGTGCGCGTCTGTCCATCATGTGGAGGAGCTGCCGTGGCGGAGTCGGTCCAGGGTGCCCAGGTGGTCGGCCGTGTGGCCCGCGTGCTGCGCGTCGTGGCCCGCCATCCGGCCGGGGTGTCGGCGGCCGTCGTGGCCCAGGAGAGCGGACTGACCCGGCCGACGGCGCACCGGTTGCTGTCCTCGCTGGCCGCCGAGGGGCTGTTGGACGCGGACGTCCGGCGGACGCGCTGGCAGCTCGGTCCTGAGCTCCTCGTGCTGGGCACCCTCGCCGCTGATCGCTACCCGGTGGTCGACTTGGCCCGGCCACGCGTCCGCGCGCTCGCGCAGGCCACGGGGGAGAGCGCGTTCCTCTCCGTCCGCCGCGGCACCGAGACCGTCTGCCTGCTGCGCGAGGAGGGCAGCTTTCCCGTCCGCTCGTTCGTGCTCACCGAGGGCGTCCGGTTCCCCCTCGGCGTGGCGTCCGCCGGCCTGGCCATCCTGGCCTTCGCCGGCGACGCCGAGATCGACGCCTACCTGGCGACGGCGGAGCTGGAGCAAGCCTGGGGAGCCGAGCACGCGCAGGCCGCGATCCGGCACCGGGTGGCGCAGACCCGCCGACTCGGCTACGCCGTCAACCCCGGCCTGATCGTGGAGGGCAGCTGGGGGATGGGCGCCGCGGTCTTCGACGCCGGTGGAGCGCCGACCTGCGCCCTCAGCCTGACCGGTATCGAGCCGCGCTTCAGCCCCGCCCGCCGGCCCGGGCTGGGCGCGGCGTTGCTCGAGCAGGCCCACCTGCTCAGCCGGGCGCTGGGCCACGAGCCCGCAGTCCGCCGTGGCCGTTGACAACCGGGGGAAGCGCTCAGCAAGATCATCCTGACGCACCGGGTCCGGTCCGTCCTGCGCACCTCCGGTTCGACGACGAGCGAGGATGATCATGACGGCAGACCAGGCTCCCCTTGTCCCGACCGGGTCGGAGGTCGAGCTCAACCCCGGGACCAGGTCGTGGGTGCCGCGGGCCCACCCGATCTCCTGGCTGACCCTGGTCGTGACCACCGGCGCGATCTTGATGACCTCGATCGACAACGGCATCCTGCCCGCCGTGCTCCCGGCGATCTCGAGCGAGTTCGGCCTGAACGCCAAGCAGGGCGGCTTGATCAACTCGTTCTTCTTCGGCGCGCTGGTCGTCGGCGGGATCCTGTTCGGCATCATCGCCGACCGGGTCGGCACCGGGTACCGCCGGACCTGGACCTGGAACATCGCCATGCTGCTCGCCATCGTGGGCGGAGTCCTCACCTGGGGTGCCACCACCAGCTTCCTCCTGCTGCTGGTGTGGCGGATCCCCATGGGACTGAGCCGCGGTGGGTCAGAGCCGGTCAACGTGGCGCTGGTCAGCGAGTGGTGGCCGAAGGAGCACCGCGGCTTCGCGCTCGGGGTGCACCACACCGGCTTCCCGATCGGCCAGTTCGCCACCGGCGCCCTGATCGCCCTGGTGCTGAGCGCCGGCAAGTGGCGGGAGGCGTTCCTGCTGATCCCGCTGCTGGGCATCGTCATCGTCGTCCTGCAGGCGTTCGTGGGCACGAAGAAGAACCAGGTCAAGGTCTATGACTGGATCGACGCCAACCACCTGACCCGGCCGCTGCCGGAGCTCTCCACCAAGCTGGACGGCGGCGTCATGGCCCCGGTCCGGGAGGCGTTGAAGCATGCGAACGTCCGCTGGGCGGTGGTCCTGGTCTTCCTCTTCCTGTGGGGCGAGGCCGGCGCGGTGACCTTCCTGACCACCCAGTTCGTGCAGCTGGGCATGAGTCAGAGCCAGGCGGCGCTGATCGCCGGCGCGTCTGGGCTCACCGGCTGGATCGGCCAGGTGCTGTGGGGCACGGTGTCAGACCACGTGGGCCGGAAGTTCTCGATCACGTTCTTGATCATCGGCTGGTCGCTCGCCCTGCTCGGGATGATCTTCATCACCGGGACTACCAGCGCCTGGCTGATCCTGCTGTTCTGGGGCCTGTTCCGCAACGCACCCTTCCCGGTGGTCTACGCGCTATTGATCGACTCCGTCCCGAGGGCCGCGGGCACCGCCATGGGCATCATGATCGGCATCGCCCTGGGCGTGTCCGGCGTCTTCGCCTCGCTGGTGGCGGGGGCCATCATCGACGCCTTCGGTTTCACGACCCACTACATCGTGCTGGCCGCCATCGTCGCCCTGGCCCTGATCCCGCTGTCCCGGATCAGGGAGACCGTCGCCGGGCACGGCAAGGCCGCGACAGCGAGCGGGGTGCGGTGAGCGGGCTGCTCGAGTCGGGCGCCCAGCTGGAGAAAGTGGCCACGGGAACGACCTGGGCCGAGGGTCCGGTGTGGATCCCCGAGCGGCGGGCCGTCCGGTACAGCGACATCCCCGGCGACCGGATCATGGAGTTCAGCGAGCCGACGGGAGAGTCGAGCGTCTACCGGCACCCGGCCGGCTTCACCAACGGCCGGACGCGCGACCCCGACGGCTCGGTGGTGCAGTGCTCCCACGGCCACCGCGCGGTGGAGCGGGAGGTCGACGGGGTGGTGAGCACGCTCGTCGACTCCTGGCGCGGCTCGCGGCTCAACTCTCCGAACGACGTGGTGATCGCCTCCGACGGCGCGATCTGGTTCTCCGACCCCGCCTACGGCATCAAGAAGGAAGGAGAGGGCCACGCCGGAGAGGAGGAGTACGGCGACCGCTACGTCTTCCGGTTCGAGCCGGCGACCGGTCGGCTGGATCCGGTGGTCACCGACCTCGAGGAGCCGAACGGGCTCGCGTTCTCACCCGACGAGAGCCTGCTCTACGTCTCCGACACCTCCCGCGAGCCACCCGGCCCGCCGCACGTCTCCCAGCCGTTCGGTCACGCCATCCACGTCTACGACGTGGTGGACGGGTGCCACGCCAAGAACGGGCGCACCCTGGTGGTGGTCGAGCCCGGCCTCCCTGACGGCTTCCGGGTCGACCAGTACGGCAATCTCTGGTCCTCGAGCGGGGACGCGGTCCAGGTGTTCTCCCCCCGAGGTGAGCTGCTGGAGCGGGTGCCCGTCCCCGAGGTCATCGCCAACGTGTGCTTCGGCGGTGAGGACGGGCAGACCCTCTACATCGCGGCCTCGACCAGCCTGTACCGGATCCGGACCACCGTCACCGACGCGGTTTCCCGGCGACCACGCCCGCGGCCGGAGCTGGACGCCAGGTCCTGACCCGCAGGCGCCGGATCGACGAGGCGTTCCTCAACGAACCACGGGGTGCCGGTCACAGGCCTCCGGAACGGCCACGTTCGGAACGGTCGGCGTGCCGACCACGCCGCCGCCGTTGACCGGGGACAGCACCACCTGGCGCACCGACACGGACTTGGTCTGGGCGACGTCGAACACGCCGGCCGGGCTGATCGCCGTGGGGTTGACCGAAACCGTGAACACGACCGAACCGGTGCCGTCGGTGGTGAAGCTGCCGGACGGGAAGGCGCTCACCCCGGCGGCCGGAAGGCAGACGCCGTCCTTGTACGGCACGGTGACGTAGGTGGTGTTGGCCCGCAGTCCGGTCAGGCTGCCGCTGGCGGTGATGGCGGCCGACGGTGCCGCCTGGCGCAGGGTGACCTGGCCGGACACCTGCAGGTTCGCGTCGGTTCCGGAAGTGGTCAGGTAGTTGCCCGAACCTCCTCGGAAGGTGGCCGTCGCCGTCGAGCTCGCGGCGTGCGCCGGAAGGGGCAGCGCGAGCGTCAGGGCAACAGCGGACAGCACGATGGTGGTGGAACGGAACATGGTTTCTCCCGGGGGGTGGAGAGGTGGACGTCGAGAGGGAAGCCGGTCGGCTCCCGGACGGCTCGGACGGCGGTGTCACGAAGACGTCTTGACCTCGGCGAAGCACAAGCACCCGGCGCAGGGCGATACCCATCTTTGCGAACCGCCGGCGTCAGCTCTCAGCATTGATCCGAGGTATTCCTGACCTTAGGACCGTTGCTGGACAATGCTTCTTAAGAGAAAAGAAAGCGTTTCTGAGAATACTCAGAAAGCGATTTACCGGGCATTCCCCAGGAACTCCGGCGGGACCCGCAGGTGCTGGCGACCGATCGCGCCGACGTCAGTCTCGCCGAGCAGGATCAGGGTCTCGCGCAGCTCGGCGGTGAGGATGTCGACCACCTTGGTCACCCCGCGCTCACCGGCCGCGGCCAGGCCGTAGACCCAGGGCCGGCCGACCGCCGCCGCGGTGGCCCCGAGCCCGAGCATCTTGACCACGTCCCCCCCGGTCCGCACGCCGCTGTCGACGATCACCTCCATGCCCTCAGCCGCCTCGACCAGCGGCGCCAGGACCGAGACGGTGCTGGGCAGGCTGTCCAGCTGGCGGCCCCCGTGGTTGCTCACCCACACGGCGTCGGCGCCGACCCGGCGGGCCTGCTCGACGTCGTGCCGGGAGGTGACGCCCTTGACCAGCAGCGGTCCGTCCCAGGTCCGGCGCAGCCAGGCGACGTCCTCCCAGCTGGCCTTGAGGTTCACCATCTGGGTGTTGATGTACTCCTGGTGCGACATCGCGCTCGAGCCCTCGGCGACGCCCATCAGGTTGCGGAAGCCGATCGTCGGACCGGTCATCAGGCTGGTGAACCAGCCCGGGTGCCGGACTGCCCCGAGCGCGTTGCGCAGTGTGACCTGCGGCGGGATGGACATGCCGTTGCGCTGGTCGCGGGACCGCTTGCCGTTGACCGCCACGTCGACGGTGACGACCAGGGCTCGGCAGCCGGCGGCCCGGGCCCGGTCCACCAGCGTCTCCACCACCTCGCGGCTGCGCCACATGTAGAGCTGGAACCACAGCGGGCCGCTCGCCTGCTCGGCGATCTCCTCGATCGACCAGCTCGACGCCGTGCTGATGGTGTAGGTCAGTCCAGCGGCGCCGGCGGCGCGGACCGCGCTCAGCTCGCCGTCGCGGCCCACCACCCGCATCGACCCGCAAGGGGCCAGCACCAGCGGCATCGGCATCTGCTGGCCCACGACCGCGGTCGCCAGTGCGGTGGTCGAGACGTCGCGCAGTGAGGACGGGACGAAGCGCACCCGCTCCAGGTCAGCCACGTTCGCCCGCAGGGTGATCTCGGAGTCCGCACCGCCGTCCACGAAGTCGAACGCCATCCGCGGCAGCTTCCGCTTCGCCAGTAGGCGGACGTCGGCCACGGTGGGGGCGTAGGCGAGGCGGTCGGTGGTGATGCCGCCCGCCACGAGCATCTTGGCCAGGTCGGCGCCGGCACTCGGACGTAGGCTCACGGGATGCTCCTCGGCGGTGAGGTCCGGTCACGGTGGTGTGGGGCGGTGACCGGGCTGGAGCGGGTGACGAGAATCGAACTCGCGTAGCCAGTTTGGAAGACTGGGGCTCTACCATTGAGCTACACCCGCAGGATGCGCCACGAAACTACACGCGGGACGTCCTCGCGTGCGAACCGGACCGCGCGAGTCGGGGCGACAGGACTCGAACCTGCGATCTTCTGCTCCCAAAGCAGACGCGCTAGCCACTACGCTACGCCCCGCGGCGGCCGGGCGGGCCGGCGACGAGTACCCACTCTAGGGGCAGGTGCCAGAGCCACCAACCGCACTTTTTGGCCCGGTCGCGGGGGCCGCCCTAAGATGATCGTTGCTCGTCACGAGCCCATGCCTTGCCAGGCGCCGTCCCATGCGTCCTCGGCAGAACTGCGAACCCAGGAGTTGAAAGAGTGCCCAGCACCGTCGAGCAGCTGAGCCCCACGCGGGTCAAGATCACGGTGGAGGTCCCGTTCACCGACCTCAAGCCCAGCATGGACAAGGCCTACGCCGAGATCGCCAAGACCGTGAACATTCCGGGCTTCCGACGTGGCAAGGTGCCCCCGACGGTCATCGACCAGCGCTTCGGCCGCGGGACGATCATCCAGGAGGCGTTCAACGACTCGTGGATGCGTTTCTACGGCGCCGCTGTGATGGAGAACTCCCTGGCGCCACTGGCTCAGCCCGACGTCGAGGTGACCAAGCTCGAGGACGGCGACCTCATCGAGTTCACCGCCGAGGTGGACGTGCGGCCGGACTTCGAGCTGCCGGACTTCTCGACCCTGCAGGTCAGCGTCGACGCCCTCGAGGTCCCCGACACCCTGGTGGACGAGCAGGTCGACGTGCTGCGCGTTCGCTTCGGCTCGCGCGAGGTCGTCGAGCGCGCGGCGGCCGACGGTGACGTCCTCACCATCAACCTGGTGGCCCGCAAGGACGGCGAGACGCTGCCCGACGCCACGGCCGAGGACCTCGAGTACACCGTCGGCTCCGACCAGATGCTCGAGGGTCTCGACGAGGCCGTCACCGGCCTGTCGGCCGGGGAGTCGGCCACCTTCACCTCCACCCTCGTCGGCGGCCCCCTCAAGGACGAGCAGGCCGACATCGAGGTGACCGTGACCAAGGTGCAGGCCTCCGAGCTGCCCGACGTCGACGACGAGTTCGCCCAGCTGGCCTCGGAGTTCGACACCATCGGTGAGCTCCGGGACAGCATCCGCGAGCGCCTCACCTCGATGGCGCGGCTGGAGCAGGCCGGCGTCGCCCGCGACGCGGTGCTGGAGGAGCTGATCGGTCAGCTCGAGATCGACGTGCCGGAGAACATCCTGGCGTCCGAGCTCGAGGCCCGTACCTCCCAGATCACGACCCAGCTCGCGCAGGCCCAGCTCAGCCTCGAGGAGTACCTGGCCGAGGCCGAGGAGGGTCAGTCGGAGGAGCAGTTCTGGGCCGACGTCGAGCTGAGGTCCACCCAGGCGCTCAAGGCGCAGATGATCTTGGACAAGGTCGCCGACGAGCGCGAGGTCGGGGTCGACCAGAACGACCTGACCCAGCACATCATCCGCAAGGCCCAGGCCGAGAACACCACTCCTCAGCAGATCGCCGACCATCTGCAGGAGCACCCGCACCACATCGACGAGTACATGACGGAGATCCGCCGGGGCAAGTCCCTCGCGTTGATCGTCGAGTCCGCCACGGTGACCGACTCGAACGGCCAGCCGGTCGAGCTGGCCAGGCTCCGCGAGGACGGCACCGTGGGCGATGACGAGGTCCCGGAGATCGAGGCGCCGGAGTCCCTCGTGGCCGAGGACGAGGAGTCCGAGGACACCAGCGCGAGCTGAACCACCCGAGCACCTGCCCGACCCGAGCCCCCGTCCTGAGGACGGGGGCTCGGCTGCTCTCAGGTCCTTCTCAGATGGTCTGAAGGTCTGGACCCAACCTTGCGCTGATCTTGAGGGAACCCGAACGCGCGCTCGATGTCCCCCGGAGGTCGGCCGACCATAGTTCTTCTTGTCGGGCAGGACGGGGAGATCCGGTCCGACTCAGCTCCGGGAGGCCGGGAGCGGCGCCCAGATCAGGGGGAGGGCGCAGCGACCGCGGACCGGAGGGGCAGCGGCTCAGATCAGGGGGAGAGCCCGGCGCCCAGAGTAGGAACCAGGGGACGTAGGAAGCAGGGGACGCAGGAAGCAGGGAGTCGGCGCGCAGGCCCAGATCAGGGGAGGGCCCGCGCCGAGAGCTCGGCCAGGGGAATGGCGCGATCGGGCCCAGATCAGGGGGAGGGTCCGAGCGCGGGAACGAGGCAGTGGGGATGGCGCGGCGACCCAGATCAGGGGGAGAGTCGCCCGCCGACCCCTCGCCGACCGGCCCCCGATCCACCGCCGACACCGCAGGTGCGGCCGCTGCGCCGACAGCGAACACCGGCTCCGAGCACCTCGTCGTGTCAGTCCTGCGGGGTAGGTTCGTCCCCGTGAACGCAACCTCTGGGTATCCCCGATCGGCGGGCGTCGCCCCGCCCCGTGCAGCGAGCCGGAACGGTATCGGGCTCGACGACAACGTCTACCAGGCCCTGCTGCAGAACCGCATCATCTTCCTCGGCTCCGAGGTCCGGGACGAGAACGCGAACGCGATCTGCGCGCAGATGCTGCTGCTCAACGCCGAGGACCCGCACCGCGACATCTTCCTCTACATCAACTCCCCGGGCGGCTCCGTCGACTCGGGCATGGCGATCTACGACACGATGAACTGGATCTCCAACGACGTCGCCACCGTGGCCATGGGCCTTGCGGCGTCGATGGGTCAGTTCCTCCTCTGCGCCGGCACCAAGGGCAAGCGCTACGCCCTGCCGCACAGCCGGATCATGATGCACCAGCCGTCCGGCGGGCTCGGTGGCACGGCCAGCGACATCCGGATCCAGGCCGAGCAGTCGCTGCACATCAAGTCGGTGATGCAGCGCCTGATCGCCGAGCACACCGGCCAGACCCTCGAGCAGATCGAGGCCGACTCCGACCGCGACCGGTGGTTCACCGCCGAGGACGCGCTCAGCTACGGCCAGATCGACCACGTCTACGCCTCGGCGGCGCAGATCCCCGCCAGCCAGGCCGAAGCCCCGAACCAGTGACCTCCCGACTCCTCAGAAAGGGCGGATCCCTGTGAGCGCCTTCGCCAACCCGTTCGGCCGTAGCGCCGTGCCCACCGCCGAGGGCCAGCCCTTCGCTCCGGCGATGGACTACTACATTCCGCAGTGGGAGGAGCGCACGTCCTACGGGATGCGGCGTATCGACCCCTACACCAAGCTGTTCGAGGACCGGATCATCTTCCTCGGCACCCCGATCTCCGACGAGATCGCGAACGCCGTGATGGCCCAGCTGCTCTGTCTGCAGCAGATGGACGCCGACCGCGAGATCGACATCTACATCAACTCCCCGGGCGGTTCCTTCACCGCGCTGACGGCGATCTACGACACGATGCGCTACATCAAGCCCGACGTGCGCACGGTCTGCCTGGGTCAGGCCGCCTCCGCGGCCGCCGTCATCCTGGCCGCCGGCACCAAGGGCAAGCGGCTCGCGCTGCCCAACAGCCGGATCCTCATCCACCAGCCGGCGACCGAGGGTGGGTACGGGCAGTCCTCCGACATCGAGATCCAGGCGCGCGAGATCCTGCGCATCCGGTCCCTGATGGAGGAGATGCTCTCCACCGACACGGGCAAGACCGCAGCCGAGGTCAGCCACGACATCGAGCGGGACAAGTACCTGACCGCCGAGCAGGCCCTCGAGTACGGCATCATCGACGAGATCCTGACCTCGCTGAAGGCCGTCGACGCCTGAGTCGAGCCGACGTGACCCGGCGGTCGATGTGCTGCACATCACCGGCACGCCGGGTTAACCTGGGCCCTCGACCATCGTCGGTAGACCCCCGTTCAAGGTACTGAGAGAGGAAGCGGCGTGGCGCGCATCGGAGAGAGCGGTGACCTGCTCAAGTGCTCGTTCTGCGGAAAGAGCCAGAAACAGGTCAAGAAGCTCATCGCCGGACCTGGGGTCTACATCTGCGACGAGTGCATCGATCTCTGCAACGAGATCATCGAGGAGGAGTTCTCCGAGGGCACCGAGGTCGGACTGCTCGAAGAGCTGCCCAAGCCGCACCAGATCCGTCAGTTCCTCGACGGCTACGTGATCGGCCAGGGCAACGCCAAGAAGGCCCTGGCCGTGGCGGTCTACAACCACTACAAGCGGGTGCAGTCCCAGGCGGCCAACCCGGCGCGGCGGGCCGAGGACGACGGCGTCGAGCTGGGCAAGTCGAACATCCTGCTGATCGGGCCGACCGGCTGCGGCAAGACCTACCTGGCGCAGACCCTGGCCAAGATGTTGAACGTCCCGTTCGCCATCGCCGACGCGACCGCACTGACCGAGGCGGGCTACGTCGGCGAGGACGTCGAGAACATCCTGCTCAAGCTGATCCAGGCCGCCGACTTCGACGTGAAGAAGGCCGAGACGGGCATCATCTACATCGACGAGGTCGACAAGATCGCCCGCAAGAGCGAGAACCCGTCGATCACCCGGGACGTGTCCGGCGAGGGGGTGCAGCAGGCCCTGCTGAAGATCCTTGAGGGGACGTCGGCCTCGGTGCCGCCCCAGGGTGGGCGCAAGCACCCGCACCAGGACTTCATCCAGATCGACACCACCAACGTGCTGTTCATCGTCGGGGGCGCGTTCGCCGGCCTGGAGCACATCATCTCCTCCCGCGTCGGCAAGCGTCCGCTCGGGTTCAACAACGACTCGGCGCTCCGGCTGCCCGAGGCCGAGGACCCGTTCACCGACGTCCGGCCCGAGGACCTGGTCAAGTTCGGCCTGATCCCCGAGTTCATCGGCCGGCTGCCGATGATCTCCTCGGTCAGCCCCCTGGACCGGGACGCGTTGATCCGCATCCTCGTCGAGCCGCGGAACGCCCTGGTCAAGCAGTTCAAGAAGCTGTTCGAGCTCGACGGCGTCGAGCTCGAGTTCTCCTCGGACGCGATCGAGGCCATCGCCGATCTCGCGCTGCTGCGCGGGACCGGGGCCCGCGGTCTGCGCGCGATCCTCGAAGAGGTCCTGCTCAACGTGATGTACGACGTGCCCAGCAGCGACGACGTGGCCCAGGTGATCATCACCGGCGACGTCGTCAAGGACGCGGCCCTGCCGACGCTGGTCCCCCGGGAGAAGCTGGCCAAGCGGGAGCGTCGCGACAAGTCCGCCTGAGCCCGCCCTGGACATCCGGGGGTCCTGGGGCGAGCATGTCCGGATCCCTTCGCCGAACGGCAACGACGCCCAGGAGCTCTGCAGGCATGACCGTGAACCCCTTCCGCCTGACGACGACCGGGCTCGCGCTGCTGCTCGCCACCAGCGGGTTGGTCCTGGGGACGACGGCCCCGACGGCGGTCGCAGCTGCGGGCTGCTCCGGGGTCGCGGGTGACGTCAACGGGGACGGTCATGCCGAGGTCGCCGTGGGTGAGCTGGGGGAGCGCACCTGGACGGGAGCCGCTCACGTGCTCTACGGCACCGCGTCCGGGCTGGCCACCGACGCGAAGGGCAAGGCCCTCGACGACCAGTACCTCGCCCAGGCCCGGCCCGGTGTCCCCGGCACGGCGCGGTTCGGGGACGAGTTCAGCGGGGCGCTGGCCTTCGGTGACTTCAACCACGACGGCTGCGCCGACCTGGCGGTCGCGGCTCCCGGGGAGGAGACGGTGACGATCTTCTACGGCTCGCCCCGGGGCCTGCTCACCGAGGGCGCCCAGCTGTTCGCGACCCGCCGGCTGGTGCCGCGCACCCCCGAGACGCAGATGAGGGGGGCCGCGGCGCTCGCGGTGGGCGACTTCGACGGCGACGGGGTCGACGACCTGGCGGTCGGTGCCGACGAGAGCGCGGACACCGGCAACGGGAACGGGGCCGTCCTGGTGCTCTACGGCGACTCGGCGGGCCTGAACCGGGGCGCCACGCCGTTCGAGTTCATCCGGCACGACACGCCCGGAGTTTCCTCGGGTGACAACGGCGAGGACCACCCGTTCGCCCACGTCTTGGCCGCCGGGGACTTCGACGGCGACGGCGACGATGAGATCGTGGTCTCCGGGAACCACGTGGCGCAGGTGCTGAGCCGAGGCCCGCAGGGGTTCAGCCAGCAGCAGCAGGTCCCGGCGTTCGTGCCCAGCACCCGTGGCTTCCCCGGTCAGGGCGGCATCTGGTACGACTTCGGGGACGCGTTGGCGGTCGGTGACGTCGACGGGGACGGTCGCGACGACCTCGCCGTCGGTTCGCCCGGCTACCAGCCGGTCGGCAAGACGCGGCAGGGGGCCGTGTTGCTCCTCCGGGGCTCCCGGCAGGGCCTGACGTTGAAGGGCCACCAGGTCTGGACCCAGCAGTCCCCCGGGGTGCCGGGGGTTGCCGCGAGCGAGGACCGGTTCGGCGGTGCCCTGGCCATCGGCCGGCTGGACGACGGGCGCTACGCCGACCTGGCGATCGGAGCGCCGCACGACGACGTCGGCTCGCGTAAGGACGTCGGGTCGGTGACGGTCCTGCTTGGCAGCCGCCGCGGCCTGACCACCGCAGGGGCCGGCGGTACGCGCTTCGACCAGGACACGTCGGGGATCGGGGGCAAGGCCGAGGCCGACGACCAGTTCGGTGGCCGGCTCGCCGTCGCCGCGGTGCAGTCGACGCGTCGGGACTGCCTGATCGTCTCCGCCTTCGGTGAGGACATCGGCGGCCTCGACCGAGTCGGGCAGATCCTCCGGCTCAGGGCAACCGCCAAGGGCCCGACCGCTTCCGGCAGCCAGACGTTGAGCGTCACCTCGCCCGGGGTGAAGGGAACCCGGGAGAAGTGGGACGCCTTCGGCTGGACCCTCGGGTAGGGGCGCAGCAGCGGCTAGGGGAGCAGCGGGCGGCCCGCTTCGGCTCAGCCGTTGACCGCCGCGGCGAGGGAGGCCAGGGACTGCTCCATCGAGTCCTCGCTGATGAGCGGGAAGGTGATCTTCTTCAGCAGCTCCTTGTCGGTGACCGCCGACCAGTCGTAGGTGAGCGAGACCTCGGTGGTCCCCGAGCCCTCGGCCTTCAGCTCGTAGAGCCACTCCCATCCGGGGGGCTCGGTGCCGGCGGGGGCGCTCTTCCAGGCGATCAGGGTGTTCGGCTGGAAGCCCGAGACGTGGTTGTCCATCTGGTACTCCCCGCCCATGTGCGGGCCCTCCATGTCCATCCGGAAGGTGTCGCCGACCGCGCTGATGCGCTGCGGCTTGACCGCGGCGCGGACGAAACCGGACCCGTCGAACTCGGCATGTCGCTCGGGGTTGCTGAGCAGGTCGAAGATCTCGGTGGCGGGGGCGTTGATGGTGCGGCTGACCGTCTGCGATGTCGTCATGGTCCCCAGTCTGCCTGCGGGAAGAGGAAGGCCCACCATCCGCGTTGCCCCGGACATGAAGAGCATCGTCTACCGGACCACCGGCGACCCCTCCGTCCTCGAGCCCGTCGAGCGGCCCGTGCCCCAGCCCGGCCCCGGCGAGGTCCTGGTCAACATGGCCGTCTCCGGCGTCAACCCGACCGACTGGAAGTCCCGCCGTGGCAGCAAGCCGGGCGAGGACCTGGCTTTCGCCGAGGTGACACCCAACCAGGACGGCGCCGGCACGATCGACGCCATCAGCCCCGAAGCCGCCGAGCTGAACCCGCGGCTCGAGGTGGGCGACCCGGTGTGGGTCTTCCTCGCCCAGCACCGCCGGCCGGGGGGGACCGCGAGCGACTACGTGACGGTACCGGTCGAACACGTCGTCCTCCTGCCCACCGGAGTCTCGTTCGACGTCGGCGCTTCGCTCGGCGTGCCGGCGATGACGGCGCACCGCGCGCTCACCGTCTCTGAGCAGGGCCCGTCCCGGCTCGCACCGGGTGCGCTGCAGGGTCGGACGGTGCTGGTCGCGGGTGGGGCCGGTGCCGTCGGGCACGCCGCCATCCAGCTCGCCCGCTGGGCCGGGGCCACCGTGGTCACCACCGTGAGCAGCGAGGCCAAGGCCGCGCTGGTCCGGGCCGCCGGTGCCCACCACGTGGTCAACTACCGCGAGGGCGACACCGCCGCGAAGATCCTGGCCGTCGCGCCCGACGGGGTGGACATCGTGGTCGAGGTGGCGCCCGGTCCCAACGCCGAGCTGGATCTCGCCGTGCTCGCCAACCACGGCACCGTCGCCGTCTACGCCAACAACGGCGGCGACTCGGTCACCTTCGACGTCCGGCCCTTCTTCGCCCGTAACCTCCGGGTGCAGGGCCTGCTGCTCTACACCGTCGGCGAGGACGCCCTGCAGGTCGCCGTCGAGGACATCACCGCCGCCCTGCGCGCCGGCGTGCTCGGGGTCGGCGAGGAGCACGGACTGCCGCTGACCCGCTTCCCGCTCGAGCGCACCGCCGAGGCGCACGCCGCCGTCGAGGCCGAGACCGTGGGCAAGGTCCTCATCGACATCGCCTGACCACTCCGGATCGGGAGTCAGGGGACCTGGACGTCGGCGGCGACGAGCCGGCTCACCCGGTCGATCACCGTGTCGTCGGGCCTGGTCGCCCCGCGGACTTCGACGATGTCCATCCGGTCGTCGAAGTTGACCAGCCAGATCGAGCCTGCGCGGTCTCCGGCCCCCCAGCTGAACTGGACCACCTCCAGGTCGGCGCTGATGTCGTCGTTGAAGAGCGCCTTGTCCTCGGGGCAGGACTGAACCTTTTCCACGACCGCCCGCATGGCCCGGTTCGAGTCGTCCCTCGACGCGTACCGCATCCGTTCGAGGAAGGCGTCGGTCCTCGCCTGCACGTGAACGTGGTCGATCGTCGAGTCCCGCGGCTCGGGGAGCGACAGTGTCTTGCTCAGGCAGGACGGGACGTCGGTGACGTCGGCCGTCCCTTCCGCCCAGCGGACCCAGCCCCTGCTTGCGGTGTTGAGTCCGGTCAGGGTCAGCCGGGCCGGCATCGGAACGTCCCCGTCGGTCGAGGCGGAGGAGGGGGCAGGCGGTGTCACCGTGCTCGGTACCGCCACCACCGGGGCCGTGCTCGGCCGGCTGCCCAGCAGAGCCCACCCGCCGAGGACGGCGCCCAGGACCAGCACGGCGACGACCGCGATGGCCGAGGCGGCCCGACGGCGACCGGCGGAGCGGACCGCGATGTCGGCTCCCGGCGGACGGCTGCGAGCCCCGATGTCGTCGACGAGCACGAGGATCGCGCGGTCCACTCCGTCGGTGTCCGGTCCGCTGCTGTGCTCAGACACGGCTGCCCTCCAATCCGTCGGTGCTTCGTGGTCGGTTCTCGCCCAGCAGCGCGGCCAGGGCGGTGCGGCCCCGCGACAGCCGGGCCTTGATGGTGCCTTCGGGACAGCCCTCGAGCTGGGCGACCTCGCGGACGGGCAGGTCGCCGAGGTGGTGCAGCACGACGGCCCGCCGCTGCTCGACGGGCAGTCGGGCGAGGGCACGGGCCAGGCTCACGGCGTCAGGATCGGGACCCGGCACCGGATCCGGCTCACGGCTGCCGACCAGGAAGGCACGGGCGACGCGCCCCCGCCGCCAGCTGCTGATCGCCAGGCGCGTGGCCACCTGCCGCACCCACGCGGCCGGTTCGTCGTACGAGCTGATCCGGGACCACCGCGGCCAGGCGCGGGTGTACGCCTCCTGCGCGAGGTCCTCAGCAGCGCCCAGCTCACCGGTGATGGCGTAGGCACAGGCCACTGTCCGCGACCACGTCGCGTCGTAGAAGGCAGTGAAGTCCGCCCGCTGATCGCTCACCTAGCCGCCTCCCGCTCGCCGGTGTCCTGCTCCTGCACCAGACACGCGCGGGTCAGGAGTCCGGTTGCACCGCGGCGACGGCTTTCTCAGCCGGCGAGCTCCACCTCGATCGCCAGCGGCGCGGGCGCCACCTCCCAGCTGATCTCACCCGTGATGCGGCCCACCGCCCGCAGGTCCTCGGTCACCGCCCGCAGCTGGTCGAGGACCGGCTCCGGACCGCGCACAGACGCCCGGCTGACCTCGGTCTTCATCGACACCTTGGCTGCCGACTTGGCGCCCCGGACCGCCGCCAGCGCCTCGGCCACGGTCGTCAGCAGCCCCGGGTCCCCAGCGACGGCCAGCTCCTCGGGCACCGGCCAGCTCGCGGTGTGGACCGAGCCCTGCTGCCACCAGGACCAGACCTCCTCGGTGACGAACGGCATGATCGGGGCCAGCAGCCGCAGCATCACCGCCAGCGCCGAGCCCAACGCCGCCTGCGCCGACCGGACGGCCGGGTCGGCGGAGTCACCGTAGGCCCGCTCCTTCACCAGCTCGAGATAGTCGTCGCAGAACTGCCAGAAGAAGTGCTCGCTCACCTCGAGGGCACCGGTGTAGTCGAACGCCTCGAAAGCCGTCGTCGCCGCTCGTACCACCTCGACGAGCGCGGCCAGCAGGGCCCGGTCGACCCGCTCGGTGACCGCGGCCACGTCGGTGGTCGAGGCGATGCCCAGCACGAACTTGCTCGCGTTCAGCACCTTGGTGGCGAGCCTGCGGCCTACCTTCATCTCCCGCTCGTCGAAGGGGGAGTCCATCCCGGGCCGGGCTTTCGCGGCGCGCCAGCGCACGGCGTCGGAGCCGTAGCGGACCAGGATGTCGCTGGGCACCACCACGTTGCCCTGGGACTTGCTCATCTTCTTACGGTCGGGGTCCATCACGAAGCCCGAGATCATCGACCGGACCCACGGCAACGAGTGGTTCTCGTAGTGGGCGCGGACCACCCGGGAGAACAGCCAGGTACGGATGATCTCGTGCGCGTGGGTGTTCAGGTCCATCGGGAAGGTCAGCTCGAACAGCTCGGCGTCCCGCTCCCAGCCGCAGACGATCTGGGGGCTGAGCGAGGAGGTGGCCCAGGTGTCCATCACGTCCGGGTCGGCCACGAAGCCGCCTGGTACCCCCCGCTGGCCGGCGGCGTACCCCGCCGGCACGTCCGAGCTGGGGTCGACCGGCAGCTGCACCTCCTCGGGCACCAGCGGGTGGGCGTAGTCCGGCTCGCCGGCCTGGTCCAAGGGGTACCAGACCGGGAACGGCACGCCGAAGAAGCGCTGCCGCGAGATGAGCCAGTCTCCGTTCAGGCCGCCGACCCAGTTGTCGTAGCGGTACTTCATGTGCTGCGGCACCCAGGCCAGCTCGTCACCGCGGGCCAGCATCTCGGCCTTGACGTCGGCGTCGCGGCCGCCGTTGCGGATGTACCACTGCCGGGTGGAGACGATCTCGAGCGGCTTGTCGCCCTTCTCGTAGAAGTTCGCCTTGCGAGCAGTCGGCTTCGGCTCACCGTCGAGGTCGCCGGAAGCACGCAGGGCGGCCACCACCTTCTCCCGCGCCGAGAAGGTGGTGAGCCCGGCCAGCTCGGTCCAGTCCACCGACTCGGGCAGCCACTCCGGCTTGTCGCGCAGGATCCGGCCGTCGCGGCCGATGATCACCCGGGCCGGCAGCTGCAGCTCCCGCCACCAGGTCACGTCCGTCAGGTCGCCGAAGGTGCAGCACATCACCAGGCCCGAGCCCTTGTCGATCTCGGCGGCCGGGTGCGCGAGCACGGGCAGCTCGACGCCGTAGACCGGGGAGGTCACCGTGCCGCCCACCAGGTGGGCGTAGCGCTCGTCGTCGGGGTGGGCGATCAGGGCCACGCAGGCCGGGATCAGCTCCGGTCGGGTGGTCTCGATGTAGACCGGACCGCCTCCTGCTGGACCGGACGTGTGGAAGGCCACCCGGTGGTAGGCGCCCGGGTAGTCGCGGGCCTCCAGCTCGGCCTGGGCCACGGCGGTCTGGAAGGTCACGTCCCACAGCGTCGGGGCCTCGGACAAATAAGCTTCGCCTCGCGCGACGTTGCGCAGGAACGCGCGCTGGGCCACGCCGACCGAGTCGTCGGAGATGGTGGTGTAGAGCGAGGACCAGTCCACGCTCAGCCCCACCCGGCGCCACAGGTCCTCGAAGGTGCGCTCGTCGACGTGGGTCAGCTCGTGGCACAGCTCGACGAAGTTGCGCCGGCTGACCGGCAGCTGGCGCTTGGCGTCAGGCTTCAGCGGCGGGGCGAAGTCGGGGTCGTAGGGCACCGACGGGTCGCAGCGCACGCCGTAGAAGTTCTGCACCCGGCGCTCGGTGGGCAGGCCGTTGTCGTCCCAGCCGATCGGGTAGAAGACGTGCTTGCCGGTCATCCGCTGGTAGCGGGCAATCAGGTCGGTGTGGGTGTAGGAGAACACGTGCCCCACGTGCAAGGACCCCGACACCGTGGGCGGCGGGGTGTCGATGCTGAACACCTCCGCGCGCGAGCTCGGACGGACGAACGCGTAGGTGCCGTCGGTGTGCCAGCGCTCGAGCCACTTGTCCTCCAGGCCCTCCAGCGCGACGGCCTCCGGGACCCGCGCACCAGGTGAGGTGGCGTCGGGCTGGCGGTCGAGGGTCGGTGCGGTCATGAGCCCAATCCTAGGAGAGCGGGCTGACAGGTCCTGACCGCTTTCCCGCCCGCAATCAGTCCGTGGGGCCCTCGGCAGGCAGCGAGGTGATGTCGGTGAGGGAGGCGGACTGCACCTCGGGGATGACGTTGGCCGGCCGTAGCAGCCCCCGGTCGTAGGTGCGGGCGGCGCTCTCGAAGAGCAGGTACAGCCGGCCGTCCAGCACGGTGAGGCCCTCGTTCATCGACGGCACCCGGAAGCAGTACGACCGCGCTGCCGTCGACCCGCGAGGGACGACGCGGAGTGTGCCGCGGGAGAGCCGGCCGTAGGAGGTGGAAGAGATCGTCTGGTCGGCGGTGACGGTCAGACCCTGGGTCTTCGGCGGGACCAGGATGCCGGCATCGGCCTGCAGCTCCAGGGTGCCGGCGCGGGCATCGGTCTGGACGTAGCCCGTGAGCGGGCTGGAGCCCGTCTTGGTGTAGCGGCCCGCCCAGAGCCGGCCGTCGCCCGAACCGAGGTTCGCCACGTCGTGAGTGCTGCTGCGGCGGTACTCGGTCGGCTGGAGGTCGTCGCCGCCCTCGGGCAGGGCTCGGCGGACGGCGTCCAGCCGGTAGCCGCGGATCTCGTGCTCGCTGCCGACGTAGAGCCAGCCGCGGTGGACGACCAGACCACCGACATGCCCGGGGTCGACCAGCATCCTCCCCGCGCTGGTGCCGGCTCGCGGGCCGTCGGCCACCACCGCGAAGACGGCGCTGGGACCGTCCGCAGCCTTGTCGGCGTCGCCGTCGTGGTAGGCCGAGATCAGCAGCAGGCTCTCGCCCGAGCCGTCCCAGTTGGGCCAGCCGGCCAGCCCCTGAGGCACGTACCGGCCCTCCAGAAGCGCGTCCGGGAGGGCGACGGCCGCGCCGAACCGGGACGTCGTCTGCGCGTCGACGTCGGTCCAGTCGTAGACCCGGCTCGCGGACCGTCCGGGGTAGGCCGGCTTCGTCGTGCTGCGCCTGGAGTAGCAGCCGGTCTCGCCGCCGTCGTGCTCGAGGGCCACCACCGCGCCCGCGGCGACCACCACGGCAACGGCGACGACCGCCACGATCCGACGCGTCGGCTTCCGGATGGCCGCCTCCTGAGGTGTGGTCGCCTCACCGTAGCCGGTCGGGCCCCGCCCCTAGACTGAGGTGGTTATGCCTGACCCTCGCACCGACGCCCCAGCCCAGAACCACGCCGAGATCGTCGCGGCGCTGACCGGTCGTTGGCCCGAGCACCGGATCGCCCCCAGCCTGGGCCGCATCCGGGCCCTGACCGGCCTGCTGGGCGACCCGCAGCAGGCCTTCCCGGTCATCCACGTCACCGGCACCAACGGCAAGGGCAGCACCGCGGCGATGATCGAGTCGCTGCTGCGGGCCACCGGACTGCGGACGGGCCGGTTCACCAGCCCCCACGTGACCGCGGTCAACGAGCGGATCACGATCGACGGCGAGTCGATCTCCGACGAACGCTTCGACGACACCTGGCGCGAGATCGAGCCGCTGGTCGCCCTCGTCGACGAGCAGCGGATCGACGGCGTGGCCATGACGTTCTTCGAGATCATCACCGCGATGGCCTTCGCGGCCTTCGCCGACGCGCCCGTCGATGTGGCCGTGCTCGAGGTCGGGCTGGGCGGCACCTGGGACGCCACCAACGTGGCTGACGGCGACGTCGCCGTGATCACCCCCATCGACCTGGACCACACCCACCTGCTGGGCGCCACGATCGCCGAGATCGCGACCGAGAAGGCCGGCATCATCAAGCCCGGCGCCCACGCGATCCTCGCCGGCCAGACCCTCGAGGCGGCCCAGGTACTGCTGGCCCGGTGCGCCGAGGTCGGTGCGCTGCCCCAGCGCGAAGGGCTGGACTTCGGGGTGATCGGCCGGCAGCTGGCCGTCGGCGGTCAGGTGCTGCGGCTGAACGGCGCCGAAGGTCCGGTCGACGACGTCTTCCTGCCGCTCTACGGCGCCCACCAGGCGGCCAACGCGGCGCAGGCCCTCGCCGCCGTCGAGGCGTTCCTCGGCCTCAAGGCGGTCAACCCGGACGTGGTCCGCGAAGGTTTCGCCGCCGTCCGCTTCCCGGGCCGGCTCGAGGTGGTCCGACGCGGTCCCACCGTGGTCCTCGACGCCGCCCACAACCCGCACGGCGCCCGGGCCACGGCCGCCGCGGTGACCGAGGCCTTCGGCTTCACCCCGCTGGTCGGCGTGGTGGCCGTGATGGCCGACAAGGACGCCCGCGGTCTGCTCGAGGTCTTCGAGGAGACGATGAGCTCGGTCGTGGTCACGACGGTCGCCTCGACCATCCGCGGTCTGGCCGCCGAAGCCCTGGGCGAGCTCGCCGCCGAGGTGTTCGGGCCCGAGCGCGTCACCGTCGCTCCCCGGCTCGACGACGCCCTCGAGGCCGCGGTCGCGCAGGCCGAGGCCGACGGAGCCGGCTCGCCCGGCGTCCTGGTCACCGGCTCGGTCGTGCTGGTGGGCGAGGCGCGGGCGTTGCTGGTGACCGACGAGCCGGCCGCTGACCCGGGACCGGTTCGCGACGACGACTGGGAGGTCGACAGCGATCTCGCCGAGGAGTCCGACGAGGGTGACGAGGGCGACGACCCGTACGGCGGCTTCGGCCCGCAGCCGGACCGCCGATGAGGCTCAGCGTCAAGAACCCGATGCGGGTGGTGCTGCTGACGGTGCTGCTCTCGGAGGTTCTCGTCTTCGCGCTCGCGATCCCCGTGATGGTGCTGGTCTCGGACGTCCCCGCCGGCCGCGCCAGCCTCTTCGCCGGCGGCGCCGCGGTCCTCGCCCTGGTCGCCGCCGGGCTGATGCGACGTCCTGCCGGCTACCCGCTCGGTTGGCTGACCCAGCTCCTCGCGGTGGGGCTGGGCCTGTTGACCGCCAGCATGTACGTGGTCGGTGCGCTCTTCCTGGTGATCTGGTTCGTCACGTTCCTGCTGGGTCGTCGGTTGGACGAGATGGCGGCGTCGCGGGCCGAGGCCGGGCCGGGCCCCGATAAGGTCACCCCATGACTGCCGTCGCCGACGTCCCGACCCAGCGTTCGTTCGTCCTGATCAAGCCCGACGCCGTCCGCCGCGGACTCGTCGGTGCGGTGCTGAGCCGTTTCGAGCACAAGGGCCTCACCGTGGTGGCACTCCAGTTGCGCCAGGTCACCGAGGAGTTGGCCGACACCCACTACGCCGAGCACCTGGACCGGCCGTTCTACCCGCCGCTGCGCCGCTTCATCACCTCCGGGCCCTCCGTCGCGCTGGTGCTCGAGGGCGACGAGGCCATCGGCGTCGTCCGGGCCCTGAACGGTGCGACTGACGGCCGCGTCGCCGCCCCGGGCACCATCCGCGGCGACTTCTCTCTCTCCAACCGGGAGAACCTGGTGCACGGCTCCGACTCCCCGGAGTCCGCCGCCCGCGAGATCGCCCTCTGGTTCCCCGAGCTCGGCTGAGCGTCCCTCGATGAGCGGTCCCGGATGAGCCCGGTCGTCGTGGTCGGCGCCGGACTGGCCGGGTTGGCCTGCGCGCAGCGACTGACGCGGGCCGGGGTCGAGGTCACCGTGCTCGAGGCGTCCGACGCGGTGGGCGGACGGGTCCGGACCGACGTCATCGACGGCTTCCGCTGCGACCGGGGGTTCCAGCTGCTCAACCCGGCCTACCCGGTGCTCGAGGACGTGGTCGAGGTGTCCGAGCTCGACCTACGGGCTTTCACCGCGGGGGTGCGGGTGGCGGTGGGGGACCGGCACGCCGTGCTGGCCGACCCGCGTCGCGCCCCCGGGCTGCTGCCCGCCACGCTCGCGGCCCCGATCGGCTCGCTTCTGGACAAGGTCCGCTTCGCGCGGTGGGCCGCGGTGTCGCTGCTTCCCGTCCGGCAGCTGCTCCGGCGACCCGACCGGACGCTGGGGGAGTCCCTCGACCGGGCCGGCGTGCGCGGACCGCTGCGGACCGGCGTCGTCGAGCCGTTCCTGGCCGGTGTCCTCGCCGACTGGGAGCAGACGTCGTCGGCCAACTTCACCGCGCTGCTGCTCCGCTCCTTTCTCCTCGGTTCACCCTCGATCCCGGCGCTCGGTATGGGCCGGCTGCCCGAGCTGGTCGCCGCCTCGCTGCCGGCCGGCACCGTCCGGCTGGGGACCGCGGTTCACGCCGTCGACCCGCGGGGAGCGGTCACCGACGACGGCGAGCGGGTCGCGGCCCGGGCCGTGGTGGTGGCCACCGACCCGGACTCGGCTGGGCGCCTCACCGGACGGGCGACGCCGGCGATGAAGTCTCTGACGACCTTCTGGCACACCGCCGCCGAGCCGCCCAACGAGGCCCCGATGCTGCACCTGGACGCCGACCGCCGTGGGCCGGTGGTCAACACGGCGGTGATGACGAACGTCGCTTCCTCCTACGCTCCCGCGGGCCGGCCGCTGGTCGCCACGACGGTCGTCGGCGCCGACGGCAGCGTCGAGGCCGAGCACGCCGCCCGCACGCACGCCGGCCTCATCTACGGTGTCGACCCCACCCGTTGGGAGCTCGTGACCACCCACGTCGTCCGCTCGGCCCAGCCTGTCCAGCCGCCCCCACTGGAGCCCCGCCGCCCGGTGACCCTGGCCGACGGCCTGTTCTGGGCCGGCGACCACCGCGACACCGCGTCGATCCAGGGCGCTCTGGTCTCCGGTCGGCGGGCCGCGACGGCCGTGCTGACCCGGACGCCACGCGGCTAGTCTGAGCAGACCATGACGCCCGACTCGCTCTTTCCCCGGCTGGAACCGCTGCTGGCCCGCGTGGGCAAGCCGATCCAGTACGTCGGCGGCGAGCTGAACTCGGTAGTCAAGGAGTGGGAGTCCGCCCAGGTGCGCTGGTGTCTCAGCTACCCCGACGCGTACGAGGTGGGCCTGCCCAACCAGGGTGTCGCGATCCTCTACGAGATCCTGAACGAGCGCGACTGGATCCTCGCCGAGCGGACCTACGCGGTCTGGGCGGACATGGAAGCGCTGATGCGCGAGCACGCCGTGCCGCAGTTCACCCTGGACAGCCACCGGCCGGTGGGCGCGTTCGACGTCTTCGGGCTCAGCTTCGCCACCGAGCTCGGCTACACCAACATGCTGACGGCGCTGGACCTGGCGGGCATCCCCCTGCACGCCCGGGACCGGCGCGAGCACGACCCCGTCGTGCTGGCCGGCGGGCACGCGGCCTTCAACCCGGAGCCGGTGGCCGACTTCATCGACGCCGCCGTCCTCGGTGACGGTGAGGAGATCGCGCTCAAGATCTCCGAGGTCGTGCGGGAGTGGAAGGCCGAGGGCCGGCCGGAGGGACGCGACGGCCTGCTGCTGCGGCTGGCCGCGGGCGGCGCGGTCTACGTGCCGAAGTTCTACGACGTCGACTACCTGCCCGAAGGTCGGATCCGCCGAGTTGCGCCGAACCGGAGCGGTGTCCCCTTCACCGTTCGCAAGCACACGCTGATGGACCTGGACGCCTGGCCGTACCCGAAGCGGCCGCTTGTGCCGCTGGCCGAGACGGTCCACGAGCGCTACTCGGTGGAGATCTTCCGCGGCTGCACCCGCGGTTGCCGCTTCTGCCAGGCCGGGATGATCACCCGGCCGGTCCGCGAGCGCAGCATCGAGACCATCGGTGCCATGGTGCAGGGCGGGATCGACGCCACCGGGCTGGAGGAGGTCGGCCTGCTCAGCCTCTCCAGCGCCGACCACTCCGAGATCGCCGAGATCACCCACCAGCTGGCCGACCGCTACGAGGACACGAACGTCTCCCTGTCGCTGCCCAGCACCCGGGTGGACGCCTTCAACATCGACCTGGCCAACGAGTTGAGCCGCAACGGCCGTCGCTCCGGGCTGACGTTCGCGCCCGAGGGCGGGTCGCAGCGGCTGCGTCAGGTGATCAACAAGATGGTCACCGACGACGACCTGATCCGGACCGTTGCGGCCGCGTACGCGAACGGCTGGCGTCAGGTGAAGCTCTACTTCATGTGCGGACTGCCCACCGAGACCGACGAGGACGTGCTGGCGATCGCCGACCTCACCAAGCGGGTGATCGACACCGGCCGCCGGGTCAGCGGCCGCCGCGACATCCGCTGCACCGTCTCGATCGGCGGCTTCGTCCCCAAGCCGCACACGCCGTTCCAGTGGGCGGCGCAGTGCGAGGCCGACGTGATCGACGACCGGCTCGCGCGGCTGCGGCAGGTCGTCCAGCGGGACAAGCAGTACGCCAAGGCCATCGGCTTCCGCTACCACGATGGCAAGCCCGGGACGGTCGAGGGCCTGCTCAGCCGGGGCGACCGGCGGGTGGGTCGGGTGATCGAGGCGGTCTGGCGCGACGGCGGACGGTTCGACGGCTGGAGCGAGCACTTCTCCTACGAGCGCTGGATGCGGTGCGCGGCCGAGGCGCTCGCCGGTACCGGCGTCGACGTCGCCTGGTACACCACCCGCGAACGGGACTACGCCGAGGTGCTGCCCTGGGACCACCTCGACTCCGGCCTGGACCGGGAGTGGCTCTGGGAGGACTGGCAGGACGCCCTCGACGAGCGCGAGGTCGAGGACTGCCGCTGGACGCCCTGCTTCGACTGCGGGGTCTGCCCGCAGCTCGACACCTCGATCCAGATCGGGCCCACCGGCCGGACGCTGCTGCCCCTCACCCCGGTGACCACAGCCCTCGGCTGACCGGAGCCCGTCGACCCACCTGACTGCGGCGGCAGTCCGCGGTGGGTGGCTCCCGCATCCGGTGGCGCAGCCGGTCTTCCTCGCCGTGCCCCTCGGCGAGCGGTTTCTCGAACGGACGGGTATCCGGGTCGCTCGGTCGACCGCGGCGCCGCCGACCTCACGGAGGTCTCCGCCGGGCGTCGTCGAGGTGCGCCGGCCCTGCGCGCGCGACCAGCACCGGCGCGACCTGGGTTGCGACTTGCGGCTGATCGAGGGCGGATGGCAGCGCTGCGGCTCCACGTCCGGGACCCGTCGACCCGCGCCCGGCTGACGGCCCGGTGGCAGGTGCGGGACGCCGGCAGGCCGCGGGACCGTGAAAATGTCGTCGTCCCCCAGTCGCCGCGGTGCAAGGATCACCCCATGACCTGGGCCGAGATCACCACCGTCGCCGAGCTCGAGGCCGTGATCGGGACGCCCGGTCCGGCGGCGGTGGCCAAGCAGCGTCCCGCCTTGCACGAGCTGGACCGGGAGTGGCTGGCGGCGTCGCCGTTCTGCCTGCTGGCCACCTCCGACGCCGAGGGCCGCTGCGACGTCTCACCCAAGGGCGACCCGCCGGGGGAGCTGGTGCACGTCTTGGACGACCACACGCTCGCCATCGCCGAGCGGCCCGGCAACCGGCGCGTCGACGGCTTCCGGAACGTGCTGGCCAACCGCCACGTCGGGCTGATCTTCTTCCTGCCCGGCCGCGGGGACACGCTGCGGGTCAACGGCCGCGCGCGGCTGGTCTCCGACGCGCCCTTCCTCGACGACCTCGTGGTGAGGGGCCACCGGCCCGTCCTCGCCCTGGTGGTGGAGGTGGAGGAGGTCTTCCACCACTGCTCGAAGGCGTTCCTGCGCTCGAAGCTGTGGGACCCGACCACCTGGGCGCCGGAGACCGTTGTCGCCCGGCCCGTGATCGCCCGGACGTTGGAGCGGCCCGCCGACAGTCTCGACGAGCTGGAGCGCTACTACGGACCCAGCTACGCCGAGCATCTCTACGGCTGAGCCGGGTTCACCTCTGAGCAGGGCCCGTCGGCTAGGTTGGCGGCCATGCCCAGCGAAACCGTCGTCGTGACCGCCGTCTTCACCCCCGTCGAGGGGCGGCTGAACGATCTGCGCGAGGCGCTCGCTGCCTCGATCCCGGCGGTGCACGCCGAGGCCGGCTGCGAGCTCTACGCGATCCACGACGGCGAGGACGGCCGGATCCACATGCTCGAGAAGTGGTCCTCGGTCGAGGAGCTGGACGCCCACGGCGCCGGAGAGGCCGTCGCCGCCCTCCAGCAGGCGACGGCCGGGCTCTCCTCCGGCGCCGAGGTCACCCGGATGTTCCCCATCCCCGCCGGGACGCCGGAGCAGGGTCTGCTCTGACGCCTCGACGGGCTCGGCTCACAGGGTCGTGAGCGCGGTGGTGGAGGGCGCGAAGAAGTACTCACCGCCCTGCATCGACACGAAGTGCGACACGCTCAGGTCGGGCCGGTCCGCCGGGTCCAGCGTGACCGGTGCGGCGCCGCGGAAGTGCGTCGTCGCGTCGCTCGACTGGCCGATGATCGGGTCCAGGCCCGAACCCGCCTGGGCGAAGTCGGCGTTGTCGGCCCACCGCTGCTGGACGAACTCGAACTGGTCGGCGATCGAGGTCACGTAGCACTTGAAGAGGAGCCCGCGCTGCTGCCCGGGGTCGCTGACGCCGGTGAGCGCCTCCTGGTGGCTCAGCTCGGGCCCGAACGCGATCCCGCGCCGCATCATCCGGTGCGTCTGGGTGAACGCCTCGGCGGCGTCCACGACCGACTGCTCCGGCTCGAGGTCGGTGCTGAACGGCGTGTCGTCACGCGGGTAGGCCTTCCGGACGTGCGCGGCGTAGGGGCAGCGGGTGCCGTCGCGGTCCTTGTCGAACTCGAAGTCGTTCTCGGCTCCGGTGCCCTCGGCGAGGGCGGGGTCGTCGTGGAGCGGCGACATCACCAGCGGGGCGCCGCTCTTCCAGCGGCCGACGAGCTGGGCGCCCATCAGCTCGGGCGTGACCGGGTTGTCCGCCGTGGTCGCGGTCGCGGCGAGGGACTTCACGGCGAGGTCGAACTCGGGCACGTGCTGGACCAGTCGGCGGAAGACCAGGAAGGAGCCGTTCCTCATCACCGGGACCGGCGGCGTGGACTTGGCTCCCTTGGTGCGGAAGGTCGGTCCGGCCGGGTTCTGGCCGAGGTAGCCGAAGACGAACTCCCCGGGCCAGAGCAGGTCCTGCCCCAGCGAGCCCTGGTCGGGGTGCCCGGCCGGGTCGACGCTCGGGGTGACGGCCTGGCCGTCCGGGGTCCGTCCACGGACGCCCGGCTGGGAGACCCCGTCGGCGTAGCCGAAGTGCTCGTGGCCGTGCACCGGGTCGGGCCGGACGGTCCCGGCCTCCTCGTGCACGAGGGTCCAGCCGTTGGTGCCCACCGGAGCCAGGTGCAGGGCGATGGTGTCGTCGATCTCGGCCCGCGAGGCGCCGGTGAGGACGAAGACCCCGTCGACGGGTTGGCCCGGGCCGAGCACCGACCAGTCGGTGCCCGGCGGGTCGGCGAGCACGTCGGTGCGGCCGGCCATGCCGGCGCGGAACGCGGCCAGCTCGGCCGGGGTGTCCATCCCGGCGACGCCCAGCTTGGTCAGGCCGGCGAAGGTGAAGGCGACGTTGAGACCGGGGACCGGCAGCAGGGTCTCGACGCCGGCCTGCTTGCGCCGGGTGACCTCCGCACGCTGCTCGAGCGCCTCGGCCATCGAGGTGAACGGCAGGGCGTGGAGGAAGGGTCGGAACGTCGTGACGTCGTCGATGGTGAAGAACAGCAGTGCCTCGTCCTTCTTCAGCAGGCCCGGCAGGATGTCGCCCTGGATGGCGTGGGTGTCGAGCTGTGGTTCGGCGTTCAGGTTTCGGCTCATCGGCCGGCCTCCTCGTGAGGGTGGTGGCGCGCCCCGCGGAGCGCCGGGCGTCTGCCCTTGCTCGAAGGAGCCGCTAGCCGACCGGCTGATACTCAACGGCCCCGCCGGTAGGTTGTCGGCGTGGCAGGACGCACGCAGCCCGAGCAGCAGGCGCCTCCGGTGCAACGGCTCCGGATCCGCTACGCCAAGCGCGGCCGCGCCCGGTTCACCAGCCACCGCGACTTCGGCCGGGCGTTCGAGCGGGCCCTGCGCCGCGCGGGCGTCCCGATGGCGTACTCGTCCGGCTTCAGCCCGCACCCGCGCATCTCCTACGCGAACGCCTCGCCGACCGGTGCGGCCAGCGAGGCCGAGTACCTGGAGATCGGGTTGTCGCAGGTGTGCGACGCCGCCGCGGTCCAACGGGCGCTGGACGCGGCCCTGCCGCCCGGCCTGGACATCGTCGAGGTCGTGCCCGCGTCACCCGGCGCGCTGGCGGACCTCCTCACCGGTTCGCGCTGGACGGTCGAACTGGTCGGGGTGGCGGAGATCACCCTCCGGACGGCGGTGGACCAGCTGCTGGCCAGCGAGCAGGCGCCCGTCGAACGGTTGACCAAGAACGGCATCCGGGCCTTCGACGCGCGGGCCGCCCTGATCGGGCTGGAGGTGGGCCCGTCGACGCGCGCGGACGCGGCGGGGCCGGGGGAGGGCGGGTGGACGCTGGCGATGACCCTGGCCCACACGGTGCCGGCCGTCCGCCCCGATGATGTGCTCGCCGCGCTGGTGTCCCTGGTACCGGCGGTCGCGCCGGCCCTGCCGCCCGTACTGACGAGGTGGGCCCAGGGCGTGCTCGACCCCGCGACCGGCCTCGTCCGCGAGCCCTGACCGGCCCGAGAAGCCGGCCGGGGCGTGCACGACACCGGGATCGGTGGTGCCGTGTGGGATACTGGCGGCGATCGCACGTCGTCAGGCGTGCGGTCCCGATGAGACGTGGTGGGGTGACAGTCCGCCACGACGGTGCTGATCTCGGTTCTCCACCGCGACGAGCCAGCCTGCGCGTGTGACGCAGGCGGCGCTTGACCGCGGGAGGCCCGCCTCACCACATCGGTCCACGGAAGCTTCCGCTGCCCGGCTCGCGAGCCGGAGCGCGAACGAGTAGGACGCGGCAACGCGTTCACAAGGAGTACGGATGCTCGAACACGAGCCCGACACGAACAACCCGACCGACGGACCCGTGACGAGCGGCGCTTCCGACCCGGTCACCGACCAGGCCGCAGCCCGACCCCCCCGCCGCCGACGCGCGGCCAGTCGCCCGGCCGGGCCCCCGTCGACCGCCCCCGACGCTCCGCCGATCGAGCACGTCGTCACCGAGGCGCCCGCTTCCGAGGCGCCCGCTTCCGAGGTGCCCATCCCCGAGACACCTGGACTGCCCGAGACGAAAGCGGCTCCGGAGCTTCCGGTCGCCGAGACGGTGGGCCTCGACGAGGCCCTGCCGGTCAAGAAGCCTGTCCGCAAGGCCGCCGCCAAGCGCCCCGCGAAGAAGGCGGCCGCCGCGCCGGAGCAGGCCGCCCTGCCGGAGAGCGTCCTGGCTGACGGCGTCGTGACTGAGGACGTCGTGACTGAGGACGTCGTGACTGGCGCGCCTGAGGACGGGACCACGTCCGAGACCGCTCCGGCCCCCCGGACGCGAGCCCCGCGCAAGCGGGCACCCCGCAAGGTCGCTGCCCCAGCCGAGGAGGCCCCGGCCGTCGCCGAGGACGAGCCCGCCGAGGAGCAGGCTGCCGAGACAGCGCCCGAGCCTCCAGCCCCGAGCTATGCGATCTCCTTCAGTGCCGGCCCGCTGAGCCAGGACGACCTGAGGACCGACGCCCTGCGGCCGGCCGTCGCGCCGGCTACGGCTGCTCCGGCCGAGGACGCTCCCGTCGAGGACGCAGCCGCTCCGGCCGAGGACGCGTCGGGCGACCGCCAGGACGCCGGGGACGAGTCCGGCCAGGCCGAGGACGAGAGCGACACCAACGACGAGTCCGAGCACGAGGGCGGTGACGGGCGCCGTCGCCGTCGTCGTCGCGGCGGCCGGCGTCGCCGTCGCACCGGCAGCGACGAGGACCGCGAGGACACCTCCGTCGAGTCCGAGTCCGACGCCGACGCCGACGCCGACGGCGACGATGACTCTGCCCCGGCCGCGACGAGCACCGCCCCGGACCACCAGCCCGAGGCCCAACCGGACGTCAGCGAGAGCGCTGCGGACGAGGACTCCGGCAACGAGGACGACGGGGACACCGAGGGCGACGGGTCGCGCCGTCGACGCCGGCGGCGTCGTCGTCGGGGGGAGGACTCCGCCTCCGCCCCCGATGACCCGACCGAGGTCGTGGTGCGGGTGCGCGAGCCGCGCCGCAGCACCAAGTCGGCCGGCACGGGGTCGGACAGCTCAGGGGTCACCGGCATCGAGGGCTCGACCCGGATGGAGGCCAAGCGTCAGCGTCGCCGGGACGGCCGTGAGGCCGGTCGTCGTCGTGCGCCGATCCTCAGCGAGGCCGAGTTTCTGGCCCGCCGGGAGTCGGTCAGCCGCAAGATGATCATCCGGCAGGCCGACGACCTCTCCCAGATCGCCGTGATCGAGGACGACATCCTCGTCGAGCACTACGTCGACCGGGACTCCGCGGCCTCGCTGATCGGCAACGTCTACCTCGGCCGCGTGCAGAACGTGCTGCCGTCGATGGAGGCTGCCTTCATCGACATCGGCCGGGGCCGCAACGCCGTCCTCTACGCCGGTGAGGTCGACTGGGACTCCTTCGGCGCCGAGGGCCAGGGCCGCAAGGTCGAGCGGGTCCTCAAGTCGGGCCAGACCATCCTGGTGCAGGTCACCAAGGACCCGGTCGGGGCCAAGGGTGCGCGGCTGACGAACCACGTCTCCATCCCGGGCCGCTACATCGTCTACGCGCCCAGCGGACACCTGTCCGGCATCTCGCGCAAGCTACCCGACACCGAGCGCAAGCGGCTCAAGGACATCCTGTCCGACCTGATCGGGGAGGCCAGCGTCATCGTGCGCACGGCGGCTGAGGGGGCGAGCGAGGACGAGCTCGTCCGCGACGTCAACCGGCTGAAGGCCCAGTGGGCCGACATCGAGAAGAAGGTCAAGGCCGGCCAGTCGCCGCAGCTGCTCTACGGCGAGCCCGACCTCACCGTCCGGATCGTCCGCGACCTGTTCACCGAGGACTTCTCCGAGCTGATCATCCAGGGCAACGGCGCCGCGAACGACGCGTACGAGGCCGTGGAGGCCTACGTCACCCACGTCGCCCCGCACCTGGCCGACCGGCTGCGCGGCTGGAACCCCGCCGAGCGCGGTGACCTGTTCGCCGAGTACCGGCTGGACGAGCAGATCGCCAAGGGGCTGGAGCGCAAGGTCTTCCTGCCCTCGGGCGGCTCGCTGGTGATCGACCGCACCGAGGCCATGACGGTGATCGACGTCAACACCGGCAAGTTCACCGGCAGCGGCGGCAACCTCGAGGCGACGGTCACGTCGAACAACCTCGAGGCGGCCGAGGAGATCGTCAACCAGCTACGGCTGCGCGACGTCGGGGGCATCATCGTCATCGACTTCATCGACATGGTGCTGCCCGCCAACCGCGAGCTGCTGCTCCGCCGGCTGGTGGAGTGCCTGGGCCGCGACCGGACCCGGCACCAGGTGGCCGAGGTCACCAGCCTGGGTCTGGTCCAGATGACCCGCAAGAAGATCGGCACCGGTCTGGCCGAGGCCTTCACCACCGAGTGCCCGCACTGCCACGGCCGGGGCGTGGAGATCCACGACCTGCCCGTCGACTCCCAGCGCCAGGCCGACGGGGGCGCCCGCGACGGTGGTCGCCGCGACCAGCGACGGGGCGGCGGGGCCTCCAACGGTGGCGGGTCCCACGGGGGCAGCTCCAACGGCTCCGGGAACGGTGCCCCGAGCCCCGCTCACCGTGCGCCGATGCCGCCCGAGCTGCGGCCGCACCACGAGCCGGAGAGCCGGCCCGAACCTGAGGTCCAGCCCGAGGCCGAGACCCAGCCCGAGGCCGAGACCCAGCCCGAGCCGGTGACCCAGCCCGAGACGCAAGCTGAGGTCGAGCCGTTGCCTGAGGTCGAGACGGTGGCCGAGACGGTGGTGGTGCCAGAGCCGGAGCCGGAGGCTCCGAAGGCGCCGCCGCGCCGACGTCGCGCGACCCGTCAGCAGGGGGCTCCGACGGCCGCGGACCCGCAGGCTGCGCCGGCGAGCGACCCGCAGGGGGAGCCCGTTCCGGCCAGCTGAGGACTTGGGTGGAGAAGTCGTGGGTAGTCGGACGACTTCTCCACACACGGTCACCCATACTGGGCCGGTGAGCGACGAGGCGACCCCGCTGGTGGTGGCGGTGGTCGGTGCCGGACCGTCGGGCATCTACGCTGCCGAGGCGTTGACCGTGCAGTCCCAGCTACCTGTCGAGGTGGCGGTGATCGACCGGCTCCCGGTGCCGTTCGGCCTGGTCCGCTACGGCGTCGCCCCGGACCACGAGGCGATCCGCTCCATCCGGCACACCCTGGAGCGGACCCTCGCCGAGCCGGGCGTCGCCTTCTACGGCGACGTGACCATCGGCCGGGACCTCGTGATCGAGGAGCTGCGCGCCAGCGTGGACGCGGTCGTCTACGCCTACGGCGCGGGCAGCGACAAGCGGCTGGGCATCCCGGGCGAGGACCTCACCGGCAGCCTTGCCGCACCGGAGTTCGTCGCCTGGTACTGCGGCCATCCCGACGTCCACCCGGACGCGCACACCCGTCCGGACGGGGGCAGCGCGGCCGACCACCGGCTCGCCGACCTGGTCACCGGAGCCACCTCCGCCGTCGTCGTGGGCGTCGGCAACGTGGCGCTCGACGTGGCCCGGGTGCTGCTCAAGACCGCGCCGGAGCTCGCCGAGACCGACATGGCTGATGAGGTGCTCGAGTCCCTGGCCGGCAAGCAGGTCACCGACGTGCACGTCCTCGGCCGGCGTGGGCCGGCGTACACGGCCTTCACCACCAAGGAACTGCGGGAGCTGGGCCAGCTGCCCGACCTCGACATCGTCCTCAGCGCTGCCGACCTCGAGCTCGACGCCTCCAGCGAGGCCGCGGTGGGCCAGGACAAGGTCGCCGCCCGGAACGTCGCCGTGATGCGGACCTGGGCCGAGCGATCCTCGACCGGCGCCTCTCGGCGTGTCCACCTGCACTTCTGGACCCGCCCGACCCGCATCCTCGGCGGCGACCGGGTCACCGGGATCGAGCTGGAACGAACCACCATCGGGCCGGACGGCTTCGTCGAGGGCACCGGCGAGCTGACCGAGGTCTCGGCGCAGCTGGTCGTCCGCTCGGTCGGCTACCGCGGTGTCGCCCTGCCCGGCGTGCCCTACGACGCGAGCACCGGCCGCGTCCCGCACGCCGAGGGTCGGGTGATCCGCGACGGCGCGTTCTCACCCGACGAGTACGTGACCGGCTGGATCAAGCGTGGACCGACGGGGGTGATCGGCACCAACCGCTCCGACGCCGTGGAGACGGTCCGCTCGCTGCTGGCCGACGTCGACGCCGGCCGGTTAGTCGCCCGGGGCCGCTCGGGCCGGCTCGAGCAGCTGCTCACCGGCCGGGGGATCACGGCCCTCGACCTGCCGGCGTGGCGGCGGATCGACGCCGCCGAGGTGGCGCTCGGGGCCAGCCACGGCCGGCTCCGCACCACACTCGCGCACCGCGTCGAGCTGCTGGCCGCAGCGGGAACAAGCGCGGAAGATTGACGGTTCAACCACTATGCAGAACATCGGGTTTCTGACCTTCGGGCACTGGCAGGCCATCCCGCACTCCCAGGTGCGGACGGGCGCGGACGCGCTGCTCCAGACCGTCGAGCTCGCGGAGGCGGCTGAGGAGCTTGGGCTGCAGGGCGCGTACGTCCGGGTCCACCACTTCGCCCGCCAGCTCTCGGCTCCGTTCCCGCTGCTCGCGGCCATGGCCGCGCGGACGCGGCGGATCGAGCTCGGTACGGGGGTGATCGACATGCGCTATGAGAACCCGCTCTACATGGCCGAGGAGGCCGCGGTCGCCGACCTGATCAGCGGTGGCCGACTGCAGCTCGGCGTGAGCCGGGGGTCGCCCAGCGAGGCGCTCCGCGGCTACGAGAGCTTCGGCTACCGGGTGGCCGAGGGCGCGACGGAGACCGAGGACGCGCGCTCGCGTACCGAGCTGTTCCGCTCCGCCGTCGCCGGCTCGCCGATGGCGCGGACCGACCCGCGCTTCACCGGCGTCGACGGCACCCTGGCCGTGACGCCGCGCTCGCCCGGGCTGGAGGACCGGATCTGGTGGGGTTCGGGCACCCGCGAGACCGCCCGCTGGGCCGGTGAGCAGGGCTACCACCTGATGAGCTCGACGCTGCTCACCGAGGACACCGGGGTGCCGTTCGGTGAGCTGCAGGCCGAGCAGATCAACCTCTTCCGCAAGTCGTGGGCCGAGGCAGGCTGGGAGCGGACACCGCGGGTCTCGGTCAGCCGGAGCGTGCTGCCCATCACCAGCGACGAGGACCGTGCCTACTTCGGTGGTCGCGACGACGACGACCAGGTCGGCGTCCTCGAGGGCGTCCGCTCCCGCTTCGGCCGGAGCTACACCGGGGAGCCCGACGCCATCGCCGCCGAGCTGGCGGCTGACCCGGCGGTCCAGGCGGCCGACACCCTGCTGGTCACCGTCCCCAACATGCTCGGCGTCGCCTACAACACCCGGATGCTCGCCACCATCGCCCGCGACATCGCCCCGGCCCTGGGCTGGACGCCGGCTCCCTGACCGACCTGTCAGAAACCAGTTGTCCTCTGGGGCAACTCAGTTCTGACACGTCGGGTTCGGGTCTCAGGCCGGCGGCGCGACCAGCCGGGTCAGCAGCCCGGCGAGGGTCTGCTCGGGGTCGTCGGTGAGGCCGGCGTGCACGGGGGAGGGCTGGACCACCGTGCTGCGCGGCGCGGTCAGCTGGCCGAAGGTGTAGGCCAGGCCGGTGTTCTCCCGGGCGGTGCCCTCCGGCCGCCGGCAGGCCAGCACCACCGCGTCGGCCGAGGTCGAGACGGCGTCCAGGTCCACGTCGACGTCGAGGGCGCGCAGCCGGACCGGGTCCAGGACGACGGAGGCACGCAGGTAGTCCAGGCCCTGGCAGTAGAGGATCACGCCGACGTTGACGAACTCGCCGCGGTCGATCCGGGGGACGGCGCGCAGCACGGCGTACTGGAACGCGTGCCGGCTCACGGTCTGGCCTCCGCCGGCAGCCAGCGCTCGGCCGCAGCCAGCCGGGCCAGCAGGTAATCGGTGTAGAGGCTGCGCGCGGCGGCTGCGTCCTGGGGCGCGCGGGCGTCCGGCCGGGTCGGGTCGGGCAGCAGCCACTCGTCGGGCACCAGGCCCAGGACCTCGGTCACCAGGGCGGACGTCACCCGGGCCGCCAGCTCCTCGTGCACTCGGCGCGGGTCGCCGATCCGGGCCAGCACGTGGTCGCCGTAGTGGTACGCGGAGCCGGCGAACGTCCCGACGTCGCCCCAGGAGTGGTGGAAGCGCAGGCAGGCGCCATGGTCGATCGCCCACAGGCTCCGGTGCCAGATCAGCAGGTTGGTGTTCCGGGCGCTGCGGTCCACGTTGGCCACGAAGGCGTCCAGCCAGACGATCGCCGCCGCCACGACCGGCTCGACGTCGAAGCTGCGGTCGTACCCGACCGAGCCCGGCAGGAAGTCCACCGCCAGGTTGAGCCCGGCGCTGGTGGTGACCAGCTCCTGCACCTCCTCGTCCGGCTCGCGTCGGCCGATCTCGGCGTCCACCTCGATCAGCGCGAGCTCGGGCACGGCGATCCCGAGCGCGCGGGCCAGCTCGCCCACCACGATCTCGGCGACCAGCGCTTTCGGTCCCTGACCCGCACCGGTGAACTTGACCACGTACGTCCCGAGGTCGTCGGCCTCCATCAGGCCGGGTAGCGAGCCGCCCTCGCGCAGCGGCGTCAGGTAGGCCGTGGCGCTGATCCGGGGGAGCACGGTGACACAGTAGTGGCGGGCAGACCGCTCGTTTGACCCCCCGATGGCCGCCGCGTAACCTTGACCCTCGGCGTGCGCCCGACTTCGGTTGTGCGGGCATGCCCTCCGAAAACATCCAAGAGAGTAGGTCAGGCGTGTACGCAGTTGTGCGTAGTGGCGGCCGCCAGCACAAGGTCAGCGTCGGCGACGTCCTCGAGCTCGACAAGTTCGACGGTGCGGTGGGGTCGACCTTGACCCTGCAGCCGTTGCTGCTGGTCGACGGCGAGACCGTCACCTCCGCGGCGTCCGCGCTGGAGTCGGTGTCGGTGACCGCTGAGGTCCTCGGCGCGTCCAAGGGTCCGAAGATCCACATCCTCAAGTACAAGAACAAGACCGGCTACCGCAAGCGCCAGGGGCACCGTCAGCACTACACCCAGGTCCGCGTCACCGGTATCGACAGCTGAGCCGAAAGAGCTAAGGGACACTGACATGGCACACAAGAAGGGCGCATCGTCCACCCGGAACGGCCGCGACTCCAACGCTCAGCGCCTCGGCGTGAAGCGCTTCGGCGGCCAGCTGGTCAACGCGGGCGAGATCATCGTCCGCCAGCGCGGCACCCACTTCCACCCCGGAGACGGCGTTGGTCGCGGTGGCGACGACACCCTTTTCGCGCTCCGCGAGGGCCACGTCGAGTTCGGCACCAAGCGCGGCCGTCGGGTCGTCAACATCACGATCCCGGCCCCGGTCGAGGCGACTGTCTCCGCCTAGCTCCCAGCAGCACACGAACGACTCAGGAGGGTGGCCCTTTCGGGGGCCGCCCTCCTGTCATCTTCACTCCCGGTCATCCCGACCCGTACGAAAGGAGCGCGGCATGGCGATCCCCAGCTTCGTCGACCAGGTCACGCTGCACGTCTACGGCGGTAACGGCGGCCACGGCGTCGCCTCGGTCCACCGGGAGAAGTTCAAGCCGCTCGGCGGCCCCGACGGCGGCAACGGGGGCGACGGCGGCTCGGTGATCCTGCGCGTCGAGCACGGGCTGACCACCCTGGTCGACTACCACCGCCAGTCCCACCGTCGCGCCACGAACGGCCAGCCCGGCCGCGGCGACCACAACAACGGGGCGAACGGTGAGGACATCGTCCTGGCCGTCCCCGACGGCACGGTAATCCTCGACGCCGACAGCGGGGAGCAGCTGGCCGACCTGACCGGTGAGGGCGCGGAGCTCGTCGTCGCCCAGGGCGGACGCGGCGGCCTCGGCAACGCCGCGCTCGCCTCCGCCGCGCGCAAGGCGCCCGGCTTCGCCCTGCTGGGCGAGGAGGGAGAGACGCGGACCGTCACCCTCGAGCTCAAGGTGGTGGCCGACGTCGGTCTGGTCGGCTTCCCGAGCGCCGGCAAGTCCTCGCTGGTGGCCGCCATCTCGCGCGCCCGGCCCAAGATCGCCGACTACCCCTTCACGACGCTGGTGCCGAACCTCGGCGTCGTCGTCGCCGGCGAGACCACCTACACCGTCGCCGACGTTCCCGGCCTGATCGAGGGCGCGAGCGAGGGCCGTGGCCTCGGGCACGACTTCCTCCGCCACATCGAGCGCTGCGCCGCGCTGGTGCACGTGCTCGACTGCGCGACCTTCGAGCCGGGACGTGACCCGCTCAGCGACCTCGACGTGATCGAGGCCGAGCTCAGCGCCCACGGCGGGCTGGAGGACCGGCCGCGGCTGGTGGCGCTGAACAAGGTGGACATCCCGGACGCGCGCGAGCTGGCTGAGCTCGTCGCCGACGACGTCCGGGCTCGCGGCCTCGCGGTCTTCGAGATCTCGACCAAGAGCGGTGCCGGCCTGCAGGCCCTCACCTTCGCCATGGCCGAGCTGGTCGCCGCTCGCCGTGCTGCGATGCCGGCCCCGGCGCCGCAGCGGATCGTGCTGCGCCCGAGGCCCGTCGGCAAGGGCGGTGAGTTCACCATCCGGCAGGAGGGCGAGCTGTGGCGCGTCCGCGGCGAGAAGCCCGAGCGCTGGGTGCGCCAGACCGACTTCAACAACACCGAGGCGGTCGGCTACCTGGCCGACCGGCTCAACCGGATCGGCATCGAGGACCGCCTGCTCGACCTGGGCGCCCGGGCCGGTGACGGCGTCGCCATCGGTGGCGAGGACGCGGTGGTCTTCGACTTCGCGCCCCAGGTCGACGTCGGTGCGGAGATCCTCAGCCGTCGCGGCGAGGACCAGCGCTTCACCGAGGAACGTCCCGCCGCCCGTCGCCGTCGGGACAAGGACGCGGCCTACCATGCGCCGGAGGATGAGGAGTTCGTCAGCCTCGCGAGTCTGGACGCCGACAGCCCCGACCGTGACTGAGCTTCGCGCCCTGAGCCTGTCGAGGGCCTCGACGAGGTTGTGCTGATGGACCCACGGGAAGTCCGCGCCGCCATCGCCGAGGCCCAACGCGTGGTGGTCAAGGTGGGCTCGTCCTCGCTGACCACGGCCGAGGGTGGCATCGACCCGGCCCGGATCGAGGCCCTGGTCGACGCACTGGCGGCGGTCCGGCAGGCCGGCCGCGAGGTGGTGTTGGTCTCCTCCGGCGCGATTGCGGCGGGCCTGGCGCCGCTCGCCCTGCGCAGACGCCCGCGCGACCTGGCCACCCAGCAGGCCGCGGCGTCGGTGGGTCAGGGACTGCTGATGGGCTACTACACCCACCTCTTCGCCGCGCACGGGCTGGGCGTGGGGCAGGTGCTGCTCACCGTCGACGACGTGACCCGGCACGGGCACTACCGCAACGCGTTCCGCACCTTCGCCCGGCTGCTCGAGCTCGGGGTCGTCCCGGTGGTCAACGAGAACGACACCGTGGCCACCCACGAGATCCGCTTCGGCGACAACGACCGCCTCGCCGCCCTGGTCGCCCACCTGGTGCACGCCGACGCGCTGGTGCTGCTCAGCGACGTCGACTCCCTCTACACCGCCAAGCCGGGCACGCCCGGGGCGCGACGGATCTGCGACGTGCACGGCGAGGACGACCTGGTCGGCCTGGACGTCTCGGCGCGCGGCACCGCGGTCGGCACCGGGGGCATGATCACCAAGGTCGAGGCGGCCAAGATCGCCACCTCGGCGGCCATCCCGGTGGTGCTGACCGACGCCGGCTCGGCTGCTCGGGCCCTCGCCGGAGAGCCTGTCGGCACCTGCTTCCACCCCACCGGCAAGCGCCGCCCCACCCGGCTGCTCTGGCTGCGGCACGCCAGCGACGCCCAGGGCCGGCTGAAGCTGGACGCGGGGGCCGTCCGCGCCCTGGTCGAGCGGCACGCCTCGCTGCTGCCGGCCGGGGTGACCGGGGTCGAGGGCCAGTTCAGCGCGGGCGAGGCGGTCGACCTGGTCGGTCCGGACGGGACGGTGGTGGCGCGCGGGCTGGCCAACTACGACGCCGACGAGCTGCCGTCGCTGCTGGGCCGCAGCACCCGGGACCTCGCCGCCGAGCGCGGCGCGGGCTACGACCGCACCGTCGTGCACCGGGACGCACTGGTGCTGCTCGACGAGCCCGGATCCGCGTCAGCCGCCGATCACTAGTCGCCTAGCCGCGCAACAATCTGCTGCTGGGCCGGCCGGTCGCGCGTTCTTGTTACCGCCTGGTTCCGCCACACAGGCAATACGTGGCAATCTCTCAGCCCTGGGATAGGGTCAGAGCACTTTCCCAGTCCGACGCTTCCGAAGTGAACAGCAGACACTGGTCAGCCCCGGGGGCGTCGCCTGCACACCAGAGGTGGACGTTGACCAAGCCATACGCACGCAGCCGCTCGACCGCGTTCACGCGTACCGTCGCCGTGCTGGCCTCCGTCGCCGCCGTGACGGCCATGGCCTCCTGCGCGAAGAGCCAGCGCGACACCGGTAGCACCACGACCACCGGCGGGGACACCTCGTTCACCTTCGCCGCCTCGTCCGACCCGGTGATGCTCGACCCGGCGATGGCCAGCGACGGCGAGACCTTCCGCGTCTCCCGCCAGATCTTCGAGGGCCTCGTCGCCTCCAAGCCCGGCACCACCGACATCGAGGGTTCGCTCGCGACCAAGTGGGAGACGAGCAAGGACGGCAAGAGCACCACCTTCACGCTCCGCGACGGGGTCAAGTTCTCCGACGGCACCGCCTTCGACGGCAAGGCGGTCTGCGCCAACTTCGACCGCTGGTACAACTGGACCGGCGTCAACCAGTCCGAGAACATCAGCTACTACTACAACAGCCTGTTCAAGGGCTTCAAGACCGGCAAGACCGGCGGGATCTACGACAGCTGCAGTGCCCCGGACGCCACGACCGCGACGATCAAGCTGAAGAAGCCGTTCGCCAGCTTCGTCCAGGCCATGACGCTGCCGGCCTTCTCGATGCAGAGCCCGACCGCGCTCGAGAAGTACAACGCGGACAAGACCTCAGGCACCGACACCGACCCGCGCTTCTCCGAGTACGCGACCGCGCACCCCACCGGCACCGGCCCGTTCGTGTTCGAGAAGTGGGACCGTGGCCAGCAGGTCACCCTGAAGGCCAACCCGGACTACTGGGGCGACAAGGCCAAGACGCAGACGATCATCATCCGCACCATCAGCGACGCCAAGGCGCGCACCCAGGAGCTGCAGGCCGGAAACATCGACGGCTACGACCTGGTCGGCCCGGCCGACGTCCAGCCGCTGAAGGACGCCGGCTTCTCGATCGTGAACCGGCCGGCCTTCAACATCTTGTACCTGGGGTTCAACCAGAAGAACAAGGCGCTCGCCGACATCCGGGTCCGCCAGGCCCTCAACTACGCCATCGACCGGACTGCGGTGGTCAAGTCCTCGCTGCCCGAGGGCTCGGTGCCGGCGATCGAGTTCATGCCGCCGACCGTGGCCGGCTACAACGACAAGGTCAACGCCTACCCCTACGACCCGGACAAGGCCAAGCAGCTGCTCGCGGAGGCCGGACAGAGCAACCTGACGCTGAAGTTCGCCTACCCGACCGGGGTCTCCCGGCCCTACATGCCGGCCCCCGAGGACACCTTCGCGGTGGTCAAGTCCCAGCTGGAGAAGGTCGGGATCAAGATCACGCCGGTGGCGGCGAAGTGGAGCCCGGACTACCTCGACATGATCCAGGGCGACGCGGGGACGGACAAGCACGACATCCACCTGCTCGGCTGGACCGGCGACTACAACGACCCGGACAACTTCATCGGCGTCTTCTTCGGCCAGAAGTCCTCGGAGTGGGGCTTCAGCAACCCGAAGCTCTTCGCCGACCTGGCCAGCGCCCGTGAGCTGCCGACCCGCGACGAGCAGGTGGGGGCCTACGAGAAGATCAACGCCGAGATCGCCGACTACGCCCCGGGGGTCCCGCTGTCCCACCCGGCACCCTCGCTGGCCTTCTCCAAGAACGTGCAGGGCTTCACGCCCAGCCCGACCCAGGACGAGGTCTGGAACAACATCACCGTCAGCAAGTAGCAGCCAGCAGCCGCCGGGGAGGATGACGCGATGCTGAGATTCGTGATCCGGCGGCTGCTGCTGCTGGTCCCGGTGCTGGTCGGGCTGAGCCTGCTGCTGTTCGCCTGGGTACGGGCCCTGCCCGGCGACCCCGCCCGGGCGTTGCTGGGGGAGAAGGCGACCCCGGCCTCGATCGCCCAGGTGAACGAGCAGTACGGGTTCACCAAGCCGCTGGTGACGCAGTACCTGACCTACAGCGGTCGGCTGCTCCGCGGGGACTTCGGCATCTCGCCGCGGACGGGACTCCCGGTGCTCGGGACCTTCCTGGAACGGTTTCCGGCCACCGTCGAGCTGGCGGTCGCGGCGCTGATCTTCGCGGTCGTGCTGGGCATCCCGATCGGCTACCTGGCCGCCAAGAACGCGGGCGGCTGGCTCGACCGCATCTTCGTCGCAGGCTCGCTGCTCGGGGTCGTGGTCCCGGTGTTCGTGCTGGCCTACCTGCTCAAGATCGTCTTCGCCGTGGGCATCCCCGGGCCGCTGCACGTGCTGGCGGTGCTGCCGACCTCGGGACGTCAGGACCCACGGATCGACGCCACCCACATCACCAACTTCTACGTCCTGGACGGCCTGTTGACCCGGGAGTGGGACTCGGCCTGGAACGCGGTCACGCACCTGATCCTGCCGGGCATCGCGCTGGGCAGCATCCCGCTGGCGATCATCGTGCGGATGACGCGGGCGTCGGTGATCGAGGTGCTCAACGAGGACTACGTCCGCACCGCCCGCTCCAAGGGCCTGGCCCGGGGGCTGATCACCCGCCGGCACGTGCTCCGCAACGCGATGCTGCCGGTGACCACCACCATCGGCCTGCAGACCGGAGCCCTGCTCGCCGGTGCCGTCCTGACCGAGTCGGTGTTCGCGTTCAACGGCATCGGCTCCTACCTCTTCGACGCCATCAGCGGGTTGGACTTTGCTGTCCTGCAGGGTTTCATCCTCTTCATCGCCGTGATCTACGCCGTGATCAACTTGATCGTCGACCTGCTCTACGGCGTCATCGACCCCCGGCTGCGTGCCGCGTGAGCGGCCACGAGAGGAACCAGCGATGACCAGTGCGCTCGAGGTGATGCGGCCGAGCCGTCCGGCGGCGCTGGCGGCGCTGATGGGCGACGTCGAGGCCGACGACCGCGGCACCAGTCTCTGGCGGGGAGCCTTCGTCCGGCTCCGTCGCAACCCCAGCGCCATCATCGGGGCGGTGATCGTGCTCGTCTTCGTGGCCATCGCCCTCCTCGCGCCCCTGATCGCGCCGTACCCGCCGGCCGACACCGACTGGATCGACCAGGTCACGCCCAGCAGCGTGCCTGGGCCCTCACCCGGTCACCTCCTGGGTCTCGGGACGTTCGGTACGGACCTGTTCTCGCAGCTGGTCTACGGGGCGCGGGCGTCGCTGGTCATCGGCGTGGTGTCGACGGCGCTCGGTCTGTTCGGCGGGGCCGTCCTGGGTACGCTCGCGGGCGGACTCGGCGGTTGGGTGGACACCCTGGTGATGCGGGTGGTCGACATCCTGCTCTCCATCCCGTCGCTGCTGCTCGCGGTGAGCATCGCCGCGGTGCTGGGTCTGCGGCCGAGCGCCATCATGATCGCCATCGGCGCCGCGCAGGTGCCCATCTTCGCCCGGCTGCTGCGCGGCTCGATGCTCGCCCAGCGCAACCAGGACTACGTCCTGGCCTCGCGTTCGCTGGGTCTGAAACGGCAGGCGATCATCCTCGGCCACGTGCTGCCGAACTCGCTCGGACCCGTGATCGTGCAGGCCACGCTGACGCTGGCCACGGCGATCATCGAGGTCGCCGCCCTGTCCTACCTCGGACTGGGCGCGCCCGACCCGGCCACCGCCGAATGGGGCCGGATGCTGGTGAAGGCGCAGGACCGGCTGCAGTCCGACCCGCACCTGGCCCTGCTGCCGGGCATCTGCATCGCCATCACCGCCCTGGGCTTCACCCTGTTCGGCGAGGCCCTCCGGGAAGCGCTCGACCCCAAGTCGAGGAGATGACGATGGCCGCCGTGAAGGACTCCACCCTGGTCCAACGCTCCACCCGCGAGCCTGTGAACCGCACCGAGGTGCTGCTCGAGGTGGAGAACCTCGACGTCACCTTCCAGCGGAGGGGCGGCCGCGCCACCCGCGCGGTGGACGGCGTCTCTTTCTCCGTGCGGCCCGGCGAGGTCGTCGGCATCGTGGGCGAGTCCGGCAGCGGCAAGTCCGTCACCTCGATGGCCATCATGGGCCTGCTGCCGACCCGCGGGGTCCGGGTCAGCGGCAAGGCGCTGTACCGGGGCCGCAACCTACTGGAGATGGACGACGCCGAGTTCTCCGACCTGCGCGGACGCGAGCTGGCGATGGTCTTCCAGGACCCGATGAGCTCGCTCAACCCGGTGATCCCGGTCGGCCTCCAGGTGACGGAGGTGCTGCGTCGTCACTCCGACATCTCGCGGTCGGACGCCGAGGACGAGGCCGAGGACCTGCTGCGCCGCTGCGGCATCCCCGACCCCCGCCGCCGGTTGGACGAGTACCCGCACCAGCTGTCGGGCGGCATGCGGCAGCGGGCGCTGATCGCGATCGCCCTGGCCTGCAAGCCGGCGCTGCTGATCTGCGACGAGCCGACGACCGCGCTCGACGTCACCATCCAGGCGCAGGTGCTCGAGCTGCTCAAGGAGCTGGTGACCGACCTCGGGACGGCGATGGTGATGATCACCCACGACCTCGGCGTGGTGGCGGGGCTGTGCGACTCGGTCAACGTGATGTACGCCGGCCGGGTCGTGGAGTCAGCGTCTCGCCGCGAGCTGTTCGAGCACCCGCGTCACCGTTACACCGAGGGTCTGCTCGGCTCGATCCCGCGCCTGGACGCCCCTCGCGGCGAGCCGCTGCAGCCGATCCCCGGCACGCCGAGGGACACGATCGCCTGGTCGAAGGCCTGCGCGTTCGCCCCTCGCTGCCGACACGCGGCGGACGACTGCGTGGTCAGTGATCTGGGGCTGGAGCCGCTCGGCCGGGCCGGCCACCTCGTCCGCTGCGTGCACCCCGCGCCGGAGAACCCGGAGGACCCCGACTTGTCAGCCTCTCAGAGGGCGATAGCCCTCTCAGCGTCTGACACGTCTGGAGGGGAGGAGCGATGAGCGAGGCGCTGCTGCGGGTCCAGGGGCTCAAGGTGCACTTCCCGATCAAGCGGGGGCTGGTGGTCGACCGGACGATCGGTCACGTCCGCGCGGTCGACGGCGTCGACCTGGCCGTCCGGGCCGGTCAGACGTACGGGCTGGTCGGGGAGTCGGGCTGCGGCAAGTCGACGCTGGGCCGCGCGATCCTGCGGCTGGAGGAGCCCACCGACGGCTCGGTGATCTTCGACGGCGAGGACATCCGGCAGCTGAAGGCCGAGCCGCTCCGGCTGATCCGGCGGCGGATGCAGATGGTCTTCCAGGACCCTCTGTCCTCCCTCGACCCCCGGCAGTCGGTCGAGAGCTCACTGACCGAACCGCTGAGCGTGCACGGTCTCGCCGAGGCCGACCGGGAGGAGTTCGGCACCGACTCCGGCCGCAGCCACCTGGCGAAAGCCTCGGCGATGCTGGACGTCGTCGGGCTGCCCCGCGGCTCGCTGGCCAAGTACCCGCACGAGTTCTCCGGCGGTCAGCGGCAGCGGATCGGCATCGCACGGGCGATGATCCTCAACCCCGACCTGGTCATCGCCGACGAACCGGTCAGCGCGCTCGACGTCAGCGTCCAGGCCCAGGTGATCAACCTGCTGGAGCACCTGCAGGACATCCTCGGGCTCACCTACCTGGTGATCGCCCACGACCTCGCCGTCGTCCGGCACATCAGCGACGTGATCGGGGTGATGTACCTGGGCACGCTGGTCGAGGAGGCCGACAGCGACGACCTGTACGCGGCTCCTCTGCACCCGTACACGATCGCCCTGATGTCGGCGATCCCGATTCCCGACCCCGCGGTGGAGGACCGGCGCGAGCGGATCCTGCTGCGCGGCGACCTGCCCAGTCCGGCCAACCCGCCAAGCGGCTGCCGCTTCCACACCCGCTGCCCGTACCGGCAGCAGACCCGCTGCGACGACGAGGTGCCGGCGCTGCGCGAGATCGAGCCGGCCCCGGGCCGTCGCGTCGCCTGTCACTACGCCGAGGAGATCCTGGCCGGCCGGATCGGGGTCAAGGACCCCGATCTGGTGGTGGAACCTGTCGCAGCATCGACCTAGGCTGGCGGCATGGCCCCGACCGCGACGACGACCCTGGCGCACGCCAGGTACTCCTCGCCCGTCGGGCTCGTCGATCTGGTCGGAGGGCTGGCTGGGCTGCGGCGTTGCGGTTGGAGCCTGGACGTTCCGGGCACCTCCGACGAGCTGGACGAGACGATGGCCGAGGCGCTGGCGCAGGTGGTCGCGTACTTCGCCGGTGAGCTCCGCACCTTCGACCTCGTCCTGGACCTGCCGCCGATGGAGCCGCGCAAGCGGGCGGTCCTGGACGCCATGGCCACGATCGAGTACGGCGAGGTGATCACCTACGCCGAGCTCGGCCGGCGCAGCGGCACCGGACTGCCGCCGCGCGCCATCGGCTCCCTGATGGGCGGCAACCCCGTGCCGATCGTCATCCCGTGCCACCGCGTCGTCGCCGCCGACGGTCTGGGCGGCTTCTCCGGCGGCGAGCGTGGCCACGAGCTGGCCACCAAGCGCTGGCTCCTCGAGCACGAAGGTGCCCTGCCGCCCAGCCTCTTCTGACCCCGCGTCTGCGTCGTGCCTGCCGCACCTCTTCCCTGACGGTCACTTCACACCCTGCGGAGTCACGTAACAGCCTTCCCGGCGGCGTGTCGCGTACCGGAGGGCTGTGAAGTGACCGTCAAGGAAGGGACGCGGCCCGGGGCAGTGTCGCGGACCCGCGGCCGGGCCGCAGACCTACAGGTACATCCCCTGCAGGCCGGTGTGGTCGACGGGCGGCTCGGTGGGAAGGTCGTCGGCCTGCAGGGTGCGGATCTGGTCCAGCGTCGGGTCCTCGAGGCCGACCAGCCGTTCGGCCTGGATGGACACGGCCTCCTCGAACACGTTGCGGATGAAGCGGCCGTTGCCGAAGCCGGCGGGGTGGGGCTTGGGCAGCAGGGCCCGGACCCGCGCCTCGACGCCGGGGCCGACCTCGAAGCCCTGGCGGTGGGCCGTCAGCTCGAAGATCGAGTAGAGCTCGTCGGCGTCGTAGTCCTCGAACGTCAGGGTCTTGGGAAAGCGCGAGGCCAGGCCCGGGTTGGAGGAGAGGAAGCGCTGCATCTCGACCGGGTACCCGGCCACGATGACCACGACCTCGTCCCGCCGGTCCTCCATCAACTTCAGCAGCGTGGACACCGCCTCGACACCGAAGTCGCGGTGCGAGTCGTGCGGTATCAGCGCGTACGCCTCGTCGATGAACAGCACCCCACCGGAGGCCTTGTTGAACATCCGCCGGACCTTGGGCGACGTCTGGCCGATGTACTGCCCGACCAGGTCGACCCGGCTCGCCTCGACGAGGTGGCCGTTGGAGAGCGTGCCCAGCTGGGCGTAGATGCGGGCGAGCAGCCGGGCGACCGTGGTCTTCGCGGTGCCGGGGTTGCCGACGAAGACCATGTGCCGGGAGCGGTCGCGCTCGGGCATGCCCGCGTTCTGCCGCAGCTGGTCGGCCTTGGCCTCGGCGACGAGCCGGCGCACCTGCTCCTTGATCGGGGCCAGGCCCACCAGCTCGGCGAGCTCGCCCTGGGGGTCACCGATCTCTACCTCGGGCACGGTCGCGTCGTCCTCGGGTTCCTCGTCCTCGGCCTCGGAGCCGAGAGCGCGGAGGACGCGGGCGCGGACCGGCGGCTCCGCCCGGACGACGACCCGGGAGGTCTCGGGGAACGAGCGCACCATCGGGTTGACGGTCCGCCGGAAGGTGAAGAGCTCCTCGACGTCGGTGACGAAGCCGATCGTGTCGGGGGCGGCCGACGGGGTGGGCGGCCCGGGCAGGCCGGCGACGACGCGCGAGACCTGGGCGGCCATGGCCAACCAGGCCCGACAGGCGTCGATCTCGCCGCTGAGCAGGGCCCGGGTCAGCCAGCCGCGGTTCGACTGGAGCCACTCGATCGCGTCGAAGCCGTGCTGGCGGGCCTCGAAGGCGGCCTCGATCTCGGCGAAGCGCGGTTCCCCGACCGCCACGGCCAGGGCCGCGGGCAGCGTCTCGACGTTATCGCCGAGGGCCATCGACGCCACGACCTCGGGCAGCGACTCGGCGCGCGTGGTGACCTGGCTGAGGTGGTCGTGCACCGCCTCGAGGCCCTGGTAGGACCAGTACAGGGCCGAGCCCCAGCCGCCGATCTCCGGCAGCAGCTCGTGCTCGGCCTCGGTCAGCAGCGAGTGGCGCCACAGCCGGGCGACCTCCGGGAAACCCGCGCTGGTGTGGAAGTCGAGCAGCGAGGGGGTAGCCAGGACTCGGCGGTACACGCCGACGAGGGCCTCCGCCCGCGGTCGCAGCGGTCCGACCTCGGCGAGCAGGGCCACGCACTCCAGCGACAGCTCCAGGGCACCGCGGCGGGCGTCGGCGTCGGAGCCGGCGTACTTGTAGAGGAAGAGCGGCCACTCGCAGTCGGTCATGTACCAGTTGCGGGCGACCATCGGCTCGCGGCGCTGGTTGGGGGCGAGGTAGTCATCGACCAGCTGCTCGGGGAACTGCGCGAACTCACCGGAGAAGATCGCCACGTAGCCGCCGAGGGACATGGCCAGGTTCTGCAGGAAGGGTGCGACGTCGCGGGTCTGGTCGGGCCAGCTGGTCCAGTTCTGCGTGGCGCCCGCCCGCGGGTCCTCCACGAGCTCACGGACGCGGCTGCGGGTCTGTTCCCACCAGCCGTTCGGGACCGGCCAGGGAGCGGCGGGTCCGATCACGTCGATGTAGGGCCGACCGGACATCAGGACGGACAGGTACTCGGGCAACACCAGTGCGGTCAACGTCGCGCTCCTGTCTCGATACCCCGCCGTCTCACGCTGACGGTGCCCCCAGGGTGGTCGAGTTCTGCGCCATCTTCCCATCTCCGGCGACCTCTGCGGGCCAAACGGTCAGTGACAACCTGCGAAGTTCTCGATCGTGAGTCATGTCCTCGGGGCGGACCGCACCACGCTGACTGGTGTTCGGAGCCCTTCGAGCGACGGATTGGTCGTCGCGGCGTCCGTGGCGTCACGGCCGATACCGTAGGGCCCGTGGACGTGACCGAGCAGGCGACCCGGGCGAGGACGGCGTCCCAGCGACTGAGCCGGGCCACCCGGGCGGAAAAGGACGGGGCGCTGCACGCCATGGCGGACGCGCTGGCCAACGCTGAGACCGCCGTGCTCGAGGCGAACGCGGCCGACGTCGCCCAGGCCGAGGCGGCCGGCACCTCGGCGGCCCTAGTCGACCGGCTGCGGCTGACGTCGGACCGGGTGGCGGCCATGGGCACCGGCCTCCGAGACCTCGCCGGCCTCCCGGACCCGGTCGGCGATGTCGTCCGCGGCTGGACCAACCCGAACGGCGTCCAGGTCCGTCAGGTCCGGGTGCCGTTCGGCGTCGTGGGCATCATCTACGAGGCCCGACCGAACGTGACCGCCGACGCCGCCGGCATCTGCCTCAAGTCGGGCAACGCCGTCCTGCTGCGCGGGTCGTCCTCGGCCGCCGGCTCGAACGGGGCCGTGGCCGAGGCCCTGCAGGCAGGCTTGGCCGGGGCCGGGCTGCCCGTCGACGCGGTCCAGCTGGTCCCGGGGCCGCGGTCGGTGACCGATCAGCTGATGGCGGCGCGTGGCCTGGTCGACGTGCTCATCCCGCGCGGCGGTGCGGGGCTGATCGACCACGTCGTGCGGCACAGCCACGTCCCGGTGATCGAGACCGGGGTCGGCAACTGCCACCTCGTCGTCGACGCCACCGCCGACCCGACGATGGCCCTGGAGATCCTGCTCAACGCGAAGACCCAGCGGCCCTCGGTCTGCAACGCGGTCGAGACGCTGCTGGTCCACGTCGACGCCGCGGCTCGGTTCCTCCCCGACGCGCTGACCTGCCTCGCCGCAGCCGGGGTCACCGTCCACGGCGACGCGCGAACGGCCGCCTTCGGCGACGTCGTCCCGTCCACCGAGGCCGACTACAAGACGGAGTACCTCTCCCTCGACCTGGCGGTGGCGGTGGTCGACGACCTCGACGCCGCTCTCGACCACATCCGGCGCTACGGCACCGGGCACAGCGAGACCATCGTGACGGAGTCCCAGCGAGCCGCCGCGCGCTTCACCGCCGAGGTGGACGCGGCAGCGGTGCTGGTCAACGCGTCCAGCCGGTTCGTCGACGGGGCAGAGTTCGGGTTCGGCGCCGAGATCGGCATCTCGACCCAGAAGCTGCACGCGCGGGGACCGATGGGCCTGGCCGAGATGACCTCCACCAGGTACGTCGTCACCGGCTCCGGCCAGACCCGCCGTTGAGCGCTCGCGCTCTTCGACCCACCGCCACCCCGACCGGTAGGCTGCAGCCATGACCCTCGGACTGACCCTGCTGGAGACCGAGCTGCCGGTCCCGCCTTTCGTCTTCGGACTGATCGCCTTCGGCCTGCTGATCACGCTGTTGCTGATCACGCTGTCGTTGGGCAAGGGCCGTCCGCACAGCTGAGTGAGCTCCTCCGACGAGGTCGTCAGCGAGGACGACGTGGCCCGTGCCCGTCCGGACCGGGCCACCGGTCTGGCCCGGACGCCCGGTGCCGACCCCGGTCGACCGCACCGTCTGGGCGTGATGGGCGGCACGTTCGACCCCATCCACCACGGGCACCTCGTGGCCGCCAGCGAGGTGGCGATGCACTTCGGGCTGGACGAGGTGGTCTTCGTCCCCACCGGCCAGCCGTGGCAGAAGCTCGACCGGCAGGTGTCGGCGGGCGAGGACCGCTACCTGATGACGGTCATCGCGACCGCCTCGAACCCGCGGTTCACGGTCAGCCGGGTCGACATCGACCGAGCGGGAATGACCTACACCGTCGACACGTTGACCGACATACGTGCCGAACGGGGCGACGACGTCGAGCTCTACTTCATCACCGGGGCCGACGCCCTCACCCAGATCCTGACCTGGCACCAGGTCGACCGGCTGTTCGAGCTGGCCCACTTCGTCGGCTGCACCCGGCCCGGGGTCGAGCTCGACACCACGGTGATCGACCAGCTGCCGCAAGAGCGGGTGACCCTGCTGGAGATCCCGGCACTGGCCATCTCCTCGACGGCATGTCGGGCTCGCGTGCAGAAGCTGGACCCGATCTGGTACCTGGTGCCGGACGGCATCGTGCAGTACATCGCCAAGCGGGGCCTCTACCACCCCTGACCGGGTGGCTGCTCCCTCCCGGACCTCCGCCTCGGAGGTCCCGAACCGAAGGAAATCGTGACCGCAACCGAACGCGCCCTCGAGCTGACCCGGACCGCTGCCGCGGCGGCCGCCGACCGGCTCGGCACCGACCTGATCGCCTACGACGTCTCCGACCAGCTGGCCATCACCGACGTCTTCCTCGTCGTGACCGCCACCAACGAGCGGCAGGTGGGTGCCGTCGTCGACGGCATCGAGGAGGCGCTGCGTGGGCTGGACGCCAAGCCGGTCCGCCGCGAGGGCGACCGTGAGCAGCGCTGGGTGCTGCTGGACTATCTCGACCTCGTGGTGCACGTCCAGCACAGCGAGGAGCGTAAGTTCTACGCCCTGGAGCGGCTCTGGAGCGACTGCCCCGTGATTCCGCTGGGCGTGGACACGCGCCGGTGACCGCCCAGCGCGTCATTCTCTGGCGCCACGGCCGCACCGCCTGGAACCAGGTGAACCGCTTCCAGGGCCAGGCCGACATCGAGCTGGACGAGGTGGGCCGCGCGCAGGCGGCACGGGCGGCGTCCGTGCTGGCGGCGTTCGAGCCGGCCGTGCTGTGGTCCAGCGACCTCGTGCGGGCGCGGGCGACCGCAGCCGCCCTCGAGGCCCTGACCGGGCTCGAGGTGACCACCGACAAGCGACTCCGCGAGATCCACGTCGGCTCCTGGGAAGGTCTGACCGGCGACGAGGTGGACCAGCTCGACCCGGACCTCTCGCGAAGGTTGCGGGCCGGTGAGGACGTCCGTCGCTCGGCGACGGGGGAAAGCCCCTCCGAGGTCGCCGTCCGGGTGGCCGAGTGCCTGACCGAGCTGGCCGACTCCGCTCCCGACGGCTCGACCGTCGTCGCCGCGAGCCACGGGCTGGCTGGGCGCGTCGGCGTCGCCGAGCTCGTGGGGCTCCCCCTGGAGCACTGCCGGCTGCTCGGCGGGATGACCAACTGCGGGTGGGTGAGCCTCGACCGGCACCGCTCCGGCCGCTACTGGCGGATCGCCGCCTACAACGCCAGCGCCGACCCGACCGGTGACCTGATTTCGTGACCCGGACGCTCGCAGGCTAGTATTTCGGGGTCCCCAGGGGGCTGGGACCGCAAGGTCTCGGCTTGTCCGGGGCCACCCGCAAGGGGCTTTGGCGCAGTTGGTAGCGCGCTTCCATGGCATGGAAGAGGTCAGGGGTTCGAATCCCCTAAGCTCCACACTGAGAGGGCGAGCTCGGTAGCTCCCAGCTGGCCATCGGGGCGGTGATGTCCACATCCCCGGCAGCAACGATGACGTTCTCGCCCTTCCGCCTCCCCGGTCGCGCAGTTGCTGATGACGTGTTCGACGAGCTGGTGGACCCCTCACTGCCGGCCTCGGCGGGCGGCTGGACCGCTCAGCCATGCCGGGGTGGATGGCCTGGTACCTCCTGACCGGAGGGTGCGGTCGGCTTCTGCGGCTCGACGGGTGCCCCGCACAGCGGCTACGCCCTGCGGGGCGGGTCAGGTTGGCCCTGGTCGCGTCAGTAGGTCACGGGATCAGCACGACCTTGCCGTGGGGTCCTCGGAGAGGCTGAGCTCGGCCGCAGCGCGCCAGTCGTCGAGTGGGTAGGTCGCGGCTAGCGGGATGGGGAACTCCCCTACGGCGGCGAGTGCCGCGTACGCGGACAGGAAATCCGACCCCGGGTGACCGCCGGCAGCCGCCAGCTGCGTGCACGCCGGCACCGGCGCTTCGTGCCTCGTCCTGGTTCGAGATCGTCATCACCCGCGAGGGGTCGCCGGCGATCTCGACCATCGCCTGCGCGCCGGCACTGCGTCAGGAAGCTCGGCGAACGCCGCATCGACCGATTCGGTCAACCGCTGCTCCACGTCGAAGAGGACCTCGCGCTTGTCGGGGAAGTGCCGGAAGCGCGTGCGCTCGGTCACCCCGGCGCGCCCGGCGAGCTCGGCGGTCGTCACCGTGCCGAAACCGCGCTCGGTGCTCAGCTCGAGCGCGGCCCTCACCAGGCGCTCGCGCCTCTCGCTTCCGCTCGGGGCGGCTCAGTCGGCGGCCCGGACCTGCTCGAAGGACTGGGCGCCGACGACGCCCAGCAGGTCCAGGCGTGCTGCCGTACCCGTCCCGACCTGTGGTCTGAACAGCACCAGCCGCTGACCCGAGGGCGGGCTGAGGACGACGTCGCACTGCAGGTCCAGCCGGCCGACCTGAGGATGGACCAGCACTTTCAGGGTGGAGTGCCGGACGGCCACCTCCTGCCGCGCCCAGACGGCCCGGAACTCCTCACTGGCCTCGGAGAGGGCGGCCACCAGCGACTGCGCCTCCTCGTCGAGGTGCCGCGTGGCGGACGCGGCCCGCAGGTCGGCGACGTACTCCCGGCTCAGCGACTCGTGCTGCTCGGCCAGGTACCGCGACCGCAGCCCCGGATCGGTGAACCAGCGCCAGACGAAGGTGGATTCGCGCCCGGAGGCGCCGGCGATGGGACCGAGCAGCGCCACGTTGAGCGGATTCTGGGCCACGACGTCGCTCAGCTCGTCGGTGACCAAGGCCGGGACGGTCGGGGCCACGGCATCCAGCACGCACATCAGTCCGGGGTCGGCGTAGCCGAGGGACCGGTGACGGGGTGGCGGCGTCTGCTCGGCCAGGCGGTAGACGTAGTCACGTTCGTCCAGGGTCAGCCGCAGCGCCCGGGAGATCGCGCCGAGCATCGACGGGGACGGCCGCGGCCCGCGGCCCTGCTCGATCCGCTCGTAGTAGTCGGTCGACATGGCGGCGAGCACCGCCACCTCGTCGCGCCGCAGCCCTTTGGCACGGCGACGCCCGCCTGGCACCAGGCCGACGTCACCGGGACGCAGCTCCTCGCGCCGGTGACGCAGGAAAGCTCCCAGCTCCTGCTGAGCCATCGGCCACCTCCTCGTTCTGGTGCGCACCCCCATTCTGCGGCAGCGGCGGCGGGCCAACCACGCACTGGCGATCCGGGGATCAGCGGGACGCCCGAAGCGTCCGGTCGCCCTGCCAGCCTGATGGCACCACTCGTTCGTCCCAGGAGGACCCCATGCCCCGCACCACCATCGCCCTGGTCACCGGCGCCAGCCGCGGACTCGGACGCAACATGGCTCAGCACCTCGCCCGCGCCGGCGTCGGGGTGATCGGCACCTACCATCGCAACTCCGACGCGGCCGGCTCACTCGTCACCGAGCTGCACGGTTTCGGGGTGCCGGCCGCCGCGCTGTCGCTCGACGTGAGCGACAGCGCGAGCTTCGAGGGCTTCGTCGTCGCCGTCCGGCAGACCCTGGAAGACCTCGGGGCGGAACGTCTCGACGCGCTGGTCAACAACGCCGGTACCGGGGTCCACGCCTCCTTCGCCGAGACCACGCCGGAGCAGTTCGACGAGATGGTCGCCGTCCAGCTCAAGGGCCCGTTCTTCCTGACCCAGGCCCTGCTCCCGCTGATCGCCGACGGCGGCCGGATCCTGAACGTCTCCTCGGGCCTGGCCCGGTTCACCGGGCCGGGGTACGCCGCCTATGCGGCGATGAAGGGCGGCATCGAGGTGCTCACCCGCTACCAGGCGGCCGAGCTCGGCAGCCGACAGATTCGCGTCAACACCCTGGTGCCGGGCGCCATCGCCACCGACTTCAGCGGCGGGCTGGTTCGTGACAACGCCCAGGTCAACCAGGCGGTGGCTGCCGGCATCGCGCTCGGCCGGGTCGGGCTGCCCGACGACATCGGGGCCCCGGTCCCGGCGATCCTCTCCGACGCCTTCGGCTGGGCCACCGGCACCCGGATCGAGCTGTCCGGCGGCCAGAGCCTCTGAGCGGCGCTACTTCCTGGGCGTCGGGCGGCTCGCGGCGTGCGAGCGGCTCGTCAGCCACGGCGGTCCGGCCCGAGCGCCGCGTCGTACTGCTCGACGAGACCCGTGCGGCGCTGGCGGTGAAGGGGGCTCCTTCCGTGCGCTGCGCGTCCAGACCCGCGTCATCTTCACCCCCTGCGTTGGGCCCCTCCTCGACGTCCCGGCCGGGCAGCGACAGAGATGGTCCGTGTTGTCTCGACAGCCCAGCGTTGCTGCAGGCTTCCGCTGACTACGCCAGGTCCTCGTCGAACCACCGACGCCGCTACGGTGAGGACGACCCACGAGGAGCGCCGGTTGCTCTCAGGACCGGCACCTCAAGAGAGGTAGGCCCCGAGTGACTTCGGCGTTCGGCGGCGGGATGGTCGCGCTGGGAAGCTCTTTCGCAGCCGGTCCTGGCATCACCCCGGTCATCGATCGTCAGGCCGGGCGGTCGGGGCTCAACTACGCGCACCTCGTGGCAGGACGTCTGGGTCTGGAGCTCGTCGACGCGACCGTGTCCGGGGCCACCACGTCGACGATCCTGGACACGCCCCAACGGGTCGGCCGCCGGACCTTCGCGCCGCAGGTGTCTGCCGTGACCCCGGACGCGAGCCTCGTCACGATCACGGCAGCAGGCAACGACCTCGGTTACCTCCGCGGCGTCATGACCACCGCGATCTTGAACCGCGCGTACCGGCGCACGCTCCTGCGACCGCTGGTACGACGGCTGCGCGTCCGCCTCCCACCCCGTGAGGTGAGCAGGCAGGCGGTCGAGGACGCGACCGAGGGTCTGGCGCGCATCGTGGTCGAGGTCCACCACCGGTCGCCGGCGGCCCGGGTCGTGCTGGTGGACTACCTGCCCATCTTCACGGCGGCCACCACGCCAGACGCGTCCGCCCTCTTCGAGAACACCGAGATCGCCGACTTCCGCCGGGTCGCCGACATCGTGACCGGCGTGTTCGAGACGGCGGGTCGACGAGCGGGCGCCGAGGTCGTCACGGCGAGGAGGTACTCCCAGCCGCGCGGGACCGCAACGACGTCCCCCTGGGTGTTCGGGCTCCGGCCGCTGCGGCAGCTGGGTTCGTCCTTCCACCCCACGGCGGCCGGGATGGAGGAAGTCGCCCGGGTGCTGGTCGACCACCTCGCGACCGACGGCGCAGCACCGGGCGGGGCATCTGGGTGACGTTGCCTCGGTCGCCGCCAGGGTCCCCCGTGGGTGCCCGCGGCTCGGCGACCAGCTCACCGCGACCGGTGCGTCGGTCCGGGTCAGGCAGCCGGCGAGACGGCGTCCAGTTCAGTGCGCCGGTCCTCGCCCAGGTGGATGGCGGCCACGGCCGGGTTCTGCTCGAGGTGAGCAGGATGGTGTCAACGCCTCCGGCGGCGACGTCCTCGCCCGGATGACCGCCGGTGCCCCGGCCGGGCGTCCGGCCACCCCCGACGGGGTCGCAACCGCGGTCGCCCTGGCTCCTGTGGGACCAGGCCAGCGACGTTCGGGCACCGACACCCCCGTCGATGGCGGGATCACCACCACCCGGTCCGCCTGAGAGCCTCGCCTCGCGCATCGGGTCTTGACCCACGACCCCGTAGAGGCGCGATGGTCAGCACGCGCGCAGCGCGGCGAACTCCACCTCGCGCCGGAGCTCGAAGCCCATCGCCAGGTAGAGACTGATGGCCCGTGAGTTGGTGGCCCCGGTATGCAGGAACGGGGTCTCGCCCCGGCCGCGGGCCAGTTCGGCGACGGCGCGGACGAGCCGCGTGGCCAGCCCCTGCCGGCGGTACGCGGGATCGGTGCAGACCGCGCTGATCTCGGTCCAGCCGGTGGGATGCAGCCGCTCGCCCGCCATGGCCACGAGGGCACCGTCGCGCCGAAGACCGAGATAGGTCCCGAGCTGGTAGGTGCGTGGGCGGAACGGTCCGGGCTCGGTCCGGACGACCAGGTCCACCGCCTCCGGTGCGTCGGCCGCGCCGAGGACGAAGGCGTCGTCCGCGCGGGCGCTCCACAGGGCGTCGGTGGCGACGAGCTGGACGCCCGGGACGACTCCCTCCAGCCCCCACCCGCAGGGCACGGCACGGGTGAAGCCGGGTGGCCCGGCCAGGCCGGCCACCTCCCCGTCGGTGTACAGCTCGCGCAGGTCCGCCCAGGCGCGGTCGTCCTCGAACGAGGCCACCGCGGCGAACGGGGAGACGTCAGCGGGGTAGCGGCGGGCACGTCCCTGGCCGAGCGCGAAACGGGCGTGCACGCCGGTCAGCGACGCCCACGCGGCGGAGTCGAGCGGGTGCGGGGACGGCGCGGCGCTCTCGCCGCCGGACAGGACACGGGTGGTCACGACGCGACAACCTACTCGAGCCACCTGCTATTCCCTACTATCCCTACAGGGTTTGACACTTCGAGGGCCTGGCCGTAACGTTCTCGGCAGGTCACGAGAATCAGCGACAAGCCCTGGCTGGCTGATCGGCAACCCTCGTCTTCGGCGGTGGGGTGCCCCAGGTGACGACCGGGCAGGGGAGTCCCTCCTCTGCAAGCGCCGGTCCCCGCCCGGGGGCCCCGAGCTCGATCGGCTTGCCGCATGACCTGTCACCCCAACGCCTGGCATCCCCAGAGTCAGACCGCCGCTACAGATCGGCGCCGGACCCCCATCGGCCACCCCCGGGGGGCGGCCTGTTGTCGACACCCCCGCGGCCCTCGCGGCTGAGCGGCGCCCCGCTCGCCGCTGCCCCCCTCACCCTCCGTCAGCCCCGGAACCGGCTCCCGCCGGCGCCCCGTCACGCCTCGAGGTCCCCATGAGCATGAGCACCGACCGTCGGCCGCCGCCGGCGTCTGACCACCCACCCCAGCCCGGGCAGCCCAAGCCGGTTCTCCGGCCGGACGCGACCGGCGCCGCCACCCCGGCCGCCCAGCTGGCCTCCACCCGCGTCGTCCCGCTGCGCCACCCGTGGCGCTGGGTCGCGAGCGTCGTCGTCCTGCTGCTGCTGGCCCAGGTGGTCCGCGGCCTGGCGGCCAACCCGGCCTACCAGTGGGGCGTCTTCGGCTACTGGTTCTTCCAGCCGATCATCCTCGAGGGCCTCCTGGTGACCCTGAAGCTCACGGCCTACAGCGCGGTCATCGGCTTCGCTGCCGGCATCGTGCTGGCGCTGATGAGGCTCTCGGCGAGCCCCGTGCTGCGCTCGGTGAGCTGGGTCTACATCTGGATCTTCCGCTCGATCCCGCTGATCGTCCTGCTGCTGTTCCTCGCGAACGCCACCGCCCTCTACCCGAGCCTCGGGCTGTCGGTGCCGTTCGGGCCGCAGCTGTTCAGCCTCGACGCGACCCAGCTGCTCAGCTACGAGGCCGCGGCGATCATCGGCCTCAGCCTGAACGAGGCCGCCTACGCCGCCGAGATCGTCCGGTCCGGCCTCATCTCGGTCGACCCGGGCCAGCGCGAGGCGGCCGTCGCACTGGGACTGCCGCGGCACCGGCGCTTCAGCCGCATCGTGCTGCCGCAGGCGATGCGCGCGATCCTGCCCTCGTACGCGAACCAGCTGATCGGACTGCTCAAGGGCACCTCGGTCGTCTACATCACCTCGCTGCTCGACCTCTTCGGCCAGGTGGAGACCCAGGCGAGCACCAACAGCGGCGAGGTCATCCCGCTCCTGATGGTGGCGACGGTCTGGTACGTCATCCTCACGACTGTCCTGTCGGTGTTCCAGTACTTCGTGGAGCAGCGCTTCGCCCGCGGCGTCGACCGGCTGGCCCAACCCGGACGAGCCCAACGGGTGCTGGCGGCTGTCCTCACCCGACGGGGGGTGGCCCGATGAGCGCGGCGGTCACCGGCACCTCGCCCGTCCCGACGGCACCCGCGGCGACCACGGCCGTCGTCCAGGTGCGTGGGGCGACGAAGTCCTTCGGCGCGCACACCGTCCTTCACGAGGTCGACCTCGACGTCGAGCGGGGCACGGTGACCGTGGTCCTCGGGCCGTCCGGGTCGGGCAAGTCGACCCTGCTGCGCTCGATCAACCACCTGGAGAAGCTGGACGCCGGCTTCGTCAGCGTCGACGGCGAGCTGGTCGGCGTCCGGGTCCACCGCGGCCGGCTGCACGAGCTCAGCGAGCGCGCGATCCTGCGCCAGCGCGCCCGGATCGGGTTCGTCTTCCAGAGCTTCAACCTCTTCCCGCACCTCACGGTGCTGGACAACGTCGTGGAGGCGCCCGTCGCGGCGCTCGGACGCGACCGGGCCGAGGTGCGGGCCGAGGCGCGGACGTTGCTGGAGCGGGTCCGTCTCGCCGACAAGGCGGAGTCCTATCCGCGACAGCTCTCCGGCGGGCAGCAGCAGCGGGTGGCGATCGCCCGTGCTCTCGCGCTGCGTCCGGAGCTGATCTTGTTCGACGAGCCCACCTCGGCCCTGGACCCCGAGCTCGTCGGCGAGGTCCTCGCGGTGATCAAGGACCTGGCGGCGTCCGGCACCACCATGATCATCGTCACCCACGAGGTCGGATTCGCCCGCGAGGTCGCCGACACCGTCGTGTTCCTCGACGGCGGCCGCGTCCTCGAGCAGGGACCTCCCGAGCAGGTCCTGACCCATCCGCGGCACCCGCGCACCGCCGCGTTCCTCAGCCGCGTGCGCTGACCCACCCCACCCGGACCCACCTCATCCCGCACGGCCTGCGGCGCCGCCGCGGCACCCCATTTCAAGGAGACAACCATGTCGATCACCACCCGTACCCGAGCAGGGTCGGTCGCCGCCCGCGCCGCGCTGCTCATCCCCGTCCTGGCCCTCGCGCTCGCGGCCTGCTCGACGAGCGACGCGGCCACCACGAGCGCGCCGAGCGCCGACGCGAACGGCAACACCGCCGTCGTGGTCGCCGACAACACCACCACCGCCACCCGCACCGAGATCACCGTCCAGACCCAGGCGGCCCTGCGGGACGAGCTGCCCGCCGCCGTGAGGGACCGCGGGACGCTGGTCATCGGCGTCGGCGCCCTGCCCGCCGGCTTCCCCCCGCTGGCCTACGTCGGCGACGACCACAAGACGCTCACCGGCGCAGAGCCAGACCTCGGCCGGCTCGTTGCCGCGACCCTGGGCCTGAAGCCCGACCTCCAGAACAACGCCTGGGAGAACATGTTCGTCCGGCTCTCCAGCGGCCAGCTGGACGTCGGCTTCTCCAACATCACGGTCACGGAGGAGCGCAAGCAGAAGTACGACTTCGCCTCCTACCGTGACGACAACCTCGCCTTCGCGGTCACCAAGGACGACCCCTGGACCTTCGACGGCGACTACCACGCGCTGGCGGGCAAGACCGTCGCGGTCGGTTCGGGCACCAACCAGGAGAAGATCCTGCTCGAGTGGCAGAAGAAGCTGAAGGCGGAGGGCCAGACGCTCGAGGTGCGCTACTACAAGGACAACAACAGCACCTACCTGGCCCTGGCCTCGGGTCGCATCGACGCCTACTTCGGGCCCAACCCGGGGATCGCCTACCAAGACCAGCAGTCGGCGGCCACGAGCACGCCGACCCGGACCGCCGGGACGTACTCGGGGGCGGGTGACACCCTCCAGGGGCTCATCGCCGCGACGACGAAGAAGGACAGCGGCCTCGCGAAGCCCGTTGCCGACGCCATCAACTACCTGATCACGAGCGGACAGTACGACGCGTGGCTGAAGGCGTACAACCTGCAGAACGAGGCGGTCAAGTCCTCCGAGATCAATCCGCCCGGGCTGCCGCTCGACAACGCATGATGCGTCCGCGTCGGGTGCGGCTCACGTGAGTGACCTCACGCCGCATTCCCGATGAAGCCGGTAGACAATGGGGAGGAAAGTACCGTGACCACCGAGGAGCACGCCATGACCGAGCCGTCGACGAACCGGCCGCTCGTGCTCGCCCTGGTGGGCGTCGGGCCGCGGGGAGCCGGCCTGCTCGAGCGGCTCGTCGCCAATGCTGCGGTGCTCGGCTCCGGGCCGGTCGAGGTGCACCTGATCGACCCGTTCCCGGCGGGCGGCGGACGGGTGTGGCGCTCGGCGCAGTCGGAGCTGCTGCGGCTGAACACCACCGCCGAGGACCTGACCGCGTTCGTCGACCACACTGTCGCCATGGCGGGGCCGGTCACCCCCGGTCCGACGCTGGCCGAGTGGTGCCAGACCCACGGCGTCGACCTCGACGACCGGGCCCTGGCCGCCGAAGCCGCGTCCCTCGGTCCGCTCGACTTCCCGACCCGACGGCTGGCGAGCGCCTACCTGGACTTCGCCGTGCGGCGTGCGCTGTCCCCGCCGCCCGCCGGTACGACCGTCCTCACCCACCGGCAGCGGGCTGTCGACCTTCGCTGCGGCCCTCGCCCCGACGCCAAGGGCGATCGCGAGGTCGTGGTGCTCGAGAACGGCGAGACCATCGAGGCCGATGCGGTCGTCCTGCTCAACAGTCATGTCGACGTCGGCCCGGCGCCTCGGTTCGCGGCGCTGGCCGACTTCGCGACCGAGCACGGGCTGACCTACCTGCCGCCCGGGTACGCCGGCGACCTGGACCTGAGCGCGGTGCCGGCCGGGCAGGACGTGCTCGTCCGGGGCTTCGGCCTGGACTTCGTCGACCTGATGGTCCTGCTGACCGAGGGTCGCGGCGGGCGCTTCGTCACCCGAGGTGACCGGCTGGTCTACGAGCCGTCCGGCTCCGAGCCGCACCTGCTCGTCGGCTCGAGGCGCGGCGTCCCCTACCACGCGAAGCCGACCTACCGGCTGCGCGTGCCCAGACCGCCGGGCACCACCTTCTGCACGCCACAGGCGGTGTCCGCGCTGCTCGGGAGGGGCGAGACGCTCCACTTCTTCGACGACGTGTGGCCACTCGTCGGACGTGAGGTGGCCTGGGGCTACTACCGCGAGCTGGGGCTGGGCCACCCGGACCGGATCGCCACCTCCTGGTCGGACTTCGCGGAGGGCTTCGCCGCGCTGGAGTGGGGGAGCGAGGCCTATGACCGCTGGATCGCTGACGCGGTACCGGACCACGCCGACCGCTTCGATCCGGCGGCCGTCGACCGCCCGCTGCGTCAGCTGCGTGTCGCCGACGCCGACGAGCTCAGTACGGTCGTCCGCCGCTACGTCCGCGCCGACCTCGCCCGTCGCGCGGACCAGCGGCACAGCGCCGACCTCGGCGCCTTCTTCGCGCTGCTCGCGGTGCTGCCGGTCCTCGGGCCGGTGCTCGGCTCCCCGCAGCTGGACCCGCGCTCGCTGGTGGCGGACTTCTACGGCTGGTTCCTGGGCTTCTTCAGCTTCTGGGCCAGCGGGCCGCCGCCCGACCGACTGGAGCAGCTCCTCGCGCTCGAGGAGGCCGGAGTCGTCTCCTTCCTCGGCCCGGGTCTGGAGGTGGCGGCCGACGTCGAGCGCGGAGTCTTCGTCGCCCGGTCCTCCGCCGTGGCCTACGAGGTCGAGGCGCACGCACTCGTGGACGCCACGTTGCCGGCGTTCGACCTGGGCCGCGCCGAGGACCCACTGCTGGCCGCGCTGCTCGCGCGCGGCGAGGTGTCCTCCCACGTGCTGCGGGACCCGGCTGGACGGCCGCTCGACACCGGCCAGCTGCGGACCGACGCCACTCATCACCTGGTCCGCGCCGACGGGTCGGTCGCGCCGCGGCGGCTGGCCCTGGGCATGCACACCGCGGTGAAGGCGGCGGCGTTCGCGCGTCCGTGCACGAACGCGCCGGTGCACCGGCTCAACGACCAAGTCGCCCGTGCCCTGCTCGCGCTGCGACACCACCCGGCCGAGGAGGCCGTTGGCGTACCCGCCGACGATGAGCCGGTCGGCGCGGGAACGAGGGGCTGACGTGAGCCCGCGGTCGCCAGGACGCCCGGCGGCACCCGTGGCGCGGACAACGGCCGGGGGGCGCCCGGCTCGTGGCCTGGCACCGCTCGTCGACCTCTCGGCGATGGCGGGTCTCCCGTGTTCCGACGGGCGGGGCTCGGTCAGCGACGTGACGGGTGAGGACGACCTGGCGAGGGTCACAGACGACAGCGGGCCCTCCCTGACCGAGCTCGCCGCCCTGCTGTCCGTGCTGCTCAAGTAGCCGCCGGCTCCCGTCCACACCCTGTACCAATGCTTGTTGCTAGGAAATATCGAGTTATCGTGTCCCTGTCACGAGCGTCAGCGTCAAGCCCCGGCTTGCTGACCGGCAACCCTCCTCCGCGGTGGGGTGCCCCGGGTGACGACATGGCCGCTGCCGACCGGGCAGCGGCAAGCGCGGCCCCGTCCTGGGGTCCTGATCCGGAAGGTCATCCGTGACCGTTCTCGCCCCCCCGTCCACCCCGACCCCCAGCGTCGCGAGCCCGACCCCGACCGGGCCTGCGGTCGCCGCCGAGGTGCCCGCCTTGCTGCCGACCGTCGGCGCCTCGGAGTCCGTGCCGCTGGTCGGGGGCCGGCGTGCGCGTTTCGTCCACCTGGACACCGCCGCCAGCGCCCCCGCCCTGACCCGGGTCGCGAACCACGTGAGCGACGTGCTGCCGTTCTACGCCAGCGTCCACCGCGGCGCCGGGTACCTCTCGCAGCTGTGCACCGGACTCTACGAGCAGGCCCGCGTGACCGTCGGCCGCGCGGTCGGGGCCCGCGCCGACGATGTCGTCGTGTTCACCCGCAACACGACCGACGCCCTCAACCTCCTCAGCGCCGCGGTCCCGGGCGAGGTGGTCGTCCTCGACGTGGAGCACCACGCGAACCTGCTGCCCTGGCGCTCGCCGTCTCCTGGGCACGGCGTCCGGGTCGTGCCCAGCGGCTCGACCCTGGGGGAGACGGAGGCGGCGCTGGCGGCCGAGCTGGCGCGCCGCCCGGCGGCGCTGCTCGCGGTCACCGGCGCGTCGAACGTCACCGGGGAGGTTCCCGACCTGCCTCGCCTGGTCCGTCTGGCTCACGCCCACGGCGCCCGGATCGCCGTGGACGCAGCCCAGCTCCTCCCGCACCGGGGCTTCGACCTCGCCGGGCTGGGCGCGGACTACGTGGCCTTCTCCGGTCACAAGCTGTACGCCCCGTTCGGCGCCGGCGCGCTCGTCGGGCGCCGCGACTGGCTGGACGAGGCCGAGCCGCACCTGGCCGGCGGCGGTGCCGTGCGTCAGGTCACGACGACCGGCACGGAGTGGGCGAGCAGCCCGGAGCGGCACGAGGGCGGCACCCCGGCCGTGCTCGGCGCCCTCGCGCTCGCCGAGGCGCTGCGCACCCTCGAGGCGACCGGCCCGGGCCGGATCCGCGCCCACGAGGCCAGCCTGCACCGACGCCTCGTCGACGGGCTACGGCTGCGGGGGATCGAGCCGCTCCGGATCTGGCCCGACGCTGCCGACGTGGTCGGCGTCGTCAGCTTCACCGTGCCCGGCTTCCGCTCGGCGCTGGTTGCCTCCTACCTCTCCGCCGAGCACGGCATCGGCGTCCGGGACGGCCGGTTCTGCGCGCACCCGCTGCTGGCCCGGCTCGGGGTCGACGACGGCGCGGTGCGCGCCAGCCTCGGGGTCGCCAACTCCTCGGCCGACGTCGACCGACTTCTCGGAGCCCTGGACCTGCTGGTCGCCGAGGGTCCCCGGTGGACCTACACCGCGGACGGCTGCCGCCCCTTGCCTGACGACCGCGAGCTTCCTGCCTGGGCGGCCGTGACCGGTCTGCAGGCCCTCGGCACGGCCAGCACCCCGTGCGCACCTTCGAACACCCCAGCGGCAGGAGCCGACCGATGACCGAGACCACCACCGCCCGGGCGGGCTTCGCCAGTCCCGTCGACGTGGCGCGGCACGGGACCTACCGGGTGCCGCAGCGCCCTGAGGACCCCCGGCCGCTCTACCGCTTCACCCACCGGATCACCCGGGACGGCTCCAGCGGCTTCCCGGCCGTGCCCGGTCGCTACCACCTGTACGCGGGCTGGTTCTGCCCCTGGTCGCAGCGGGTGGTGCTCGAGCTCGAGGTGAACGGACTCACGACGAGACCAGCGGGGGGTCAGGCGGGTCGTCCCTCCTCTGAGGATGGCGGTGTCATCTCGGTGTCCTACGTCGACGACGCCCGCGACGGCCGCGGCTGGGCCTTCCGGCAGACCCACGGACCCGACCCCGTGAACGGCTTCACCCTCTTGCGCGACGCCTACGAGGCCACCGAGCGGGGCTTCGACGGCCACGTCAGCGTGCCGACCCTGTGGGACACCGAGACCGGACGGGTGGTCAGCAACGACTACCGGACGCTCGGGCTGGACATCGCCACGCAGTTCCCGGGTTTCCGCTACCCGGGCGTCGACACCTATCCCGCGGGCCACCGTGCGGAGATCGAGGAGCTCGACCGGTGGGTCGGGCCAGCGGTCAACCAGGGGGTGGGTCGGGCGTCGGGGAAGGGGCCGGCGGCCGAGCAGGCACGCTCGGAGCTGCTCGGCGCGTTCCGGCGGCTGGACGCCCGGCTCGTCGACGGCGGTTTCCTGGTCGGGCGTGGGCTCACCGAGGCCGACATCCGGCTGTGGGTGACGCTCGCCCGCTACGACGTGCAAGCGAACGCCGACGGGCGGCTCGGTCCGCCGCTGAGCAGCTACCCGCACCTGGCCCGCTACGCGGCCTACCTCGCGGAGCTGCCCGCCTTCCGGGCCAGCACCCGATGGTCCAGCTTCAGCGCGCCGGACGCGGTGCCGTCCTTCCTGCCCCACCGTCCCGCCGACCCCACCGGAGGTCCCCGATGACCCGCCCGCTGCACCTCGCCGTCGCTCTGGACGGTGCCGGCTGGCATCCTGCGGCCTGGCGGCTGCCGACGGCCCGGCCGCGTGACCTGCTCACCGCCGGCTACTGGGGCGACCTCACCCGGCGCGCGGAGGAGGGGCTGCTCGATCTCGTGACCATCGAGGACGGGCTGGCCCTGCAGAGCACCTCGTTCGTCGGGCCCGACCACCGCACCGACGAGGTCCGGGGCCGGCTGGACGCGGTCCTCGTCGCCGCCCGGGTGGCGCCGCTCACCGAGCACATCGGGCTGGTGCCGACCGGCACGGTGACCCACACCGAGCCGTTCCATCTCTCCAAGGCCATCGCCACCCTCGACTACGTCTCCCAGGGCCGCGCCGGCTGGCGGCCGCAGGTGTCGGCGCGGCCCGAGGAGGTCGCCCACTTCGGGCGACGGGAACCGTGGGGCGACCCGTTTGCCGCCGCCGAGGGGGCCGACGACGAGGCGGCCCGGGGTCTGGTTCGCAACCTCTTCGCCGACGCCGGGGACGCCGTGGAGGTCGTCCGGCGGCTCTGGGACAGCTGGGAGGACGACGCCGAGATCCGCGACGTCGCGACAGGCCGTTTCGTCGACCGCGACAAGCTGCACCACATCGACTTCGTGGGGCGCTCCTTCTCGGTGCGGGGGCCCTCGATCACCCCGCGTCCACCGCAGGGGCAACCGGTCGTGGTGGCGCTGGCGCACGCGGAGATACCGCGGACCTTCGCCGCGCGTGCCGCCGACGTCGTCCTCATCACCCCGCACGACAACGCCGCTGCCGCGGCGCAGGTCGAGGAGATCGTCGCGTCCCGCCGGGAGGCCGGTCGCACGGGTGCCGACCACGTCTTCGGCGAGCTCGTCGTGCTGCTCGACGCCGACCAGGCGCGGGCCGACGCGCGGTGGGCCCAGCTCGAGGACTGGTCGGGCCGCAGGTTCACCAGCGACGCCGAGATCTTCGTCGGCACGCCCCAGGGCCTCGCCGACCTGCTGCTCGCCCGGGCCGAGGCCGGGCTGACCGGCTTCCGGCTCAGGCCGGCCGCCCTGCCGCAGGACCTCGACGCGATCGTCGACGGCCTCGTGCCCGAGCTGCAGCGCCGGCAGGCCTTCCGTACGGCCTACGAGCCGGGCACCCTCCGCGACCGGCTCGGCCTCGAGCGTCCGGCCAACCGCTACGCCACGAACCGAGGATCGGTATGACCAGCACGCCCCGCAAGCAGATCCACCTCGCCGCCCACTTCCCGGGGGTGAACAACACCACCGTGTGGAGCGACCCCGCCGCCGGGAGCCACATCGAGTTCAGCTCGTTCGTGCACCTCGCTCAGACCGCGGAGCGGGCGAAGTTCGACTTCTTCTTCCTGGCCGAAGGGCTGCGGCTGCGCGAGCAGGGCGGCGAGATCTACGACCTCGACGTCGTGGGTCGGCCCGACACCTTCACGGTCCTGGCCGCGCTCGCTGCCGTCACCGAGCACCTCGGGCTGGCCGGGACGATCAACTCGACGTTCAACGAGCCCTTCGACGTGGCGCGCCAGTTCGCGACGCTGGACCACCTCTCCGCCGGCCGCGCCGCCTGGAACGTCGTCACCTCCTGGGACGCCTTCACCGGGGAGAACTTCCGGCGCGGCGGCTTCCTGGCTTCTGACGAGCGGTACTCCCGCGCCCAGCACTTCCTCGACGCCGCGTTCACGCTCTTCGACTCCTGGCGAGGCGACGAGGTCGTGAGCGACCAGACGACGGGGAGGTTCCTGCGCAACCCCGAGGTCGGGACCTTCACCCACCGCGACCAGCACTTCGACATCTCCGGCGCCTTCACCACCCCGCGCAGCCCGCAGGGCCGACCGGTGATCTTCCAGGCCGGGGATTCCGAGGAGGGCCGGGAGTTCGCCGCCGCGACCGCCGACGCGATCTTCACCCGCCACGGCACCTACGACGCGGGCCGCGCCTTCTACGCCGACGTCAAGGGCCGGCTGGCCGCGTACGGCCGGCGGCCCGACCAGCTGGTGGTGCTGCCCGCGTCGACGTTCGCGCTCGCCGACACCGACGCCGAGGCCGCCGAGCTCGCGCACGAGGTCCGGCTGCAGCAGGTCAGCCCGGCGACGGCGATCAAGCTCGCCGAACAGCTGTGGAACACCGACCTGTCCGAGATCGACCCCGACGGTCCGCCACCGGCCTTCGACCCTGTGGTGGGGGAGACCATCAGCAAGGGCCGGGCGAGCGTCCGCATGTACCGCGACCCCGTCGCGACCGCGCGGGAATGGCGCGAGCGTGCGGCGACCGAGCACCTGTCGCTGCGCGAGCTGATCGTCGAGACGACGAACCGGCAGACGTTCGTGGGCTCGGCCCAGACGATCGCGGACACGATTGACCGGTTCGTGCAGGACGACGTCTGCGACGGCTTCATCCTGGTCCCGCACATCACCCCGGGCGGGCTCGACCGCTTCGCCGACGAGGTCGTCCCGCTGCTGCAGGAACGCGGCTCGTTCCGCACCGAGTACGAGGGCGAGACCCTGCGGGACCACCTCGGGCTGGACCCGGCCCCCCGCGTCCTCCCTCGCTCCTCCGCCGGTGCGGCCCCAGCCAGTACAGCCCAGGTCGGAGCGTCCTCGTGAGTCTCGTCGCCCTGTCCGGGAACCCCCGTGCCGGCTCGCGCACCCTGCTGGTGGCCCGGACGCTGGCCGAGGCGATCGCCGCCCGGACCGACGCCGGCCCGCCGGTCTCGCTGGACCTCGCCGAGGTCGCGCCGCAGCTGTTCTCCGAGAGCGCGCCCGAGGTCGACCGGTTCGCCGAGACCCTGGCCGGTTCGTCGGTGGCCGTGGTCGCGACGCCGGTCTACAAGGCGAGCTACACGGGCCTGCTGAAAGCCTTCCTCGACCGCTACCCGAGTGGGGGACTGCAGGGCGTGCTCGCTGTGCCGGTGGTGGTCTCGGCGAGCCCGGCCCACTCGTTCGTGGCCGAGCACCTGCTGCGGCCCCTGCTGGTCGAGCTCGGCGCCCTCGCTCCGACACGTCCGTTCGCGGTGACCGAGAAGCAGCTGCCCGACCTGGACGGTCTCGTGGGCGCGTGGGCGGACGAGGCCGCCGCGCTCGTCTCCGCCCTGCTGAGGGTCCGGCGGGCGGGGGCAGGGGCATGACCGTCGAGCCCCGCGCCCAGGCTCAGGAGGGCCAGGGGTCGGCGGCGATCAGCTCGGAGGCGTTCCGGTCGATCTTCCGTCGCCACCCCGCCGGCGTGGCCGTCGTCGCCCTGCGTGACGGCGACCGGCCGGTGGGTTTCACCGCGACGTCGGTGGTCTCGGTGTCCGCGCAGCCGGCCCTGCTGACCTTCTCGGTGGCGGGGACGTCGTCGTCCTGGCCGGCCCTCAGCCGGGCCGACACCCTGACGATCAGCTTTCTCGGAGCCGCCCAGGTCGACCTGTCCGCCCGGTTCGCCACCCGGGACGTCGACCGGTTCGCCGGGGTCGACTGGCGCTGGCTGCCCACCGGCGAACCCGTCCTCGACGGGGTGCCGGCGTGGATCCGGGGGGACGTCGTCCAGCGGGTCGCCCTCGGGGCCAGCCACCTCGTCGTCGTCGGTGCGCGTGAGTCGTCCCAAGACGGCGGCGGAGCTCCGCTGGTCTACCACGACCGGGCCTACCACTTCCTCGACGAGAATTCCGCCCTCTGACCGGGCGTCGACGCCGTCCTCGGCGTCACGGCGTACCGGCCCCTCGAAGACGGTCGCTCAGGGCGAGCACGGCCTCTCGGAGCGGTGCCGGACCATCGACGGTGAAGTCGACCGTCAACGCGGCGAAGGTGGCGGCCAGTCCCGTCCAGGACCACGACCCGAGCGTGACCCGGCACTGACCCGGACCGGAGGCCTCGACCAGCGCGTCCTCCGGCAGGTAGGGCGCCAGGCTGGTCACCGCGTCAGCGGGCACGGTCACCGAGCCGGTACACGGCCAGACGTCGTCACGCCGGGAGCCCTTGAAGCGGGCGGCGACGAAGGCCGCCGGATCGCCTCCGGGGACCTGACGCGGCGTGAACCGGAGTCCGGTCCGCGACCTCGGGGTCATCCGGTCGACGCGGAAGGTGCGCCAGTCATCGCGGTCGAGGTCCCAGGCGAGCAGGTACCAGCGACCGTGGCGGGCGATGACGGCGTACGGCTCCACCCGGCGGGGCGGGCGGTCCTCGTCGGCGGGCAGCTGGTCGAAGCGGAGCACCTCACCGCGGTGCTCGGCCTCGCTCACCGCCACCAGGATGTTCGCGTCCACCTGGACTGCCTCCGGCTTCGTGACCGCGGCCACCGCGTCGATCCGGTGCCGCAGACGCGAGGGCATGACCTGGCGGACCGTGGCGAGGGCCCGCGCGGCCGGCTCGGCGATGTCGGCGCCGGACGCCGGGGCCACCGCGAGGGCCAGCGCGATGGCCACGGCCTGGTCGTCGTCGAAGAGCAGCGGCGGGAGTTCGGACCCCGCGGCGAGCCGGTACCCGCCGGCCGGCCCCCGGAGCGCCTCGACCCGGTAGCCGAGCTCGCGCAGCCGGTCGACGTCGCGCCGGATCGTCCGGGGACCGACGTCGAGCCGCTCAGCAAGCTCGTGGCCCGGCCAGTCCCGGTGCACCTGCAGCAAGGACAGCAGGGCGAGCATGCGGGAGGACGGTCCGGACATGGCGCCATTCTCGTCGAAGAAGCGGTCACGATCTGACCTGATCCTCCGAGAGGCTGTTCGCACGGCGATCACGACGGTCGCCCGAACCACGAGGAGATCCCATGTCCATCGAGACCACCCCGCACCTCAACTTCGACGGCGACGCCCGAGCGGCGCTCGACTTCTACGCCGCGGCCTTCGGCGGTGAGGTCGCGGCGATGACGTACGGCCAGATGGGCGCCTCCGACGACCCGGCGTGGGCCGACCGGGTCGTCTTCGGGCAGGTGTCCACCGCCGCCGGCTTCCGGGTGATGGCGTTCGACGTCTGGCCCGGCCAGCCGTACGACCAGGGGGCGAACGCGTTCTACGTGTACGTGCACGGCACCGACGCCGAGGAGGTCACCCGCTACTGGAACGGCCTGTCGGAGGGAGCTGAGGTCCGGCAGCCGCTCGGGCCGTCCGCGTGGGCGCCGCTCGCCGGCCAGCTCCGCGACCGCTTCGGCGTCGTGTGGGCGCTCGACGTCGCTCCGGCCGCCGGCTGAGGTCGCAGCGTCGACGCGTGAGGGCGTCACGCTTCCGTGGGCTGACGATGATCAGGAACCGGGCCATGGTCCGCTCTTGTGGCCAGGTTCCTGATCCTTCGGTGGGTTGAGATGGCTGGTCCGGCTCAGTCTCGGCGGTGTCATCGACCGCGGCCTCACCGCCTGCTGACCGGCGACCTACCGGCGAGGACAGACGGTGAGGTTGGCCGCGGTCAGCACCGGACGGTCGCAGTCGAAGGTGGTGGCGAGGCTCTGCCGGACGGCCGGGTCGGCGCGGTCGAGGTGGATCCAGCCGTTCTGGACCACCGCGTAGCGGGCGCGCGGGTCGGCCAGGCAGGCCAGGTTCTCTCTCAAGCTGGCCAGGCCGTCGACGTCGCGGTACGCGCTGCGCTGCAGGAAGGTCGCGGCGGCGTAGCGGCAGGAGGTGGGCTCGCGCACCCAGTAGGGACGGTCGCCGAAGCCGAGGTAGACCACCGGCGTACCGGGGCCGATCCGGGCCCGGATGGCGGCACCGGCGGCGGCGTCGCGGGTGGCCAGCCGTTGCTCCCCGAGCGCCGTCCGGCCGGCGTTCGCCCCGTCGAAGCTGTAGCCGATGGCCGGCAGCAGCGGCAGCGCCAGGGCCGCCAGCAGCGCCAGCGCCGTGACCGCCCCGGCTGGACCGCGTCGCGCGACCGGCCCGGCCGGTCGGTCCAACCGCTGCGTTCGCCGGACGGCCGTGACCGCCCCAACCGTCGCGCTGAGCGCCACCAGTACCGAGAAGCCGTACGTCCAGGCCGCGAGCGAGTGCCCGAGCAGCACCGCTCTCGGGGACGTGCGCTCGGCGGCCGGCCGGGCCAACAGCCCGGTGAGAACCACGGCCGCGATCAGCGCGGGGGCGACGATCTCGGCCGGGACCCGTCCGGTCCGGCGTACGGCCGAGGCCGCCGCCCAGCCGACCCAGCCCGCTGCGACAACCGGGACGGCCGCGACGTGGTAGCTGAAGTACTGAGCCTGGATGAGGGTGGTCGTCACGCTCAGCGCCACCGCGAGGACGGGCAGCACCAGCGCGGCCCAGCGGGCCCGACCCGGCAGCGTCCCGACCAGGAGCACCACCGCGGCCGGCAGCAGGAGCAGCAGCGGTGACCCGAGGGCCTCGTTGAACGCCAGCGACTGCAGATGGCAGGGGTCGTGGGGTACCGAGAGCGGCGAGCACCACCGAAGGGCGTCGGCCGGCGGGTTGAGCCGTGGGATCTCGGTCAGCCAGCGGCCCTCGTGAGGGACCGCCAGGACTTCGGCGCCGAGCACCAGCGGCAGCAGGACAGCGGCCATCAGAGTGAGCAGGACCAGTCGTCGACGCTCGGTCCGCCAGGTGAGCGCCACCAGCACCAGCCAGGCGGTCGCGGCGGTGCCGGCGGTGGTCCACTTCATCAGCACGGCGGCCACCATCAGGGCCGCCGAGGCGGTCGCCGCCGCCCGTCGTCGCCGGGCCTGGGTCGTCGGGTGCGCGCCCACCCCGACGGCGGAGGCGGCGAGCACCAGCGCGTACCACTCCGGCTGCAGCATCGTCCTCGGTGGCGCCCAGACCAGGGCGGCGAGCAGGGCGCTCCCGGCCGCCGCGGCCTCGGCCCGTCCCAGCCGCGGGGCCAGGGCGGTCGCCAGCGGCCAGACCGCGAGCCCGGCCAGCAGCGCGCTGAGCAGCAACAGCTGGTCCTCGCGGTGAGCACCGACCGTGAGGTGGTCCAGCCCGGCCATCAGCAGCCGGTTGAGCAGGGGCCGGTGGGTCCAGGTCGCTGCGGCCGACCACCCCGTGAGGGCCGTCGCCCGTTCCACGCCGAGGGTGTAGCGGACGTCGCCCCAGAGCTGGAAGGTCGGCATCCGCAGCACGGCCAGCATCGCGGCCAGGCCCAGCCACGGCCACGGTCGGGCGAGCGGTTGCCACACGCGCGGGGTGGCCAGGAGCGGCATGGGACGGAGCATCGCGTGTTGACGTTAGGACGTGGGAGCGAGGAGAACGGGTGTCGCAGGTGTCCGGTGAGTGAACGCTTCCCCGGTTCGAGGCGCGTGAGCCGCTGCTGAGCTGGCCGGTTTCGCCGAGGTACCCCGCACGTGGCTCCGGCACCCCCTCCGGTCGGGTCCGGGGTGCCTCGAACACGCTCGCCGAACGAGGGGCTCAGTCCTCGGGCAGGTCGGCGAAGGTCCTCTTGACGCCGTTGTACCAGTCCATGGACTTCTTGGGGTGGCGCCAGCGGCCCTTCATCGCGGCCCGCGCCTCCTGGTGGGTGGCGTCGCCGGCGCGGTCAGCGTCCTTCAGGTGCTGGTCCTGGGCCTTGATCACCGCGTCGGCGCTCTCCCCGTGGTGCCGCAGGTCGCAGGGGCCGCCCAGCTGGGCGCAGGTCATGGTCTTCATGTGTTCGTTCCTCTTTTCTTGCTTCGTCGATCGTGCGTGGCCGGTCGGGTCTGACGTCTGTCTGACGGTGCGGAGGGCTCGGCTGTGATCGGTCACGGCCGGCGTGACCCCTGGTCGCGTCGGGACAGCCGGGCCAGGAGGTCCGGATCGGCGCGGAAGGTGATGCGCCGGACCGTGCCGTCGACGACGGTGAAGTCGAAGAGCACCTTCGCCTCGCCCCGGTAGAACCAGGCGGCGCCCGGACGGTCGTCGACGAACACCGGTAGCGCGGACTGTGCGCTGCCGTTGAAGAACTCCGCCACCTCGCGCCGCCCGGTGATGCGTTCCGGTGTGCCGGCCGCGACGGCCGCAGCGTCGGCGCCGACAGCCGCGTCCGGGGCCAGCAGCTGGATCAGCCGGTCGAAGTTCCCCTCGCGGGCCGCCGCCATGAACGCGTCGACCACCTCCCACTCGGCCAGCCGGTCCTCCGGCGCGGGCTGCCGGACCTTGGCGCGGGCACGGGAGGCGAGCTTCCGTGCCGCGGCCGTGGTGGTGTCGAGGACCGCCGCGATCGTCGAGAACTCGAAGCCGAAGCTGTCGTGCAGCACGAACGCCACCCGCTCGCCGGGCGAGAGCCGGTCGAGAACCACCGACAGGGCGACGCCCACGGAGTCGGCGAGGGCCACCTCATCGGCGGGGTCCGGGCTGGTCGCGTCCCTCGCCAGCTCCACGTCCTCCTCCGGGACAGGGGTACGGACGCGAAGCCGGTCCAGGCACAGCCGGGTGGTGACGGTGGTGAGCCAGGCGGGCAGGTTCTCGACCACGGTCCCGGACGTGGTCACCGCTCCGTTCAGCCGCAACCACGACTGCTGGACGATGTCCTCGGCCTCGCCCCGGTCGGCCAGCACGCGGGTCGCCAGGCCGAGCAGCCGCGGCCGCTCCGCCTCGAACGCCTCGGTCATCTCCACGGCTCGTCCTCTCCTCGGTGCCTGGTACGTGGTTGACGGTCGGCACAGCACGAGTGTGACGGGCGGGACCCCGGCCGAGGTCACGTCGGCGGACGTGGGCGCTGCGGACCTCGATCGGGGCCGCCGCCCTGGCTACGGGGCTGCCGTGGCACTCGGCATCGGTCAGCGCGAACGGGCACGCAGGCTGGCGAGGAACAGCCAGACGACGCCCCCGGTCAGCAGCATGGCCCCCGGCACGTGGAGGTAGAGGGTGTCGTAGCCCCCGATCGCGGCCTGGATGAAGCCCCAGACGAAGACGCCGAAAGTCAGGGCGGCGAGGCCGAGGGTGATCCGGCCGGTGCGCCACAGCACGAAGGCGGCGATGGTGGCGAGCCCGCTGACCACGTGCAGCAGGATCGCGCCGGCAGCGTGCAGCTGGTCCGGCCCGCCCGAAGGGAAGAGCTGTCCGGCGGTGATGAACTGGAACAGCACGTTCAGCACGGCCAGCCCCGCGAGGACCTGCAACGCGCGCAGCAGCGGCGTCGGGGTCGCGAGGCCGCTCGAGGAGGTGGTGGCGGTCTGGGCCATGGCTGATCCTTCGTCGTGAGGGGTGGGCAGCGGTGCTCGCCCAGGATCCGTGCTGCCGGGCCGGAATCCAAGCGCGACGCTCCGCCGGGCCTCAGCATCCCCCCAGAACGCGTACGCCGTTGCGCCCCTCCTCTGCCGTTGCGCCCTTTCTCTGCCGTTGCGCCCTGTATGCCGGGCGCGACGGTGGCTGAGGGGCGCAACGCCTTCGCCAGGCGCTGCCGAACCCGCCCGACGCGGCCCGCTCCTCAGTCGCGGTTCAGCGGGCGGGGCCTACAGTCGTCCCACCCGCGGCTACCGGCGCGTGGTCGAGGAGGGTGATGGTCGGCTGGGGCAAGCGGCTCGCGGCGCGCCTCGGACCCCGGTTGGGGGTGCGGGCCCGTTCGGTGCTGATCGCCGTCGGCGGGGTCTCGGTCGCACTGCTGATCGGCGGCACCGGACTGCTCTGGGCGCTGCGGAACAACTTGGAGCAGTCGGCCGACGCGGTCGCCCAGCAGCGGGCTGCGGAGGTGGTGACCCAGCTGGTCGAGGAGGGGTTGCCGCGGACCTCGACCGCCTTGGCGGCCCGGCCCAGCAACACCCAGTTCGTCCAGGTCCTCGACCCGTCCGGCCAGATCGTCGCCTACTCCAGCACCCTCGTGGCGGAGCGGCCGCTCTCGACCCAGCGCCCCGCAGCCGGCCGTGACAGCACCGCCGAGGTCGACATCGACAACCTGGGCGAGGGCGGTGAATGGCGGGTGGTCGCCACCGGCGTCAGCACCGGGGGCGGGACGTCGGTCGTCCTGGTGGCCGTCCCGATCCGCGTCCAGCGCGAGACCGTGCAGACGGTGGCGGTCTTCCTGCTCGGCGTCACCCCGCTGCTGCTGCTCGGCGTCGCGGGGTCGGTCTGGCTGCTGGTCGGCCGGGCCCTGCGGTCGGTGGAACGGATCCGGACCCAGGTCGCGGCCATCGACGCCCAGCGGCTGACCGAGCGGGTGGCGGTGCCGCCGACGCGGGACGAGATCGCCGCGCTCGCCAGCACGATGAACGTGATGCTCGACGGGCTGCAGGTCTCGCACCGGTCGCAGCGGGCCTTCGTCTCCGACGCCAGCCACGAGCTGCGTAGCCCGCTGGCCACCCTGACCACGGCCGCCGAGCTCGCGGTGGGTGCCGACGAGGTGACCCGCGACCGGCTGCTGGGCACCATCAACGCCGAGCTGGCCCGGATGCGCGGCCTGGTGGACAACCTGATGACCCTCGCCCGCGCCGACGCGCAGGACCTGCTGCCGAACCGGGCCGACGTCGACCTCGACGACCTGGTGCACGACGAGGCCCGCCGGCTCCGCGCGACCAGCGCCCGTCGGCTCGAGCTGTCGGTGGTGCCCGTCCGGGTCTGGGCCGACCAGCCACGGCTGGCCCAGGCGCTGCGCAACCTCGTGGACAACGCCGAGCGGCACGCGCGGACCACCGTCCGGCTGAGCCTGGCCGTCGAGGCGGGTGAGGCCGTGCTGCGGGTCGACAACGACGGACCGGTGATCGAGCCGGCCGACCGCGAGCGGGTGTTCGAGCGGTTCGTCCGGCTGGACGACAGCCGATCCCGCGACGCGGGCGGTAGCGGGCTGGGCCTGGCCATCGCCCGGACTGCGCTGCGGACCCAGTCCGGCGACGTGGTGGTCGCCGACGCTCCTGACGGCTGGTGCCGCTTCGAGCTCCGGCTGCCGCCGGCCCCGCCCGCCGAACCGGCTCAGGCCGCCGTCGTGAGCAGCTCGTCGCCCGCCGCGGGGACGTCGGTAGGGACTCCGGCGGGAGCGGGGACTCCGGTGGAGCGGACGCCCATCAACCGGGAGTAGCAGTCCTCGAACGCCCCGACCGTGGCCGCCAGGCGGTGTTCCTCCGCGATCCGGCGGCTCCGACGGCCCAGCGTCGTCCGCAGCCCGGGGTTGCCGAGCACCCGGGCCAGCAGCCGGGCCAGGCCCGCGACGTCACCCGGGGTGTAGCGGTAGCCGTTCTCGTCCTGGTGGACCAGGTGCGGCAAGGCCATCGCGTCGGCGGCGACCACCGGGCGGCCGGACGCCATTGCCTCCAGGGTCGCCAGGCTCTGCAGCTCGGCGGTGCCCGGCATCACGAAGACGGCAGCGCGGCCGTAGGCCCGGACCAGCTCGGCCTCGTCCACCCGGCCGCTGAAGGTGACCCGGTCCCGCAGTCCCAGGGCGTCGGCCCGGGCTTCGAGCTCGCCGCGCAGGCTGCCCATGCCGATGATCTCGAGGCGGGAGGCGAGGTCGAGCGGCAGCAGGGCGAAGGCCGCCAGCAGCTCGTCCACGTGCTTCTCGTGCTCCAGCCGGCCGACGAACAAGACGGTGCCCGAGTCCGCGGGGTCCCAGCCGTCGACGCCGTAGCGGTCGAGGTCGATGCCGCAGGAGATCGGCTGGGCGGCCGGTAGCCGGGTCGCGGCGGCCAGCAGGTCGACCGCGCGGGGGGTCGGCGCGCTCAGCAGGTCGGCGCCGACGAAGACCCGCTCGAGGTCGCGCCAGGCCAGCCGCGTGGCCGTCCGGGGAAAGCGCCGGACCACCGGGACATGCGGCAGCAGGTTCTCGGGCATGAAGTGGTTGGTCGCCATCACCGGCACGCCGGTCTCGCCCGCCGCCCGCAGCAGCGCGCGACCCAGCCCGAGGTGGGACTGGACGTGCACCACGTCGGGGCGGGCGATCTCCAGGATCTGGCGCACCTGCCGCCCGACCGACCAGGGCGGGCAGACCTGCATCCTCGGCCGTCCCGGCAGGCTCGCCGAGCTCAGCCGGTGCACCCGAACACCGTTCTCGAGGCACGTCCGGTGCCGGCCGTCGCCGGCCGGCCACAGCAGGTCGACGGTGTGCCCGTTCGCGGTGAGGCCCGCGGCCAGCCGGGTGGTGAAGGTGGCGGCACCGTTGGTGTACTCCGGGTACTGGTCGGCGCCGAGCAGGATCTTCATGCGGTGCTGGTCTCCATGCCGACCACGCTCGCTGATGGTGGCTGTGCCGAACCTGAGTCCCGACGGGTCCTCAGGTGGGACTCAGGAGCGGCCGGGCACGATGGTTTCATGCGGGTGCTCCTGGTCGAGGACGAGGTCCGGCTGGCCGGCGTGGTCAAGGACGGTCTCGCCGCTGAGGGCTTCGTCGTCGACGTCGTGTCCGACGGGATCACCGGCCTGTGGGCCGCCACCGAGAACAGCTACGACGCGATCGTGCTGGACATCATGCTGCCCGGCCTCAACGGCTACGACGTGCTCAAGCAGATCCGCAGTCGCAAGATCTGGACGCCGGTGCTGATGCTGACCGCGAAGGACGGCGAGTACGACCAGACCGACGCCTTCGACCTCGGGGCCGACGACTACCTGACCAAGCCGTTCAGCTTCTTGATCCTGATGGCCCGGCTGCGGGCGCTGGTCCGCCGCGGCGCACCCGAGCGTCCGGTGCTGGTCACCGTGGGCACGCTGGTCCTGGACCCGGCCCGGCGGGTGGTGGCTCGCGGTGGGGTGCCCGTGGCCCTGACCGCCCGCGAGTACGGCCTGCTGCTCTACCTGATGCGGCACGCCGGCGACGTGGTCAGCAAGGCCCAGATCCTCGACAACGTCTGGGACTCCGCCTACGAGGGTGGGGACAACATCGTCGAGGTCTACGTCGGCTACCTCCGCCGCAAGCTGGACGCACCGTTCAACCTGAACACCCTGCGGACCGTCCGTGGCCTCGGCTACCGGCTGGACCCCGACATCCACTAGCCGGTCAAGGGCCGGTCAGGAGCCCGGACGGGGTGCCGCCGACGCGTCGGCCGGGTACGCCCGGGCGAGCAGCACGACGCCGGAGCTGGCCACGACGGCGCAGCCGGCGGCCGCGAGCAGCAGCGGACCGCTCAGCGCGACGCCGTCGTGCAGCAGCAGCCGGCCGGCGGCGACCGCGGTGACGGGGTCCACCAGGGTCAGACAGCACAGGACGACGTGGGCCGAGCCGGTGAGGTAGGCCGTCTGCATCGCCCACAGCCCGACCGGCAGGGCGACCACGATGGCGAGGCCGCAGACCGTGAGCAGCGGCAGCTGCCCGGTGACCGCACCGCTGCTGATCAGCTGGCCGGCCAGCCGGACCAGCACCGAGACGAGCCCGAAGAGCACGGCCGACCCGGCGGCCAGGGTCGCGCAGCGCAGCAGCGGGCCACCCAGGCCGCCGGTCAGCGCGGCCGTCGCGGTGAGGACGGTGGCGGCCAGGACCACCGCGCCCAGCACGAGGGGCCGGGGCAGCACGACCGGCTGGGTGGCGGGCAGCAGCAACAGGACGGTCAGTGCGGCGATGCCGCCGACGCTGAGGACCGAGCCCAGCACCTGGCCGGGCGTGGGGCGACGGTGCGCGGCCCAGGCGCTGGCGACCACGGTGACCGGGACGGCCAGCACCCCGACCGGCTGGACCAGGGTGATCGGCGCCAGGGCGAGGGCCGCGACGTGCGCGAGACCACCGGCCAGCCCCTGGGCGGCCCCGAGCAGCCAGGCCGGCTGGCGGGCCAGGCGCCAGAACGCGCGGAGCCGGCCCAGTCCCGTCCGAGGTCCGGTGACGGTGGCCAGCACGGCCACCTGCTGACGGAGGGCCGCCAGGCCGAAGAGCACGGCGCCCAGGGCGGCGAGCGCCACCGCCAGCGTGTGGTCCAACGCCCTCAGCCCGCCGCGGGTTCGCGGAAGAGGCCGACGCTGCCGGCCGCGTCGGCCGGGCGTCCGTCGACGATGCCGGTGCGGGCGTCGAGGGGTGGCTGGATCTCGTGGCGTTGCACCGCGACGTAGACCACGAGCACCACGATAGTCACCCCCGTCCTGCGGCCCCGGTCCCGTCGCCGTCGCCGAGCGGCCGGGTCAGCCGGGCGAGGCGGCCGGGCGCGGTGGTATCGGAGCTGGCGGGTGCCCACCAGCGTGCGGGATGGTTGCTGAGCGGTACCTGAACGAGGGGTTGTCGGTCGTCCCACGGGGACGCGGTGTTTGGCTGCAGCCGCGGACGGGCAACGTCTCGGCGGACGGCGGCAACCGTCGTCCGCGACCACCAGAAGGAGATCTCATGGGACTGGACGAGCTGAAGGACAAGGTCGGCGGCGAGGGCCTGGAGAAGGCCAGCGACGCCGGGATCGAGAAGGCCGGCGACGCCGTGGAGGACAAGACCGGCGGCAAGGGCGGTGAGCAGATCGAGCAGGGCGAGCAGCTCGCCGACAACAAGATCGGCGAGTAGCCGACGTCTCCTACCGACCGACCTGTCAGGGCTCCCGGGGGGACACCGTCCTCCGGACGCTCTGACGGGTCGGTCAGGACCGGCGGGGCCGGCCGAAGTCGAGGATCTCCACGCGGGGCGCGTACTGGCCGGCGCCGCTGCCCCGACCGGCCACGGCGACCTCCGGCGTCCAGGCCGGCTCGACGTCGGATGCTGTCGGCGGGTAGCGGGCGGCCTCGCCCAGCTCGGCCAGCTCCGCGAGCAGCTGACCGTACGCCAGTCGGTTGCCCGTCTGCCGGACAGCCGACTGGTGGCTGTCGTCGGCCAGGATTCGCCGCAGCCGGGCGACGTGCTGGAGCAGCCGCTGCCGACGCAGGGCGTGGTAAAGGTCGAGGACATCGGGGTCGGCCTCGGGCTCGGCGGTGAGCGCGAGCAGGATCCGCTCACCGAGCGTCGCCAGGGCGCGGCGGGCAAAGGCGAACTGGTACAGCACCAGGGCGAGCAGCAGGCAGACCAGCGAGGACCACGCGCCCACCTCGTGACCGGTCACGGGGCCTCCTCGTCGTCGAAGGACCACCGGCGGGACCCTGGCTGGAGGTCCGTCGCCTCCCGACCACGGTAGACCCGTTCAGGCTGGGTCGTCGCGGGCTGTCGGCCGCGTTCTCTAGGATCGCGGGCATGTCTTCCCTCTCCGTCCTCTTCCTCGGTGGCACCGGCATCATCAGCTCCGCCTGCACGGTCCGCGCGCTCGCGCTGGGGATGGAGGTGAGCGTCCTGAACCGCGGCACGTCGACCACCCGGCCGCTGCCGGAGGGCTGCCACAGCCTCGTCGGGGACCTGTCGGACGCGTCGAGCTTCCGGGAGGCGGTCGGGGACCGCGAGTTCGACGTGGTGGCCGACTTCCGGGCCTTCGTGCCGGCCGACGTCACGTCACGGCTGGAGGTGCTCGAGGGTCGGATCGGCCAGTACGTGTTCATCAGCTCGGCGTCGGCCTACCAGACCCCGCCCGGCCGGCTGCCGGTGCGCGAGTCCACGCCGCTGCGCAACCCGTTCTGGCAGTACTCCCGGGACAAGATCGCCTGTGAGGACCTGCTGGTGGCGGCGTACCGCGACCGGGCCCTGCCGGTCACCATCGTCCGGCCGTCGCACACCTACGACCAGACCCTGCTGCCTTTCGACGGCGGCTGGACGGTGGTGGACCGGATGCGTCGGGGGGTCGAGGTCGTGGTGCCGGGCGATGGCACCTCGCTGTGGACGCTGACACACCACACCGACTTCGCCCACGCCTTCGTCGGGCTGCTCGGCCAGCCGGCGGCGCTGGGCGAGAGCTTCCACATCACCTCCGACGAGTGGCTCGCCTGGAACGAGATCTACACCACCGTCGCGGCCGCGGCCGGCGTGGAGCCGCGCCTGGTGCACGTGCCCTCGGACGCCATCCACGCGGCCGACCCCCGTTGGGGAGCCGGGATGCTCGGCGACAAGTCGCACTCGATGATCTTCGACAACACGAAGGTGAAGCGGCTCGTACCCGACTACGTCGCCAGCGTCCCGTTCAGCCGGGGTGCGGCCGAGATCATGGCCTGGTACGGGGCCGACCCCGCCCGCCAAGAGGTCGACGCCGCGATGAACGCCACCATGGACGACCTGGTCGCGCGTTACCGGGTCGGCTGAGCCGTCACCACGATGTTGTCGCGGTAGCCGGTCTGCTGGCTGAACGGTCCGCCGCAGGTCAGCACCGTGAGGCCCGGCGGACCGTCGGTCCGGAAGAGCTGGTCGAGGGGGATCCGCGACTTCGGCACGTCCGCGACGCTCGTGACGGTGTAGCGGCGGGTCCGGCCGGTCGCGTCGGTGACGGCCAGCCCGGCGCCGCGGCGCAGCTGCCGGAGCCGGGCGAACGGGCCCAGACCCTCGGTCCGGGTGTCGACGTGCGCGGCCAGCACGGTCGTGCCGGCCGGGTCGCCCGGGCGGGAGCCGTAGCGGTACCAGGCGACCTCGCGGTTCGTCTCGGGGAGCTGCATCAGGCCGTCGTCGCTCACGCCGGTCCGGACCACCGGGAGGTCGACCCCGATGCTGGCGGCCGCGAACCGGGCGGGCGCCGGGCGCTCCGGGGCCACCGGGGGGACGGTCGCGCGGTACTGCGGCACCGAGGGCACGCGCTCGGCGCCGGAACGACGCGCCGGGGAGGGGCTCGGGGGCCGTGTCGGGACGTCCTGACCCGCTGACGGACCCCCCGACGACGCGGTCGGCGGCGGACCGGGTGGGAAGGCCTCGCCCCCACCCGGCCCGGTCGCACACCCGCCCACCATCACGCTGGTGAGCAGGAGTGAAAGCAGGAGGGCAGCCGGGACAGGCGCGGTGTGCATCGGCACCGGGTGGTCTCCGACCACCCTCCTGCAGGACCTCACCGGGCAGCGGCCGCCCGGGTCGCCGTGAGCCGACGGCGTCCGACCAGGGCCCCGGCGCCGAGCAGCAGGACGCCCCCGGCGAGCAGCGGCAGCGGACTGCGGTCGGCGGCGAGCCCGACCTCACCGGCGTTCACGCCCCCGGGCCCGGAGTGCAGGCCCGAGATCGTCTGCACGGCCAGGTCCAGGTTGTCCTGGTCCAGGCTGCCCCAGGCGTAGACGATCGTGTTGACGCCGTCCTCGACCGCCACGTCGGCCGGTCCGATCAGGGCCTTGGTCTTCCCCGTGGCCGTGACCGAGGCGCTGACGGTGCCGGCGGCCAGGTCGAGAACCTCCTCGTCCGGGTTGGCGAGGTCGCTCACCACCGCCGTGCCGCCGGCGCGGACGTCGACGGCGGGTGCCGCGGCCACGTGCCGTACGGTCAGCCGACCCTGCCCGGCTGCGGTCTTCGAGACGTCGTTGCGGTACAGCGTGGCCGTCGGGTCGCCGTTCTCCTTCAGGTGCGCGACCGCGGTGTAGTTGCCGCCCGCGGCCAGCTTGAGCTTGACCGGTCCGATCGCCGGATCGGAGTCGTCCTTGGCGTCGCCCTTGGTGACGGCGACGGTGTACGTGCCCGCCGCGAGCTTCAGCGGGCCGGCCATCATGCCCGGCTTGAAGTCGTTGAGGGTGCGCTGGCCGTTGACGTACACGTCGACGGTCAGCCCGGGGACGCCGTGGAACACCGACAGCTGGGCGTCGGCGGCCGCGTGGGCGGGGGTGGTCAGGAGCGTGCTGCCGGCCAGGACGAGCGTGCCGGCGGCCGCGAGGGCGAGAATGCGGGACCGCATGTCTTCTCCTTCGTCGTTGAGGGACTGTGATGCCTGCTCTGCGGTCGCCGACGCCCTCCGGATGCGTTCGTCGGTCGACGGGAACTCCCGGGTTGTCGATGCATCCGGGCAGGTCCGGCGAGCGCAGAGGGGGTACCTGCCCCTCTCGGGGGCGCCACCCGCAGCAGGAAGGCCCGTCATGACCTTTGGACGACTCGCGAGGCTGGGCACCGTGCTCGTTCTCGCCGCCGCGACCACGCTCGCCACCGTGGCCCCGGCCAGCGCGCACCGCCGCTCCGAGCCCGCGCCCCCGACCGGCACCGCCAGCCTGGCCACCCTGCTGGCCGCTGACGGCTCGGGCTTCGACCGCAACCCGCGCGACTTCGACATCCTCGACAACGCGGTCACCGCCGTGCTGACCGCGAAGCCGTCCAGCCCGGTCGCCGTCCTCGCCGACGGCAACACGGCCCTGACCGCCTTCCTGCCCGACGACCGGGCTTTCCGCCGCCTCGCCTACGACCTGACCGGGCACCGCTACCGCAGCGAGGCCCAGGTCTTCAGCGTGCTGGCCACCAAGCTCGGCGTCGACACCATCGAGAGCGTGCTGCTCTACCACGTCGTCCCGGGCGCCACTATCGGCTACCGGGCGGCCCGGGCCGCGAACGGGACCGTGCTGACCACGGCCCTGACCGGCTCGTCGCTGACGGTCAAGGTCTACCGCTGCCGCTTCGTCTCGCTGGTCGACGCCGACCCCGACGCCCGGAACGCGTTCGTGGTGGCCCCGGACCTCAACGCCGGCAACCTCCAGATCGCCCACGGCATCGACCGCGTGCTGCGTCCGGTCGACCTCTGAGGACTCCGGCGCGCTGAGGGGGGAGACGGCTCTGCCTGCTGGCAGTAGGGTGCGAGACGCGGAGAGCGGTGGCGCGGTCGATGGAGTCCGATGACACCGCGGCCGCGACCACGACGAGGTGGGCTGCGGCCGCGGCCTCGTACCCGACGACGCGGTGGGAAGGTCAGCTCGTGAGGGTCGAACCCCCGCCGCGTCGGGCCGTCGACTCCTTCGACTGGGCCGAGATGAGCGACGCCGACCTCGGGCTCGCCTTCGTCGCGGGCACCGAGGGCAGCCTGGAGGAGTGCTTCCGCCGCTGGGCTCCACTGGTCAACACCCTGGCCTGGCGGCTGCTCGGCAACGGGAGCGAGGCCGAGGAGGTCACCCAGCAGGTGTTCGTGTCCGCCTGGCGCGGGCGGCGCACCTTCTCCCCCGAGCTGGGCAGCCTGCCGGCCTGGCTGCTCGGCACCACCCGGCACCGGGTCGTCGACCGTCAGCGCACCCGGGCCCGCGAGGTGCGACTCGTCCGGGCCGCCCTCGACGATGTCGCGGAGGGGAGCCTGCGGGAGGCGCCCGAGACGGTCACCGACCGGCTGTTGCTGGCCGAGGAGATCGCCCGGCTGCCCGACCCCCGGCGCTCGATCCTGCGTCTCGCCTTCTACGACGGCTACACTCACGCGGAGATCTCCGAACGTCTCGGGCTACCGATCGGCACCGTGAAGAGCCATGCCCGCCGCGCCCTGCTGCTCCTTCGCCAGCGGTTGACGACCCCATGAGACACCCCCACGACGAGGTGCTCGCCGGCCTCGCGCTGGACGAGCCGGACCGTCTCAGCCGCTCCCAACGGCTCCATCTGCGGTTCTGCGGGCACTGCTCGTCGCGGCTCCGCGAGCTGCGCACCCTCGTCGCCACCGGTCGCGCCGGCGAGCCGGAACCGTTGCGTGCTCCGCGTCCGGGACTGCTCGCCGCCATCCAGGCCGAGCTGGCGACCGACCCAGCGCCCGCCCCGACTCCGATGTCGGGGCCGGGCCGGCAGCCGGAACAGCCCCTCCTGGCGGACCGGCCGGTGCCGGTACCGGCGCGGGCTCGGTCCTACGTGCCGCGGCTGATCGGCGCCGCAGCCGTGCTCGCCGTCGCGGTGGGCGGCACGGTCTGGTACCGCTCGGGCGACGATGTGGTGGCCCAGGCCGCCCTGGCCCCGCTGCCCGACAAGACCGGCCGCGGCACGGCCCGCCTGACCAGTCGTGACGGCGCTCTGCAGCTCTCCATCGACGTCACCTCCCCGGCCACGCCGAACGCGTTCGAGGAGCTGTGGCTGCTGAACACCGACGGCCGCAAGATGATCTCGCTGGGGGTCGTGCCCCCGGACGGGCGGGCGACCTACCCGGTGCCGACCGCGAAGGGCGCTCTGGACGGCTACATCGTCGTGGACATCTCGATCGAGCCCTTCGACGGCAACTCCGACCACAGCCACAACAGCCTGCTGCGCGGGACACTGGGCTGAGGTGACCGACCCGTACCCCGCGTGGTTCTTCGACCGCGACGACCCGAGTTCCGACGACCGGTTCTACACCCCGACCCGGCTGGTGACCCACATCGACGACCGCGCCATCGCGGCGGTGGGCGCGCTCTACGCCGAGCTCGGCGTGGACCGCGGGCCGCGGGTGCTGGACCTGATGTCCTCGTGGGTCTCCCACCTCTCCTCGCCGCCGCCCGAGCTGGTGGTGCTGGGCATGAACGCCGCCGAGCTCGCCGCCAACCCGATGGCCACCGAGCGGGTGGTCCAGGACCTGAACCTCGACCCCGCGCTGCCGTTCGAGGACGCCACCTTCGACGCCGTGCTCTGCTGCGTCTCGGTCGACTACCTGGTCCGACCGGTCGAGGTGCTCGCCGAGACCGCGCGGGTGCTGCGCCCGGGCGCACCGGTGGTCCTCACCTTCTCCAACCGCTGCTTCCCGACCAAGGCGGTGCACGGCTGGCTGGCCGCCGACGAGCCCGGCCGGTGCGCCATCGTCGTCGACTACCTGCGTCGGGCCGGCGGCTTCACCGAGGCCGAGGTCAGCCTGCGGACGCCCGGGGGGCGCTACCGGGGCGACCCGCTGTACGCCGTGGTCGCCCGCCGCCTGCCTCGCCGACGGGGGGCATGACGGGGTCGGCGTTTCAGGGGACGAAGCGGTAGCCGACGCCGGGCTCGGTGATGAAGTGCCGCGGACGGCCGGGCTCGGCCTCGAGCTTGCGGCGCAGGTTCGCCAGGTAGACGCGTAGGTAGTTGGTCTCGCGGTGGTAGCTGGGGCCCCAGACCTCCCGCAGCAGGTCGGTCTGGCGGACCAGCTGACCGGGCTGGCGGGTGAGGACCTCGACCAGCCGCCACTCGGTGGGCGTCAGGTGCACCGGCTCACCGTTGCGGAGGGCGGTCTGGTCGTTCAGGTCCAGCCGGAGGGACGGCGTCTCCACCACCCGCGGTGGCGTGCTGGCGCCGAGCGGGCTGTGCCGGAGCGCGGCCCGGACCCGGGCCAGCAGCTCCTCCATCCCGAACGGCTTGGTCACGTAGTCGTCCGCCCCCAGGTCGAGCGCCTCCACCTTGTCGTCGGCGGCGTGCCGCGCCGAGAGCACCAGCACCGGCACCGCCGCGAACGTCCGCAGCCGGGTCAGCACGCTGACGCCGTCGATGTCGGGCAGGCCGAGGTCGAGCAGCACGAGGTCGGGCATCCGCTCGGCCACCACCTGCAAGGCCGACCGGCCGTCCCCGGCGGTCTCCACCTCGTAGCCGCGCGCCCGGAGGTTGATGGTCAGCGTCCGCAGCAGGGCCGGGTCGTCGTCGACGGCCAGGATGATGGTCACGGTGCCACCGCCCCGAGCGGACGGGAGACCGGCGCAACCCCTTCGGGGCCTTCGACCGGCTCAGGGCGCGGTCCGGGGTCTTCGACAGGCGCACGGCGCGGTTCGGGGTCTTCGATAGGTTCGGGGCCTTCGACGGCTTCAGGGGACGGGGCCGGCTGCGTCGCGGCGGGCAGGTCGATCACCATGGTGAGGCCCCCGCCGGGGGTGTCCTCGGCGCTGAGCCGGCCGTCCATCGCCTCGGCCAGACCCCGGGCCACGGCCAGACCGAGCCCCAGGCCGTCGCCGTTGGGGACGTCGCCGAGCCGTTGGAACGGGGCGAACAGCGCCGCCTTCGACTCCGCCGGGATCCCCGGCCCGTGGTCGACCACGCGGACCAGCACGCGCGGGCCGTCCGCGGTCGAGGGGTCGACGTCGGCCTCGCTGGTCACCTCGACGGTGGTGCCGGCCGGGGTGTGCCGTAGCGCGTTCTCGACCAGGTTGGCCACCACCCGGTCGAGCAGACCGGGATCGGCGTGCGCGGTCAGGGCGTCCTCGCCCAGCCGGACGCGCACCTGGCCGCTGTCGGGCAGCGGGTCCAGCGCCCACTCCACCGCGCTGGCCAGGTCCACCTCGCCGAGCAGCGGGTTGATCGTGCCCATCTGCAGCCGGCTCAGGTCGAGCAGGTTGCCGATCAGGTTCTCCAACCGGTCCGCCCCGTCCTCGACGGTGGCCAGCAGCTCGGCCTCATCGGCCGGCGACCAGGTGACGCCCGGCGCACGCAGGCTGCTGACGCCGGCCTTGATCGCGGCCAGCGGGGTCCGCAGGTCGTGCGAGACCGCCGCCAGCAGAGCCGTCCGGGTCCGGTTGCCCTCCGCCAGTTCGGCCGCGTGCCTGGACTCCGCCAGCGCCTCCCGGCGTTCCCGGACGATCTGGAAGTGGGTGGCGTAGGCCGACATCAGCCGGCGGTCGGCGGCGTCGAGGGGGTGGCCGCGGAACACGACGGTGACCTCCGGGCTCACGACGATGTCGGCGTCGGCCTCGTCGACGGTGCTCGGCGCATCCCCGAAGCGGGTCTCGACCCTCGTCTGGTCGCCGGTGGTGCGCAGGATGGCCCCGCCGGACATCGTGAAGAGCTGGCAGACCCGGCTGAGCAGCGACTCCTGGGAGTCCCCGGTGTGCAGCAGGGTGTGCGAGAGCACGGCGAGCGCGTTGGCCTCGGCCCGGGCCCGGGTCGCCTGCACCGTCTGCCGGGCGGCACGGTCGACGACGGTGGCCACGGCGACGCCGGTGAGCAGGAAGACCGCGATCGCGAACGCGTTCTCCGGGTCGGCGATGCTCAGGGTGCCGGTGGGGTCGACGAAGAAGTAGTTGAGGGCCAGCCCGCCGCACAGTGCCGCGGTGACCGCCGGCCACAACCCGCCGACCAGGGCCGTGGCGATGACCAGCGCCATGAACAGCATCGACTCGGTGGGCAGCCCGTGCAGGTCCGGGGTGAGGTAGAGCCCGACCGCCAGCGCCGTGGTCCCCAGCACGGCCAGCAGGTAGCCGACGACCAGCCGCCGCCGGCTGACCCGCGCCCGCCGGCGTCCGCTGCCGGCGCCCCGGCGTGCGTAGGCGTGGGTCACCACGTGCACGTCGATGTCGCCGGAGTCGCTGATCACCGTCTCGCCCACACCGGGCCTGAGCAGGGTGGCCAGCCGGCTGCGGCGGCTGGCCCCGAGCAGCACCTGGGTCGCGTTCACCCCGCGGGCGAAGTCCAGCAGACCCTCGGCCACGTCGGCGGCCACGACGGCGTGGAACGTCCCGCCGAGCTCCTGGGTCTTGGCCCGGAGCCGCTCCAGCTGCACCGCCGAGACCGCGCTCAGCCCGTCGCGGCGGGTGACGTAGACCGCCAGCCACTCCCCGCCGGCGGTCCGGCTGGCGATGCGCGCGGCCCGGCGCATCAGGGCCACCGACTCCTCGGCCCCCGAGACCGCGACCACGACCCGCTCCCGCGTCGCCCAGGTGGCGTCGATGCCGTGCGCGCTGCGGTAGCGGTCCAGACCCTCGTCCACCCGGTCGGCCAGCCAGAGCAGGGCCAGCTCGCGCAGCGCCGCGAGGTTGCCCTCGCGGAAGTAGTGGGTGAGCGCGTGCTCGATCTTGTCGGCGGCGTAGATGTTGCCGTGGGCCATCCGTCGCTGCAGCGCCTGGGGGCTCATGTCCACCAGCTCGACGGTCGTCGCCGCGCGCACGAACGCGTCGGGCACGGTCTCGGTCTGCCGGATCCCGGTGATCGACTCCACCACGTCGTTGAGGGACTCCAGGTGCTGGACGTTGACCGTGGTGATGACGTCGATGCCGGCCTCGAGCAGGTCGCGGACGTCCTGCCATCGCTTCGCGTTCGCCCCGGGGTGCGCGGCACGGTACTCGTCGTCGTAGGCGTTGGTGTGGGCCAGCTCGTCGACCAGAGCGACCTCGGGCCGCCGGGCGAGCAGCGACTCGAGGTCCATCTCGGTGGTCTCGACGCCACGGTAGGAGACGAGCTGACGGCTCACGACCTCGAGGTCGCGGGCGGCCTCGACGGTGCGGGCCCGACCGTGTGTCTCGACGTAGCCGATCACCACGTCGGTGCCCCGCTCCAGCCGACGGCGACCCTCGTCGAGCATGGCGAAGGTCTTGCCCACCCCGGGCGCCGCACCCAGGTAGACCCGGAGCTGACCTCCTGCCATGGCCACAGTCTGCCTCCTCGTGTCGTCCGGCTCGGCCTGTTGGTCCGTGTCGGGGCTCAGGCCTGGGCGGCCAGGGCGGCGTTCAGCAGGACCACGTTCACCCGCGGCTCACCGAGGAAACCCAGCGCGCGGCCGGAGGTGCTCTCCGCCACCAGCGCGGCCACCTTGGTGGGGTCGAGGCCTCGGACCCGCGCCACCCGGGCCTCCTGCAGCGCCGCGTAGGCGGGGGAGATGAAGGGGTCGAGCCCGGACGCCGAGGCGGTCATCGCGTCCGGCGGCACCGCCGCGGGGTCCACGCCGTCGCGCTGGGCGACGGCGGCCCGGCGCTCGGCGATCGTCGCGACCAGGTCGGGGTCGGACGGGCCGGCGTTCGAGCCGCCGCTGGCCTCGGCGTCGTAGTCGTTGGCTGACGGGCGGGAGGCAAACCACTCGTCGCCCTTGAACTCCTGGCCGATCAGGCTGGAGCCGTGGCCGGTGGCCAGCTGCGACCCGTTCGCCTGGTGCGGGAAGGCCAGCTGGCCGACCCCGGTGACCACGAGCGGGTAGCCGACACCCAGCAGGACGGTGAGGACGAGGAGGAGGCGGAGGCCGGTGAGGACCTGGCGGAAGAACATGATCAGCCCATTCCAGGGATCAGGGAGACGACGAGGTCGATGATCTTGATGCCGATGAAGGGAGCCACGATGCCGCCGACGCCGTAGATCAACAGGTTGCGGCGCAGCACCTCGCCGGCAGAGGCCGGCCGGTAGCGGACGCCGCGCAGGGCCAGCGGGATCAGCGCCACGATGACCAGGGCGTTGAAGATCACCGCCGACAGGATGGCCGAGGAGGGCGAGCTCAGCCGCATGATGTTGAGCGTCTGCAGGTCGGGGTAGACGCGTGAGAACATGGCCGGGATGATCGCGAAGTACTTCGCCACGTCGTTGGCGATCGAGAACGTGGTCAGGGCGCCGCGGGTGATCAACAGCTGCTTGCCGATCTCCACGACCTTGATCAACTTCGTGGGGTCGGAGTCGAGGTCGACCATGTTCCCGGCCTCCTTGGCCGCGGCCGTCCCCGAGTTCATCGCCACCCCGACGTCGGCGGCGGCCAGCGCGGGGGCGTCGTTCGTGCCGTCCCCGGTCATCGCCACCATCCGGCCCCCGGCCTGCTCGGTCTTGATCAACGCCAGCTTGTCCTCGGGCGTGGCCTCGGCCAGGAAGTCGTCGACCCCTGCCTCCGCAGCGATCGCGGCCGCCGTCCGGGGGTTGTCGCCGGTGATCATCACCGTCCGGATGCCCATCGAGCGCAGCTCGGCGAAGCGTTCCCGGATGGCCGGCTTGACCACGTCCTTGAGGTGGATGACGCCCAGCACGTGGGGCTCAAACCCCTCGACCCGCTCGGCCACCACCAACGGGGTACCACCGGTCGCGGAGATGCCGTCGACGACCCCGGCCAGTCCCGGCGTGTCGACCCCGACCCAGGCCGAGATGGCCGAGCCGGCGCCCTTGCGGACCTGCCGCCCGGGTACGTCGATGCCCGACATCCGCGTGTTGGCGGAGAAGGCCACGTAGGTGGCGCCGGTGGGCAGGTCGGCGTCGTCGGAGCCCTGCTCGAGCGCGAGCTCGACCACCGAGCGGCCCTCGGGGGTCTGGTCGGCCAGGCTCGACCAGCGGGCGGCGTCCCGGAGGGTGTCGGCGTAGACCCCGGCCATGGCGACGAAGGCCGAGGCGCGCCGGTTGCCGAAGGTGATGGTGCCCGTCTTGTCCAGCAGCAGGGTGCTCACGTCACCGGCGGCCTCCACGGCCCGGCCGGACATGGCCAGCACGTTCGCCTGCACCAGGCGGTCCATGCCGGCGATGCCGATGGCGCTCAGCAGGGCGCCGATGGTGGTGGGGATCAGGCAGACCAGCAGGGCGATCAGCACCACCACCGACTGGCGCTGCCCGGAGTAGGCCGCGAGCGGCTGCAGGGTGGCCACCGCGAGCAGGAAGACCAGGGTCAGGCTCGACAGCAGGATCGACAGCGCGATCTCGTTCGGGGTCTTGCGGCGCTCGGCGCCCTCGACCAGGGCGATCATCCGGTCCAGGAACGACTCCCCGGCCGCGGCGGTGATGGCGACGACGATCTCGTCGCTGAGCACGGTGGTGCCGCCGGTGACCGCCGACCGGTCACCACCCGCTTCGCGGATGACGGGGGCGGACTCGCCGGTGATGGCCGACTCGTCCACGCTGGCCACCCCCTCGACGACGTCACCGTCGCCGGGGATGACCTGGCCGGCGGATACCCGGACCCGGTCGCCGACCTCGAGCAGGGTGCTGGGCACCTCGACCTCGATGCCGTTTGTCTCGATCCGGCGGGCGGTGGTGTCGGTCCGGGTGGCCCGCAGCGAGGCGGCCTGGGCCCGGCCGCGGCTCTCGGCCACCGCCTCGGCGAGGTTGGCGAAGATGACCGTCAGCCAGAGCCAGACGGCGATGGCGATGGTGAAGACGCCCGGCTGCACCGCAGCGGCGATGGTGGTCAGCACGGAGCCGATCCAGACGATCAGCATCACCGGGCTGCGGTAGAGGTGGACCGGCGACAGCTTGCGCAGCGCTTCGGGCAAAGCCGAGAGGAGCTGCTGGCCCAGCGGCAGCTGGTCAGCACCGTTGCGGCGGTGGCGCGTCGGCTCGACGCCGGTCGGTGACCCCGGGTCGGCGGACGTCGTGGTGGGAAGGGAGACGGTCACGAGCGGAGCCTCTCGGGAGTGAGGAGGGATTTCCGACGACACGCTTGGCTGTTGGGACGCGAGACTGTGTTGTCCGAGATCAGGACGAACGAGTGAGATCGGGCGGAGCCCAGGACCCCGGAGCGCGGAGCGCGACCATCGGGCCAGCTCATGAGAGCGCCTCGGCGATCGGCCCGAGCGCGAGCCCGGGGAAGAAGGTCAGGCCCGTGACCAGGAGGATGACGCCGACGAGCAGGGTGACGAACAGGGGAGTGGTCGTCGGCAGGGTGCCGGCGGTCACCGGCACCGGTCCGGCCTTGGCCAGCGAGCCGGCGAGGGCGAGGACCAGGACGATGGGTGCGAGCCGGCCGGCCAGCATGGCGAGGGCCAGCGTGAGCTGGAAGAAGGTCGACGTCACGGTGATGCCGGCGAACGCGCTGCCGTTGTTGTTGGCCGCCGAGGCGTAGGCGTAGAAGACCTCGCTCAGCCCGTGCGCACCGGCGTTGTTCATGGCGTCCGGCGTGCTCTTCAGGGCCATGGCGACGCCGAGACCCAGCAGCACCAGCGCCGGGGTGGCCAGCACGTAGAGGGCGACGTAGGTCATCTCGCGGGCGCCGATCTTCTTGCCCAGCAGCTCCGGCGTCCGGCCCACCATCAGCCCGGCGACGAAGGTGGTCAGCACGGCGGCGACGAGGATCCCGTAGAGCCCGGACCCGGTGCCGCCCGGGGAGACCTCGCCGAGCAGCATGTGCACCAGCACCGTGCCTCCGCCGGCCGCGGTCAGCGAGTCGTGCTGGGCGTTGATCGCTCCGGTCGAGGTGCCGGTGGTGCTGACGGCGAACAGGGCGCTGGCCCAGGTGCCGAACTGGGTCTCCTTGCCCTCCATCGCCGCGCCTGCGGCCTGCGGCGCCAGACCGTGGGTGCCGACCTCGGCCCAGGTGGTGAGGGCCAGCGCGGCACCCCAGAGGACGGCCATCGCCGCAAGCACCGCGTGGCCCTGGCGGCGGTGACCCAGCATGGTCCCGAGGGTGCGGGTCAGGGCGACCGGGATCACCAGCAGCGAGAAGATCTGCAGGAAGTTCGTGACCGGGTTCGGGTTCTCGTACGGGTGGGCGGAGTTGGCGTTGAAGAAGCCGCCGCCGTTGGTACCCAGCTCCTTGATCGCCTCCTGGCTGGCCACCGGGCCGCCGGGCAGGGTCTGGGTGCCGCCGGCGAGGGTCGTGAGGGTGTGGTCGGGGGCGAAGTTCTGGATCACGCCGCCGGCGATGAGCGCGACCGCGAAGACGACCGAGAGCGGTACCAGCACGCGGTAGGTGACCCGGGTCAGGTCGACCCAGAAATTACCGAGGTCGCCGGTCCGCCGAGCCAGGAAGCCGCGGATCAGCGCCCCCGCGACGGCGATGCCGACCGCCGCGGAGGCGAAGTTCTGCACGGCCAGCCCCGCCATCTGGGCGGTGTAGCCCAGCGTGGACTCACCGGCGTAGGACTGCCAGTTGGTGTTGGTGACGAAGGAGACGGCGGTGTTCAGGGCCATGTCCCACGGCATCCCGGCGAGGCCGCGGCTGTAGGGCAGGTGGGCCTGCCCCACGAGGATCGCGAACAGCACGACGATGGAGACCGCGGAGAAGCCGAGCACGGCCAGGGTGTAGCTGCGCGCGTCCTGCTGGCCGTCCGGGTCGACCCCGATCAGCCGGTACGTCACCCGCTCGGCCCGGTTGTGCCGGGCCGGGGTCAGCACCGCGGCGAGGTAGTCGCCGAGCGGCACGTAGACCAGGGCGAGCAGCACGAGCAGGGCCAGGATCTGCAGCAGCCCGGCGGCGGTGTCGCCCATCAGAAGTGCTCGGGGAAGACGAGGGTGACCAGCAGGTAGACCACGAGGGCCGCGACGGCGAGGATCAGGCCGAGGGACAACAGACTCATGGGTCCATCACAGGCCCGGTCCGCCCTGCGCCGCCTCGTCTTGACGGCCTCTTGCCGGCTCTTGACGGGGTATTAGCGGATAGCCTCAGCGGATGCTCGGGAGCCCGGACCTCGCGCTGGTGGCCCGGCTGCGGGCCGCCGGCTGCGTCTACGCCGAGGAGGAGGCGGAGCTGCTCAAGGAGGCCGCGGCCGGCTCGACCGCGGAGCTCGACCTGCTGGTCGCCCGGCGCGCCGACGAGGGGCTGCCGCTGGAGCAGGTGCTGGGCTGGGCGGCGTTCGCCGGGCTGCGGGTGGCCCTGAGGCCGGGGGTGTTCGTGCCCCGGCGGCGGACCGAGCTGCTGGCGAGTGAGGCCTTGGCCCTCGCTCGGCCGGGGAACGTGGTGGTCGAGCTGTGCTGCGGGTCCGGCGCGATCAGCCTGGTGCTGCTGGCCGCTCGGCCGAGCCTGGAGCTGTACGCCACCGAGGTCGAGCCGGCTGCCGTGGCGTGCGCGGCCGAGAACCTGTGGGGCCGGGCCACCGTGCTGGCCGGCGACCTCTACTCAGCCCTGCCCATGACGCTCCACGGACGGGTGGAGGTGCTGGTGGCCAACGCGCCGTACGTGCCCACCGGCGCGATCCCGCTGATGCCGGCCGAGGCTCGCGAGCACGAGCCGGCCGTGGCCCTCGACGGCGGCGCGGACGGGCTGGACGTGCTGCGTCGGGTGCTGACCGGGGCGCCGACGTGGCTGGCGACCGGCGGCACGGTGCTGGTCGAGTGCGGCGAGGCCCAGCTGCCCGCGCTCACCGCAGTAGCCCTGGCCGCTGGTCTGGCGCCGCAGGTCCGCCGCGACGAGGAGCGCGAGGCGACGGTCGTGGTGGCCCGCCGGCTCAGTCGGCGGCCGGGGTGACCACGAGCTGGTGCTCACGGACCCCGCGGGCGACGAGCCGCAGCGAGATGCGGCGGAAGGCGTCGGACAGGAACTCCTCGACCTGCTGCTCCGGGATCTCGAACTGCACCACGGGGATCTCGCCCTGGGCCCGAGCGAGCTCCTCGATGTCGGCGTGGGACTCCAGCCGGTGGGCGATGCGGTCCACGGCGTAGACCTGCACGGTGGTGGTGGTCTCCCAGATCGACAGGTCGATGCCCACGATGGTGAACCGTCCCCGGTCGACGCCGGCCAGCTCGTAGAGGCTGGGCCGGTCGAGCAAGGCGTCCGCATCGTCGGCGGCCGCCGTCCCCACGTAGTCGTTCCAGCGGACCGCCGCGGGCCCCAGAACACGTCGCTGCACGTCCATGGTCCTCAGGTTGGCACCCTCAGGTGAACACGAGACGACCGTCACGGACGGCAAACGTTCACCGTCTGGTCGCCGAAAGGTGCGGTCGGCGCCACCGGCCGTCCGCTCCGAACTGTTGGCATGGCGACCATGCTCCTCGCGCGCAGCCCACGGGTCAGCCCCCTCCGGCCGAACGGGCTGCGCTCGACCCGGCTCCCCCCGGTCCTCATCGCCCACCGGGGGGCCAGCGGCTACCGTCCCGAGCACACGCTGGCCGCGTACGCGCTGGCCATCGCCCAGGGCGCCGACCAGATCGAGCCCGACGTCGTCGCGACGGCGGACGGTGAGCTGGTCGCCCGGCACGAGAACGAGATCAGCGCGACCACCGACGTGGCGGCGCACCCGGAGTTCACTGGCCGGTACACCACCAAGATGATCGACGGCGTGACCCGCACCGGTTGGTTCACCGAGGACTTCACCCTGGCCGAGCTCCGGACCCTGCGGGCGGTCGAGCGGCTGCCGCTGGCGCGGCCGGGTAACACCGAGCACGACGGGCGGCACCAGATCCCGACCCTCGCCGAGGTCGCGGCCCTCGCGGCCGCGTCGCGGACGGTGGACGGTCGGCGGATCGGTATCTGCCCCGAGACCAAACACCCCAGCTACTTCGCGGGGCTCGGGCTGCCGCTGGAGGCCCGGCTGCTGGACGAGCTGGCCGCGGCCGGCTTCGTCGACCGGCACGACCCGGCGATGATCCAGAGCTTCGAGACCACCAACCTGCGCTGGCTGGCCCGCCAGACCTCCATCCCGTTGCTGCAGCTGATCGAGAGCACCGGAGCGCCCTGGGACCTGGCGAGCACGGGCGACCCGCGCCGTTACGCCGACCTGGTCAGTCCGGCGGGACTGCGCCAGATCAGCGGCTACGCGGAGGTCCTCGGGGTGGACAAGAACCTGGTCATCCCGCGGGACGCGACCGGACGGCTGCTCGCGCCGACCCCGCTGGCCGCGCAGGCGCACGCCGTCGGGCTGCAGCTGTGCGGCTGGACCTTCCGTCGTGAGAACCAGTTCCTGCCGCTGCAGTTCCGCAGCAGCGACGACCCGTACGCAGTCGGAGATCTGGAGGGCGAGCTGCGCCGCTACCTGGACGCCGGGCTGGACTCCTTCTTCACCGACAACCCCGACATCGGCGTCCGGGCCCGGCTGCTGCCGGAGCGGACGCCCGCTCCGTTGGGTCTCGCCGGCTGAACCGGGCCTACGGTGGGGCGTCGTCCGGCCGGGTGTCGTCCGGTCAGGTGTGGGCTCGCAGCCGCTCGGCGGTCTCGACGAGAACGGCGACGAGGTCGGCGAACCGGGCGTCCGGGTCGCCGAAAAGCTCCGGGCCGGCGGCCACCACCAGCGGGTGCTCCCCGTCGCTGAGCCGCTCCTCCCGCGCCTCGAGGCTGTAGCGGGGGTCGCCCGCCGCGACGGCCTGGCGGACCGACTGCTCCTCGATGCAGAAGCCGATCGTGAAGCTGTAGACCAGCGACCAGACCCGCAGCGCGTCCGCCAGGGTGAAGCCCTCGGCCATCATCCGGGCCAGCCCAGCCTCCTGCCGGTGCAGCACGCCGGTGTCGTTCAGGTACGTTCCGCTGAACACCTTGGCGCCGTCACGGTGGGAGAGCAGCTCGGCTCGGGTGGTGGTCGCGAAGGCCGTCATCTCCTGCGTCCAGCCGATGTCGGGGGGCAGGACCTGCAGGGTCGCGCTGATCCGACGCCAGATCTCGGTGGCCATCTCGTCGCGCAGGTCCTGCTTGTTCCGCACGTGCCAGTAGAGCGCGGGCGCCTGGACGCCCAGCCGTGCCGCCACCGCCCGGACGGTCAGCCCCTCGATGCCGTGCGCGTCGAGGACCTCGAGCCCCGCACGCACCAGGTCGGCTCGGGTCAGGGCGGGCTTCACGTTGACACCTTAACAACGTTAAAGCAGACTGGGCCCACCATTTAACTTTGTTAAGGAGCAGACATGAAGGCAGCAGTGGTCCGGTCTGCAGGCAGCGGGCCGGTGTACGGAGAGTTCGACGAGCCGGTCGTGGCGGCCGACCAAACGCTCGTCTCGCTGGTCGCGGCGGGGATCCACCCGGTGGTCCGCTCGGTGGCGGGCGGCGGGCACTACGCCAGCGCCGGCACCTGGCCTCTCATCCCCGGCCTGGACGCCGTCGCCCGGACGGCCGAGGGGACCCTCGTCTACACGGGGTACGTCCGCGCACCGTACGGGACCTTCGCCGAACGGATGGCCGTACCGGCCGGCCTCGGCTTCCCGCTGCCCGCGGACGCGGATCCGGTGCCGGTGGCGGCCGGGGTCAACCCGGGGCTGTCCTCCTGGCTGCCGCTGCGGGCGCGGGCCGCCGAGGTGGAGAGGCTGGGGACGGTGCTGATCCTCGGGGTGACCGGGGCGGCGGGTCGGCTCGCGGTGCAGAACGCCCTGGCGGTGGGCGCGGAACGGGTGGTCGGCGTCGGTCGCAACCCCGAGGGGCTCGCCCGGGCCGGGAGCATGGGCGCCGAGGCCCTCGCGCTGACGGGCGACGTGGCGACGGACACCGCCGCGATGGTGGAGGCGCTCGCCGGGCAGGCGCCGACCCTGGTGCTGGACTTCGTCTGGGGGGACGGTGGCCGAGACGGCCTTCGCGGCGCTCGGACGCCGCGGGATGGGGAGGACACCGCCGACGTCTCCTACGTCGAGATCGGGGCGATGAGCGGGGCCAAGGCCAGGGTCCCGGCCGCCCTGCTGCGCAGTCGTCGGCTGCGGATCAGCGGCAGCGGGGTCGGGTCCACGCCGCTCGCCGTGCTCGGGCGGGAGATCCCCGCCTACCTCGAGCTGATCGCGAACGGCGCGGTCACGGTGGCGGCTCAGGCCTACGACCTCGCCGACGTCGCCACCGCCTGGGCGGCGGCGTCGGACGGCGGGCCCCGTCCGGTGGTCGTCGCCCCCGCGTAGTGGACCACGAGCTCCCGACTACACTTCCGGGGCCTCGCCGCTGGCGAGCTGACCCTCACCCCGCCAGGAGCTCGTCATCAACCTCGACAGCCCCGGCCTGCTCTTCCTCGCCGTCGGGCTCGCCGCGTTCGCCGCCGCCCTCCTGCCGCGGGTGCTGGGCCGGGTGCCGGTGTCGATGCCGATGGTGTTCCTGGCGCTGGGGATGGGACTGTTCACCTTCGTGCCGGGGTTGCCGAGCCCCGTTCCGCAGGCGCACGCGTCCGTGACCACGCACCTGTCCGAGGTCTGCGTGCTGGTCTCGCTGATGGGGGCGGGGCTGGCCCTCGACCGGCCCGTGGGCTGGCGGCGCTGGGCCACGACCTGGCGGCTCATCGGGCTGACGATGGTGGGCTCGATCGCGGTCGTGGCTCTGCTGGCGGGCTGGCTGCTGGGCTTCGGACTGGCCGCCGCCCTGCTGCTCGGCGCCGTGCTCGCGCCGACCGACCCGGTGCTGGCCAGCGAGGTGCAGGTCGCCGAACCGGCCGAGGAGGAGGACGCTCCGGCCGAGGACGAGGCCCGGTTCGCGCTGACGTCCGAGGCCGGGCTCAACGACGGGATGGCCTTCCCGTTCACCTACGCAGCCGTGGCCATCGCCACCACCGGGCTGGGCTGGGCCGGCTTCGGCCACTGGCTGGCGGTCGACGTGGCCTGGCGGCTCGGAGCCGGGCTGGCGGTCGGGGTGGGCGCCGGCTGGTTGCTGGGGAAGCTGTTCTTCAACTCACCGGTGCGGCCGTTGCGCTTCGCCGACCACGCGGAGGGCTTCGTCGCCCTCGCCGTCACCGCCGGCACCTACGGCCTGGCCGAGCTGCTCCACGGCTACGGCTTCGTGGCGGTCTTCGTCTGCGCCTGCGCCCTGCGGGCCGCCGAGCGCAGCCACGGCTACCACCGGGTCCTGCACTCCTACATCGAGCAGCTCGAACGGTTGCTCACCGTGCTCATCCTGGTGCTGCTGGGCGGAGCGCTGGCCCGGGGCCTGCTGGCGCCGCTGCGGCCGCTGGACGTGGTCGTCGTCCTCGCCGTCCTGCTGGTCGTGCGTCCGCTGACGGGATGGCTCGGGTTGCTCGGCAGCAGGACCGGTCCGCGGGAGCGGGCGGTCATCGCCTTCTTCGGGGTCCGCGGCATCGGTTCGGTGTTCTACGTCGGCTGGGCCCTGCAGCACGCCGACTTCGCCCAGCCGGACCGGCTCTGGGCGATCGTGGCCTTTGCGGTGGCGGCGTCGGTGGTCGTGCACGGCATCACCGCCACGCCGGCGATGACCCTGCTCGACCGGCGCCGCCAGCGGGCGGCGGTGGACCGGCACGGCGACGAGTCGCTCGCCCCGGAGACCGCTGTCTGACCAACTCCCCTGAGAAACTCACTCCAGTTGGCCCGACACGCCGAGCGCGCCGGTGTGTCGACGGATCTGGCGTGAGTTTTTCAGGGACGACCGACGAGGACCTCGCGCAGGCTCAGCGGCGACCGGCCCGTCAGCCGGCGCACGTCGTCGCTGACCGCGGCCAGACTTCCCTCGGCGATCGCGGTGTAGGTGCTGACCCAGGCATCGAGCTGCCAGTCCGGCGCCCCGTAGGAGGCCCGGGAGGCGTAGGCCTCCGGGACGGTCTCGTCGTGGTAGGTCGTCGGCCGGCCGGTCACCTCGGTCAGGACCCGGGCGACGTCGGCCAGGCTCAGCGCCTCCGGCCCGGTCAGGTCGTAGTGACGGCCGCGGTGCCGCGCTGGGTCCCGCAGCACCGCGGCGGCGCAGCGGGCGACGTCGGCTCGGGCCACGGCGGCGAGCCGACCGTGGCCCGCCGGACCGCGGATCACCCCGTCCTCGCCGACCGTGTCGGGCAGGAAGTCGAGGTAGAAGCTGTCCCGCAGGATGGTGGCATCCATCCCGGACGTCTCGAGGTGCTGCTCGGTCGCGCCGTGGTCGCGGCCCAGGGTGAAGGTGGACTCCGGACCCGCGGCGACGAAGGAGGTGTAGACGACGTGCTGGACGCCGGCGGCCGCGGCGGCGTCGATGAGCCCCAGGTGCTGCGTGCGCCGGTTGGCGTTCTCGGCCGCCGAGACCATCAGCAGCACCTCCACCCCGGCCAGCGCCTGCTGCGCCTGGTCGGTGTCGCCGTAGGACAGCTCGGCGACGGGGCAGCCCGGCAGGTCGGGGGCACGTTCGGGCGAGCGGGCCAGCAGCCGCAGCGGCACGCCAGCCGCAGCGAGCTGGCGGGCGACGAGCCCACCGACGTGGCCCGTCACCCCGGTGATCGCCAGGCTCGGCATCGACATCACGCGGCTCCTGCTGCTCGGGCGAGCCGGCCGCGAGCGCTGCGGGCGGCATAGAGGGCGGCCAGCACGGTGCCGACGCAGAGCGCGATCGCGCTCAGGGACAGCGAGGTGTGGATCCCCACCACGGTGCCGAAGATGCCGACGGTGAGGCCGCTGCCGGCGCGCAGCCCGCTCGCCGACATCGTGTAGACCCCGACCACCTGACCCCGCTGCTCGGCCGGCGCGCGCAGCTGGACCACCGTCTGGCTGATCGACATCGACGCCAGGTTGGCCACCCCCTGGACGAACAGCAGGCCGAGCGCGAGCACGTAGCTGTGGGTCAGGGCGAACCCGAGGATCGCCAGCCCGTAGACGGCGGTGGCCGCGACCGCCGCAGAGACCCTGGGGCGGATCCAGCCGGTCGCCTCCAGCACCAGCCCGCCCAGCACCCCGCCGGCCCCGGTGGCGAAGAGCAGCACCCCGTACGCGCTGTTGCCGGACCCGCCGGCCAGGTCGGCGGCGAAGATCGGCATCGCCGACTGCAGCGAGGCGCCGACGAAGAACGAGCCGAGGCCGGCCAGCACGATCATCGACACCAGGGTGTGGTCCGCGGCGACGCCCTGCAGCGTCCGCCACGCGTCGGCGATGGTCATCCGGGCCCGGGTGACCGCACCGTCGCGGAGATGTCCGGTGAAGCGGGTCCGGGTCAGGAACAGGGTCAGCGGCAGGTAGATCGCGACGTTGGCGAAGATGCCCCAGGTGGGTCCCAGGCCCAGCAGCAGCGCCGACCCCACCACCGGGCCGAACAGGATGCCCAGGCTCTTGAACGTGGCGTTGAGCCGGACGGCGCTCGGCAGCTCGGCCGGCCCGACGAAGTCGTGCAGCATCAGCTGCTCGGCCGGCCCCCAGAGCGCCCCGGCGATGCCGTGCAGCACCAGCAGCACGCAGGCGTGCCAGATGTGCAGGCTGTGGGTGAGGAACAGCACGCCCCATGCCACCGAGACGAACATGAACAGCGCCTGGCCCGCCTGGATCACCCGGCGGCAGTCGTAGCGGTCCGCCAGGCCGCCGAACCAGACGGCGAAGAGCAGGAACGGCACCCAGTGGCTGATCACCTGGAACCCGACCAGCGCCTCGGAGTGGAACTGCTGCCACAGCACCCAGTAGGTGATGACGTGCTCGACGTTGTCGGCCATCATGGCCAGGCCGCTGCCCACCAGGTACGGCCGGCAGTCCCGGTTCCGCAGCGCAGCGAAGCGTCGCGGCGCTTCCGGTGCCGACAGCGGGACCGGTTCGGCGGGAAGGTCGGCAGCCGGGACGTGACCGGCCACTCCGCACGCGGCACACACGAGAATCCTCCTCAGACCAGGGCGACCGGGTCAGTCTAGGGAGCGCCGGCGGCAGCGACGTCTGCCGCTGCCGTCATGGACGCAGGAGGTCCTGCTCGACCGCCAGGTCGACCCGGTCGCCCGCGAGCAGCCGGGCCAGGCCGTCCGCGACGGCGTCGATGGGGTCGTTCAGCCCGGCGATCTCGGCCCGCAGCCGCTCGGCCGCTCCGGCGTACCCGGGGTCGGTCAACAGCCGCCGCACCGCCCGGCGCACCCGGGTCGGCGTCGGTCGGCCCGTCCGCAGGTTCAGCCCGGCCCCGGACCAGGAGACCCGGGCGGCGACCTCGGGCTTGTCCTCGGTGCTGCCCGCGACCACCAGCGGGACGCCGGCGGCGAGCGCCTGCTGCACCCCGCCGAAGCCGCCGTTGGTGACCATCGCCGCTGTCCGGGGGAGCAGCCGGTCGTACGGCAGGAAGGTGGCCACCCGCGCGTTGGCGGGTAGCGGTCCGCCGAGCTGCGCCTCCAGCTGGGCGACCGGTCGACCGCCCGTCGACGCGACGACGAGCACGTCCTCGGACGCGAGCCCGCGCAGCGCCGGCACCATCAGGCGGCTGAGGTCGAGGTTGGCCATGGTGCCCTGGGTGAGGTGGACGACCGGTCGGCTGCCGTCCAGGTCGCCCCACCAGCCGGGCAGCGGAGCCGCCGGGACGGGCAGCCGCAACGGTCCGACGAAGCGGACGGACGGCGGCAGCTCCCGGCGGGGGTACTCGATCCCGGGGGTGGCCAGCTGGAACGTGAGGTCGAAACGGGTGGCCTGGTCGAAGTAGTTCCCCTCGGGCGGAGGCGCTCCGACGGTGTCGAGCGCCGTCCTCAACGCCGTCTGCACCGGCCGGAGCGGCCCGCCGTGCAGGACGGTGGAGATGAAGCGGTTGCGCCGGCGGGAGTGCGCGGAGCTGCCGGGCTCCAATCCCGAGCCGAACGGGGCGCTGTCCACGCTGGTCAGGGCCAGCGGCGTCGCGGACACCCCGACGACGGGCAGCCGCTCGTGCCGTGGCTGGGCCAGCAGCGGCAGCACGCCCAGGAAGGCGGCCTCGCAGACCACCGCGTCGTAGCGCCGGCTGGCCACCGCGACCTGCAGGGCCGTGTGCTGGGCCGCCAGGGGCCGGACGAAGAGGTTCAGGATGTCGTACCGGCCGGCGGCGAGACCGCGGTGCCGCGCCCGGTCGGGCAGCCAGTCCTCGAGGTGGCCGTCGTCGTAGTCGGCCTCCGCGCTCAACGGCAGGAAGCCGAGGCCGGCCTCGGCGACCAGGTCGGCGTAGCGGCGGCCGGTCAGCACCGTGACCTGGTGGCCACGCTCGGCCAGACCTCGGCCGACGGCCACCATCGGGGTCAGGTGACCGTAGATGGGGGTGCTCGGCAGCAGGAAGTGCGACATGGGAACCGGCTCAACCTAGCGCGCGAGCCGAAACGGCCCGGGTGCCTCGCCGCTCGGTCACCTGACGTCTCACCAGCACCAGGGCGCCGACCGCGGTGAGCAGCCCGACCCGCCAGCGTCGCCGCCGCCGTCGGGTCACGCGCACGTCCTGCTCACGGATGGCCGGGGCGGCCCCGAGCACCCGCCGGCCGGTGACACGGTTGACCGCCAGGTTCAGCGCGTAGTGGTAGCCGTAGGAGACCAGCACCGTGTACGCCAGCCCCTGGTCCATCCGGCGCGAGGAGGTGAGGACGGGGTTGCCACCGTCCCAGGCCACGTGCCCGCGCCGCCGCAGCCGCCGCAGGAAGTCCACCTCGTCGCCGCCCTGGGTCAGGCTGGTGTCGTAGCCCGGGAAGTCCTCGCGCCGGAAGGCGACGTTCGTCGCGGTGATGTAGCCGATCCGCCCGGTCGCCCGGTAGCGGGCGTCGATGGCCGCGAAGTACAGCGGCGGGAAGATCCGCGCCCACCAGGGCGGGTCGGCGTAGCGGCAGGGTCCCGCGACCGCGACCACCCCGTCGGTGAACCTCGCCTCGACCCGGGCCAACCATCCCGGGGGGAAGCGGGTGTCGGCGTCGGTGGAGACGACGATCTCGCCCCGGGCCGCCAGCGTGCCGCGCTGCCGGGCGGCGCAGACCCCCCGCTGGGGCTCGTGCAGCACCCGTGCCCCGTACCGCGCGGCGACGACGGCGGTGTCGTCGGTGCTGGCGTTGTCGACCACGATCACCTCGACCCCGCCGGCCACCCGCTGGACCGCCAGGGAGGCGAGGGTGGCGTCGAGGAAGGCCCCCTCGTTGTAGGCGGGGATCACGACGGAGAGGCGCACGCCCGTCTCGGTACCCAACGTCGTGCGTTCAGACCGCCGGCGGCTTCGGCCAGCTCGAGTTCCCCGGGTCCACCCGGGCGACGATGGCCTCGACCGCCTCGTGCAGCTGAGACAGCTGGGTGGGCGTGAGGGCGTCGATCACCAGCTCCCGGACGGCGGTGACGTGGCCGGGTGCGGACTCCACGACCTTGGCCACGCCGACGTCGGTCAGGACGGCCTTGGTGTAGCGGCCGTCCTCCCGGTCGGGCTCGCGTCGTAGGAACCCCCGTGACTCCAGCCGCTTGGCCACGTGCGACAGCCGGGACAGCGAGGCGTTGGTCAGGGCGGCCAGCTGGCTCATCCGCAGCGTGCGGTCGCCCTGCTCCGACAGCACGGCCATCACGATGTACTCGAAGTAGTTCAGGTCGGCGTCGCGCTCCAGCTGGGTGTCGAGGGCGCTCGGCAGTTTGGTCGTCAGTCGGGCGAGGCCGAGCCACACGGCCCGTTCGGCGGGGTCCAGCCAGCGAGTCGGCTGGTCGTCGGCCGGTTGGTCGGGGGAGGGCATGGTCGGGAGTCTATGAGCGTTCCTGGGTGCCGTGGATGACGGAGGACCATACTCAGACCAGTTCCGCACGCGAGGTCGACGCCGTGCGCCGGCCCGAGAGGATGCTCCCGTGAGCGCTGCCGACACCGAGCCGGCCGAGGCCCGGCTTGCCGGGGAGATCGTGGTGCTGGTGGTGATGGGCGTGACCGGGACGGGCAAGTCGACGGTGGCCGGGCTGCTCGCCGGGACGCTCGGCTGGGACCTGGAGGAGGGCGACGACCTGCACCCCGAGGCCAACGTGGCGAAGATGCACGAGGGTACGCCGCTGACCGACGCCGACCGGTGGCCCTGGCTGGACCGGGTCGCGGCCTGGATCTCGGTCCACACGGCCTCGGGCACGCCGGGAATCATCACCTGCTCGTCGTTGAAGCGCGCCTACCGGGACCGGCTCCGCGGGCCGGGCGTGGTGTTCGTCCACCTCGACGGTAGCCGCGACGTGATCGCGGCTCGGCTGAACGCGCGGCTGAACCACTTCATGCCGGCTGCGCTGCTGGACTCACAGCTGGCCACGCTCGAGCGGCTGCAGCCCGACGAGCGGGGGGTGGTGGTTCCTCTCGGTGGTCGGCCGCGCGAGGAGGCCCGGCGCGCCCTGGACCTGCTCGGCCTGACCCCCGCGGCTCACCGCGCCTGAACCGGCGAAACGCTCAGCCCTCCGTCGCGTACTCCGCGGCGGTGAGCAGCAGCCAGTCGGCCAGGTGGTCGGCGAAGGAGGAGCGGACGAGTACCTCCACCCGGTCGCCGGTGCTCGCCGGCTCGCCGTCACCGAACGCGACCACGGCACACTGCGCGAGCAGGGTTTGGACGCAGGTGCCCGGCACGAGCGCGTCGAGGTCGACCGCCATGCCGTGACTCAGCACGTCCCGGGCGTGACGGCCACTGAGAGCCACCGTGGTCCGGGTGGCCGAGACGTCGGTCACCGCGCCGTCGCTGCCCAGCGCGCTCCGCAGCTGGCCGGCCCCTGCCGCGGTACCGCCGAGCAGCAGGAACTCGTCCGGGCCCAGGGCCAGCACGGTCCGCTCGCCGCCTCGGGTGACCAGGCCCGTCCGCGCGGGAAGCGTCGCCCCGAGCCAGCCGACCGCCGCCCGCTCGCCGTCGGTGCCCCGGCGGACCCGCAGGTTCAGGACCGTCCGGGGCGCGAGCTCGGTCACGAACAGCGTCGCCGGTCGTCGGCTGAGTCCGGCGAACGCGTCGGCGTAGCCGATCAGCGCTGTGCGCCCGCTCGGGTCGGCAGGGACGACCGCGGGCCAGACGAGCGGCTCCATGTCCGGGGCGCCGTCGCGCCGGGCGCCCTCGGGGTCCAGCAGCACCGGCGAGGTGACGACGACGGGTTGCGGGACACCGTCGACCACCACCTGGACCTGCTCGCCGACCCGGTCCCGGCCACCGCGGCACAGGGCCAGCGCGAAGGGCCGGCCCAGCGCGACCGAGGGGTAGGACGAGGTGACGTGCCCGATCATCGGCACCGGCGGCAGCGGGAGGTCACCGTCGACGAGGGCCTCCGAGGGCACCAGCTGGCTGCCCTCGGGCAGCACGAGATCCGGGTCGACCGGCAGCAGGCCCACCAGGTGCTTGCGGTCGTCGCGCAGGTTGTCCGGGCGGGCGTGCGACCGCTTCCCGAGGTAGTCCGCCTTCTTCTTCGAGATCGCCCAGCCCATCCCGAGGTCCTGCGGCGTCACCGTGCCGTCGGTGTCCTGGCCGATGATCGGGTAGCCCTTCTCGGCACGCAGCACGTGCATTGCCTCGGTGCCGTACGGGGTCAGGCCCAGCGGCTCGCCGACCGCCCAGACGGCGTCCCAAAGCGCGGCGGCGTCGGACCAGGCCACGTTCACCTCGTAGGCGAGCTCGCCCGAGAAGGAGATCCGCGCGACCCGGGCCGGCAGGCCGGCGGCCTCGGTGTCCCGCCAGGTCATGAAGGGGAACGCCGGCTGGCTCACGTCGAGGCCGGGGGCGAGGGCACCGACCAGCTCGCGGGAGCGCGGCCCGACGACCGCCATGGTGGCCCACTGCTCGGTCACCGAGGTGCACCAGACCCGCAGCTGCGGCCACTCGGTCTGCAGCCACTCCTCCATCCAGTCCAGGATCTTGGCGGCGTTGCCGGTGGTCGTGGTGACCAGGAACCGCTCCTCGGACAGCCGGAAGACCGTGCCGTCGTCGAGGATCATCCCGGTCGGCTCGCACATCACGCCGTACCGGACCGAGCCGACCTTGAGGCTGGACATCAGGTTCGTGTAGAGCAGGTCCAGGAAGGTGCCCGCGTCCGGGCCGGCCACCTCGATCTTGCCCAGGGTGCTGCCGTCCATGAACGCGACGCCGGTACGGGCGGCGCTGGTCTCGCGGGCGACGGCCGCCTGCAGGTCCTCCTCGCCGCCGCCGGCCAGCGGCCGCGGGTAGAACCACGGCCGCAGCCACTGGCCGACCGGCTCGAAGGCCGCACCGCGCGCGACGTGCCAGCTGTGCGCGCCGGTCGTGCGGACGGGGTCGTACAGCCGGCCGCGCTCGCGCCCGGCCAGGGCGGCGAAGGCCACCGGCGTGTACGGGGGCCGGTAGGTCGTGGTGCCGAGCTCGCCGGGCTCGACGCCGAGCAGCTGCGCGACCACCGCGGTGGCCAGCAGACCGGACGTCTTGCCCTGGTCGTGTGCGGTGCCGGCCGTCGTGTAGCGCTTGACGTGCTCGACCGAGGCCAGTCCGGCGCCGGTGGCACGGGCCAGGTCGGCCACGGTCACGTCGCGCTGGAGGTCGACGAAGTGCCGGTCGAGCGACCGCGGCTCAGCGTCGTCCGGGGCGATCAGGTAGAGGCGTTCGGCCGGGTCCGGGTCGGCCTTGAGACCGTCGGTCGGGGGTTCGGGCACCTCGGGCAGGGGGGTGGCCGCCGACGTCCTCGAGGTGGCCAGCCCGTCGGCGAAGGCCTCGGCGGTGGTCCGCAGGCCGCGCGCCGCCCCGATCACCCGCACTCGCTGCCGTCGGGCCCGAGGGGCCGTCGGGTCGGGCAGGAAGGAGCCGACGGCGTCGTCGTAGCGCAGCACGCCGCCCGACTGGGAGTAGAGGTGGACCGCCGGGTTCCAGCCGCCGGAGAGCGCGAGCAGGTCGGCCGGCAGCTCGGTCTCGCGGCCGTCGGCGGTCCGGCGGACGGTGACGCCGGTCAGGGTGCCGTTCACCCCGGTCCTGGTGCGGGTGACCACGCAGCCGCTGAGCACCGATCCCGTGGACACGGTGCCGGTCGGCACGTCGCCCTCGAGGGGGAAGCTGGTCCCGTCGCCCCGCGGGTCGACGATCACCACGTGCGCGCCGACCACCAGCAGGTCCATGGCTACCCGGTAGGCGTCGTCATGGGTGGTGAAGAGCACGACCCGGTCGCCGGCCAGCACCCCGTACCGCAGCAGGTAGGAGCGGACGGACTCGGCCAGCATCACGCCGGGCACGTCGTTGCCCTCGAGGACCAGCGGCCGCTCGTGGGCGCCGGTGGCCAGCACGACCTCGCCGGCGCGGATCCGCCAGACCCGCTCCCGGACCACCCCCTCGCCACCGGGCACCGAGCGCTGGACGGCGACCAGGTAGTTGTCGTCGTAGTAGCCGACCACGGTGGTCCGCTGCAGGTGCGTCACGTTCGCAGACCCCGCCAGCCGGTCGGCCAGGACGGCGGCCCAGGCCACCTCCTCGTCCCGCAGCAGGGCGCCGCCGGCCTCGGGGCGGTCGTCCAGCAGCAGTACCCGCGAGCCCGAGGCGGCGGCGACCAGCGCTGCGGCGAGGCCGGCCGGTCCGGCGCCGACCACGGCCACCTCGCAGAACGCGTGGCGGGCGTCGTAGGTGCTGGCGTCGGGTTGGTCGTCCAGCCGACCCTGGCCCCAGAGCCCGGAAGCGGCGACGCCGTCGGCCAGCTCGACCGTGGTGGCGGTGGTGATCGGCTCGGCGTGCGGGCCCTTCACCTCGACCAGTGCGTTCGGCTCCTCGACGCCGGCCGCGTAGAGCCCGCGGGGACGGCCGAGCAGGACCGAGTGGGCCACCGCCCGGATGTCGGAGGCCAGCAGGGCCGAGGCCAGGGTGTCCCCGGGCCGGGCGTCCAGGCTCACGCCCTCGAAGGTGACGTCGAGCAGCCGGTCGCGGACCACGCGGCCGCCGACGAGCAGTCGGGAGGACGTCATGCCGACACCTCGCTCGGCTCCGGCCGGGGCTCACCCGGCCGGTACACGGCGAGGAACTCATACGTCACCGTGTCGCGAACGGCGTTGAACCAGCGGCGGCAGCCGGCCGCGTGCAGCCAGCGTTCGGCCATCGGGCCCTTCGGGTTGGTCCGGTAGAAGAGGAACCGCGCCCACTGCTCCTCGGTCAGGTCGTGGCCGCCACCCTCGGGGTAGGCCACGTGGGCCTGACCGCCATAGGTGAACTCGGTCTCGTTCCGCGGCCCACACTCCGGGCAGGGGATCAGCATCATCTCGGAATCCTCGTGCTCAGACGTCAGTGGGCGACGGCGGCGGCACCGTGCTCGTCGACCAGCCGGCCCGTGACGAAGCGGTCCAGACCGAAGTCCTCGGCCAGGGCGGGAACCTTGCCGGTCTCCAGCAGCTCGGCCATCACGTGCCCGACGCCCGGCGTGGCCTTGAAGCCGCCGGTGCCCCAGCCGCAGTTGACGAACAGGTTGTCCACCGGGGTGAGACCGAGGATGGGTGAGGCGTCCGGGGTGGTGTCAACCGTGCCGCCCCAGGTCCGCAGCACCGACGCGCGGGAGAAGATCGGGAACAGCTCGACGGCTGCGGACATCTGCCGCTCGATCACGTGGAACGAGCCCCGTTGGCCGTAGCCGATGTAGGAGTCGACGCCCGCGCCCATGACCAGCTCGCCCTTGTGGGCCTGGGAGACGTAGACGTGGACGGCGTTCGACATCACCACGGTGGGATGCACCGGCTCGAGCAGCTCCGAGACCAGGGCCTGCAGCGGGTGGGACTGGACGGGTAGCTCGAAGCCGGCCATGCCCGCCAGCACGGAGGAGTGGCCGGCGCCGATCATCGCCACCCGGTCGGCCGAGATGGGTCCGAGCGAGGTCTGGACGCCCTGCACGGTGCCGTGCTCGACGTCGATACCGGTCACCTCGCAGTTCTGGATCAGGTCGATGCCGGCGGCGCTGGCCGAGCGGGCGAACCCCCAGGCGACGTAGTCGTGCTTGGCGATGCCGGCCCGCGGTTGGTAGGTGCCGCCGAGGACGGGATATCGGATCGAGCCGTCAATGTTGAGGACGGGGCAGAGCTCCTTGGCGCCGGTCGCGTCCACCCACTCCGCGTCGAGACCGTTCAGGCGGTTGGCCTCGACCCGGCGGCGGGAGTCGCGGACGTCGGTCAGCGAGTGGTCGAGGTTCAGCACGCCCCGTTGGGAGAAGAGGATCGGGTAGTCGAGGTCGTCGGCCAGGGTCTCCCAGAGCTTGAGAGAGTGCTCGTAGATACCGGCGGAGGCGTCCCAGAGGTAGTTGGAGCGGATGATCGTGGTGTTCCGGGCCATGTTCCCGCCGGCCAGCCACCCGCGTTCCAGCACCGCGACGTCCGTGATCCCGCGCCGGGCCAGGTAGTGCGCCGTGGCCAGCCCGTGGCCGCCGCCACCGATGATGACCAGCTCGTAGTGCCGCTTCGGCTCGGGGGTGCGCCACAGGAACTCCGGGTGCTCCGGGAGGTCGGCCCCGGGCGGGGTCTGCTGCCGGGCGCGGCTCGGCGGCAGCTCGTTCTCGACGGCACTCACGCTCTGCTCCTCATCTGCTCATCCTGGCGCGACCCACTGACAGTTCCTGCCGCCACTAGCACCGGATGCGCTTCATCTCGGGGTCGAAGGCCGGTTCGGCGGTGACGACGGCCCGGTAGCGGGCCCCGAACCAGCCCACCTCGACCTCGGCGCCCGGCTCGGCCAGGCCCGTCGGCAGCCAGGCGTAGGCCAGCGGCAGACCGAGGGTGTAGGAGTACGCCGCTGAGGTGACGTACCCGACCGCCCCCGCCTCGCCGGCCGGGTAGACCGGCTCGGAGCCGAGGACCAGGTCGTCCGGACCCTCGAAGCTGAGCAGGCAGAGCCTCCGGTCGGCCGCCGGACGCCGGACCAGGCCGGCGTGGCCGAGGAACTCCAGGTCGGGCTTGACCGCGAAGGCCAGCCCGGCCTCGTCCGGGCCGTGCTCGGGCGTCATGTCGGTGCCGTAGGAGCGGTAGCCCTTCTCGATCCGGAGCGCGTTGAACGCCCCGCGGCCGGCGGCGATGATGCCGTGGTCGGCGCCCGCCGCCATCAGCAGGTCCCACAGGACGAGGCCGTGGTCGGCGGTCGTGTACAGCTCGTAGCCCAGCTCGCCGACGTAGGAGAGCCGCATCGCGGTCACGGGCACGGTGCCGAGGTAGCACTCCTGCGCGCGGAAGTACTTGAAGCCGCCGTGCGAGAAGTCCGCGTCGGTCAGTCCCTGGACGACGTCGCGGGCGTTCGGTCCCCAGATGCCGAGGCAGCACGTGCCCGGGGTGAGGTCGCGGACCTGCACCGAACCGGCGTAGGTGGAGGCACGCAGGTGGCGCTGCAGCCAGTCGAGGTCGAGGGGACCGTTGGCCCCGACCTGGAACCGGTCCCGGCCCAGCCGCGCGACCGTGACGTCGGAGCGCACCGACCCGCTCTCGTCGAGCATCAGGCAGTAGGTGACGGCCCCGACCGACTTGTCCATCTTGCCGGTGACCATCGACTGCAGGAACGCGACCGCGCCGGGGCCGGTGACCTCGAGCCGCTTGAGCGCCGTCATGTCGTAGAGGGCCACGTCCGTCCGGGTGACCGCGGCCTCCGCCGCCACCACCGGCGACCACAGGTGGCCGGCCCACGCGTCGGGACGCGGAATGTGCCAGCCGGTGTTGCGCGGGGAGTCGAGCAGGCGTGCGTTGGCTTCGTACCACTGTGGGCGCTCCCAGCCGCTCGCGGGCAGGAAGACCGCCCCGAGCTCGGCCTCCCTGTCGTAGAAAGGAGAAGTGCGCAGCGGGCGCGAGTGCGCCGGCGGCTGCAACGGATGGATGATGTCGTAGACCTCGACGAAGTTCTGGCAGTTCGTCGCCTCGACCCAGGCGGGGGAGAGCTGGGCCACCTCGAAGCGGTTCACGTCGCAGCCGTGGAGATCCTGGCTCGGCTGACCGTCGACCAGCCACTCGGCCATGGCCTTCGCCACGCCGGCGGAGTGGGTCACCCAGACCGCTTCGGCCGTCCAGAAGCCGTCGAGGGTGGCGTGCGGGCCCAGCAGCGGCAGGTTGTCGGTGGTGAAGGAGAAGACCCCGTTGAACGGGTTCGCCAGCTCCAGTTCGCCGCGCTCGTCGAAGAGCGAGGGCAGGATCCGGCGGGTCTCCTCGAGCGGAAAGGCGAAGTCCTCCGGCGTGAACGGCATCACGGACGGTTGCCCGTGCAGGCTGTCCATGTCCGCGACGTCGGACCAGGCGGCCAGGTCTTCCAGCCGGACGGGCATCGGGCGGTGCCGGTAGGAACCGATGCCGACGGTGGTCCCGTTCTCGCGGTAGTACAGGTCGGCGTCCTGGTGGCGCAGCACCGGGCGCACCGCCTCGGTCTGCCGGCCGGCCAGGGGCGGAACGGGACCGGTCCAGGCGAACTGATGGGCCAGCGGGGTGAGCGCCAGCCGTTGGCCCACCATCGAGGCCACCCGCTGACCCCACAGGCCGGCGCAGCAGACCACGACGTCGGCGCGGAGGTCCCCCGTGCTGGTGCGGACGCCGGTGACCCGGTCGCCGCTGGTCAGCACGTCGAGCACCTCGGTCCGGGCCCGGACCGTCGCTCCTCGCTCGACCGCCCGGTCCAGCTGGGCCGACACCGCGCGGACCGCCTTGGCGATGCCGTCCTCAGGCACGTAGAGCCCGCCCAGGACGGTGCCCGGAGCCAGCAGGTCGAACCGGCGGATCGTCTCGTCGGCGTCGAGCAGCTGGGCCCCGGCCACACCCCAGGACTGGGCGAAGCCGTAGCGCCGCTGCAGCTCGCGCGCCCGCTCGGGCGTGGTGGCGATCTCGAGGCCGCCGACGGGCAGGTAGCAGGCCTGGCCCTGCCAGGACAGGGCCGAGAACTTCTCCACCGAGTAGCGGGCGAAGTCGGTCATCACCTTACTGGCGTTGGTCTGGAAGACCACCCCCGGCGCGTGCGAGGTCGACCCGCCCGCTGCGGGCAGCGGGCCGGCGTCCAGCACGGTGACGTCGGTCCAGCCGCGGGCCGTCAGCTCGTCGGCCAGGGAAGCGCCGACGATGCCGGCGCCTACCAGGACGACCTTTGGTCCCACCACTCTACCTCCTCGTGTTGCGTAGAATGCAACCTATCGCTTCCTACGCAACAGTCTACCTCTCCCGGCCAGCTCAAGCTCGTGGCTACTTGAGCCAGGCGTCGACCTTGTCCGGGTTGGCGTCGACCCACTTCTTGGCCGCGTCCTCCGGCTTCATCTTGTCGGCGGTGATGTACTTCGCGACCACGTTCTGGTCGTCGTTGGTCCAGGTGAAGTTCTTGATCAGGTTCGCGGCGGGGGAGCCGGAGCTGGCGAACTTCGCGGACTCGATCTTGTTCAGCGTGTAGTCCGGGTAGTCACACGCCACCTTCTGGGCGTCGGTGTCGCACCCGTCGGTGTACTTCGGCAGCGAGACCTTCTTCAGCGGCACCTCGGAGAGGAACCACTGCGGGGAGTAGAAGTAGCCGATGACCCACTTCTTGTTCTGCTCGGCGTCGCGGAAGGACTGGATCAGTGCGGCCTCGGAGCCCGCGTAGACCACCTTGTAGTTGAGGTTCAGGTTCTTGACCAGAGCCTCGTCATTGGTGACGAAGGACGGGTCGCCGTCCAGCAACTGCCCCTGGCTGCCCGACTCCGACGTCTTGAACTGGTCCGCGTACTTGTTGAGGTTGTTCCAGTCCAGGATGTCGGGGTGCTCGGTGGCCAGCCACGGCGGCACGTACCAGCCGATCTGCCCCTTGTTCCCGGTCGGTCCGCCGTCGACGGCGACCTTCTGCTGGGTGATGTACTTCGCCGTCAGGTCCGCGTGGCCCCAGTTCTCCATGATCACATCGACCTGGCCGGAGGCGAAGCCCTGCCAGGCGATCTCCTCCTTGAGCGCCTTCTGGTCCACCTTGCAGCCCAGCTTGTTCTCCGCGACGTAGGTGACCACGGCCGCGTCGGCGGTGTAGCCGACCCAGTCGTTCATGGCCATGTTGACGGTGCCGCAGGCGGCTCCCGAGGACGCGGCTCCCGAGGCGGCGGGCGCCGCGCCGTTGACGGTGGCTCCGCCACAGGCTGCGGTCAGCACCAGGGCGGTGCTGGCGAGGCCGACGCCGAGGCGGCGGGCGAGGCGTGGGGTGGTGACGAGCATGGGTTCTCCTGGGTTCGGGTCTCGTGCGTGCGGAACAGTCGGTGTTGCCGGGGGTTCAGTGGGCGAGCGGGGAGGTGCGGCCGGAGCGGTCGGTGGCGGCCTGGGTGAGCCGGTCGAGCAGGATGCCCATCACCACGAGGGTGAGACCGGCGGCCAGGCCCTTGCCGAAGAGGTCGAGCTGGTTCAGCCCGGCGATCACGTCGTAGCCGAGCGCCCCGGCGCCGACCATGGCGCCGATGACCACCATGGAGAGGGCGTAGATCAGGCCCTGGTTGGCCGCCAGGCCGATCGCCTTGGCCGACATCGGGATCTGCACCTTGGTGATCATCTGCCAGGTGGTCGACCCTGAGGACTCGGCCGCCTCGACGGTGGTGGCCGAGACCTGGGAGATGCCGTCGGCGATGATCTTGATCGCGGCCGGGGCGGCGTAGACCACGGCGGCCACGATGGCGGTGAACCGGGTCGCGCCGAACAGGGCCAGAAACGGCACCAGGTAGACGAACGCCGGCATGGTCTGGGCTGCGTCGAGGACGGGCCGGATGATGTTGTCCGCGGTCGAGGAACGTCCCATCCAGACGCCGAGGACCAGGCCCAGGATCATCACGATCACCGTCGCCAGCAGCGTGGCGGCCAGGGTGAACATGGCGTCGTTCCAGACCCCCAGCCACACCATCAGGGCGACGGCGACCGCCGCCAGCAGGGCGGTCCGCCAGTGGCCGGCCACGAAGCCGAGCACCACCAGCACCGCACCGACGACGAACCACGGCGAGCCGGTCAGCAGCGACTCGAGCGGGTTCAGCACCCCGTAGGTGACCAGGTCGCGCAGCGTCTGGGTGAGGAAGGACAGGTTGGTCTGGGCCCAGCCGGAGACCGCGTTGCCGGCGGTGCTCAACGCCCCGCCGAGGTCGGGCAGCGTGGGCGGCAGGGCGGCCCAGAGCATGGTGCGCGACAGGTAGATCGACACCAGAGCCACGACGGCCCCGGCGCCCACGGCGATCCGACGGGCGCGGACCGAGACCTTGCCGGCGCGGACGGCGAGCTCGGAGCGCATGCTGGCCGCGGTGGTGACGCGGTCGAAGACGATGGCGAGGATGACGATGGCCACACCGCCGTTGAGGGCCGTGCCCACGTCGAGGGACTGCAGGGCCTGGGTGACCACGAGCCCCAGACCGGGGGCGCCGATCAGGGCCGCGATGGTCACCATGGACAGCGCGGCCATGGTGGTCTGGTTGATGCCGATCACGACGGTCCGCTTCGCCATCGGCATCAGCACGTGTCGCAGCCGCTGGAGACCGCTGACGCCGAGGGAGTCCACGGCCTCGCGGGTCGCGGCGGGCACCTGGCGGATGCCGTGCGCGGTCAGCCGGATCACCGGCGGGATGGCGAAGATCCACGTGGCGACGATGGCCGGGGCCGGGCCGATCATGAACAGCAGCACCAGCGGCGCCAGGTAGGCGAACGAGGGCAGGATCTGCATGAAGTCCAGCACGGGCGTGATGACCTTGTGCGCCCGCTCGTTGGTCCCGGCCCAGATGCCCAGCGGGAGGCCGATGACCAGGGCCAGCAGCACCGCGGCCAGCACCAGGGCCAGGGTGTCCATCGACTCCGACCACAGGCCCTGGCTGACGATGACCAGCAGGCCGACCAGGGTCAGCACCGCCACCCGGACGTTGCCCAGGGCCCAGGCCGCGAAGGTCATCAGCACCGTGGTCCCCAGCCAGCCGAGCTGCGGGATCTCCTTGCCCACGTCCGTGTGGGCGAAAAGATGGGTGAAGAAGCTGCCCAGACCCTCGACGCCCAGCTGGATGTAGTTGAAGAAGTAGAGGAACACGGGCGAGGTGTTGCGGTTGGCCCCCACCCAGTCGTTCAGGGCGTTCAGGTTCTCGTGCACCGAGGTGAGCTCGGATCGGCCGATCGCCAGGGTCCACTGGCCGCCGAGGGCGACGCGCAGCACGAGCCAGAGAACCACGGTGGCGATCACCACCCAAGTGCCTGTGCTGAGCCGGGCCAGGGGGCTCCGGCGTCGCGGTGGAGCGGCGACCTCCCCCGGGACTTCCGCCACCGCCGCGCTGGGCGGCTTGACGACGGTGGTCATCGCGGAGTGCCTGCGTCCGCCAGCGCGACGCTGTCCCGCGAGACGTTGATCAGCTTGAGCACGTCGTCGCGGTCGACCACGCCCAGCGGGGTGTCACCGTCCAGCACCCGGACCGGCGAGGGACTGGAGAGGATGGTCGGCACCGCGTCGCGGATGATCATGGTCGACGGCAGGGTGGGCCCGAGGTCGTCGCCCTGCCCCGGCGTCGCCGGTCGGGCGACCCAGCGCAGCGTGAGCACGTCGGCTCGCGGCACCTCGGAGACGAAGTCCGCCACGTAGTCGTCGGCCGGGGCGCCGACCAGCTCGTCGCCAGTGCCGATCTGCACCAGCTCGCCGTGCCTCATGATCAAGATCCGGTCGCCGAGCTTCAGGGCCTCGGACAGGTCGTGGGTGATGAAGATCATCGTCTTCCCCATGTCCTTGTGCAGGCGGATCACCTCAGCCTGCATGTCGCGGCGGATCAGCGGGTCCAGGGCCGAGAACGGCTCGTCGAAGAGCAGCACATCGGGATCACCCGCCAGGGCCCGGGCCAGGCCGACCCGCTGCTGCATACCGCCGGAGAGCTGGTCGGGGTAGCGCCGGTCGTAGCCGTGCAGCCCGACGAGCTCGATCACCTCCTGCGCCCGGGCCAGCCGCTCGGCCTTGCCCATCCCGCGGACCTCGAGCCCGTAGGAGACGTTGCCGAGCACCGACCGGTGCGGCAGCAGCCCGAAGTGCTGGAAGACCATGCTGATCTTGCGGCGCCGCAGGTCGCGCAGGGCTCCGTCCGAGAGGGTCGTGATGTCCTGTCCCTCGAGTCTCACCTCGCCGGCGGTGGGCTCGATCAGCCGGGTGAGGCAGCGGACCAGCGTCGACTTGCCCGAGCCGGACAGACCCATCACCACGAACACCTCGCCGCGGGCCACGTCGAAGCTCATGTCCCGGACGGCGGTCACGCAGCCCGTCTTCTCGAGGATCTCCGGCCCGCTGAGGTTCCGCATCGACTCGTCACCCGGGATGGAGGCGGCCCGGGCGCCGAAGATCTTCCAGAGGTGACGGACCGAGAAGTCCGGCTGCTCAGTCGACGCCGAGCCGCTGGTCGCCGGCGCCGCGGCGCCCCGAAGTGGTGCGGTGGTGGCCATGTCGGGCTCCCTGGGTGGTGTGGGTGGTCGGGCCGGACGGTTCAGGTCGGGGTGGAGCGGGTCAGGAGGAGAACCAGCGTTGGGGAGCAGGGGCGATGTTGTGCCAGATGTGCTTGGTCTCGCGGTACTCCGCCAGCCCGCCGGGGCCGAGCTCGCGACCGTTACCGGACTGGCCGAAGCCGCCCCACTCGGCCTGGGGCACGTACGGGTGGTAGTCGTTGATCCAGACCGTGCCCAGCCGCAAAGCGCCGGCGACCCGTTGGGCCCGGCCGGCGTCGGCGGTCCAGACCGCCCCGGCCAGCCCGAACGGGGTGCCGTTGGCCAGCCGGACCGCTTCGGCCTCGTCGGCGAACGTCTCGACGGTCAGCACGGGCCCGAAAGACTCCTGCTGCACGCAGCCCATCGCCGCCTGGCAGCCGTCGAGCACGGTCGGTGGGTAGAAGTAGCCCTCGGCCAACGCCGGGTCGGTCGGGATCTCGCCGCCGCAGCGCAGCACCGCCCCCTCCGCGACCGCGGCCTCGACGTAGGCGTGCACCTTGTCGCGGTGCGCCGCCGAGATCAGCGGGCCCGTCTCGGCGGCCTCGTCGAAGGGTCCACCCATCCGGATCTGCTGTGCGCGGGCCACCAGCTCGTCGACGAAGGCCTCGGCGATGCTGTCCTGCACCAGTAGCCGCGCGCCGGCCGAGCAGACCTGGCCGGAGTGCAGGAAGACCGCCGTCAGGGCCATGTCCACGGCGGCCTCGCGGTCGGCGTCGGCGAAGACCACGTTGGGGTTGATGCCCCCCAGCTCCAGCGCCACCCGCTTCACCGTCGGAGCTGCGGCGGCCATGATCGACTTCCCGGTCTCCAGCCCGCCGGTGAAGCTGACCAGGTCGACGCGGGGGTCGGTGGTCAGGACCACGCCCACCTCGGGTCCGGTCCCGGTGACCAGGTTGCCCACGCCGGCGGGCAGGCCGGCCTCGGCGAGGGTGTCCATCAGCAGGACCGCGGTGCCGGGCGTCAGCTCCGAGGGCTTCAGGACGAAGGTGTTGCCGGCGAGCAGCGCGGGCGCGACCTTCCAGGCCACCTGGAGCAGCGGGTAGTTCCACGGGGTGATCAGCGCGCAGACGCCGACCGGGGCGTGGACGATGCGGCTGATCGCGTCCGTCCGGCCGGTGTCGACCACCCGACCGGCGTCGGTCCCGGCGATGCCGCCGTAGTAACGGAAGCAGCCGACGATGTCGGCCAGGTCGTAGCGGGACTCCACCAGCCGCTTGCCCGTGTCGAGGGACTCGGCCTTGGCGTACAGGGCGGTGTCGCGCTCCAGCAGGTCGGCCACCCTCAGCAGCAGCTCGCCGCGTCCACGCTCGGGCGTCGTCGACCAGGTCCCTTCGTCAAAGGCGTGCCGCGCCGCGGTGACGGCCGACGCGGCGTCCTCGGCGGTGCACTCGGCCACCGCAGCCACCGGCGACCCGTCCGCGGGACAGACGATCTGCCGAGCCGCTGCGGTCTCGTGCCAGTCGCCGGCGTAGTACAGCCCGCGTGGGGGTGTGCTCGTCATGCCGGGCTGCTGTTCACGTGGTCGGGGTCCCTGAGTTCGTCGCCATCAGGACGCGTGCTGTTGCGTATTGCGCATCGCCCCGCTTTCTGAGCAACAGCATGGGCCGACCCGGTTGAGGGTGTCAAGGCTCCCGGGAGCCTCGACGGCACCTGTTACGCCGCGGACACACGCCGTAACCGACGGCGACCTTCCGGGGCGCGGAGGCTGCTCCAGCAGGCGTCAGCCGGACCAGCCCAGCCGTCCCGACACCGCCCTGGCGGCCGCGCCGACCTGCTGGGCGATCGAGTCCAGCCGGTCCTCGATCCGGAACGTGGGACCGGACACCGAGAGGGATGCGACCACCTCGCCCGCGGCGCCCCGGACCGGCGCGGCGACCGCGGTCAGGCCGATCTCGAGCTCGTCGCGGACCACCGCGTAGCCGCGTTCCCGGATCTGGGCCAGGTCGGCCCGGACCGCCTGCTGGGTGACCAGGGTGCGCTCGGTCAGCCGGGTCAGCTCGCCGCCCCCGTCGGTCAGGGCGGCCAGGGTCGCGTCGCTCTCGGCCTCCGACATGTGGGCCAGCAGCACCCGTCCGTTCGCGGTCGCGTGGATCGGGTTGCGTTTGCCCACCCAGTTGTGGATCTGCAGGGCCGAGGGGCCCGAGACCTGGTCGAGGTAGAGCGTCTCGCGGCCGGACAGGATCACCACGTTGACGGTCTCGCCGACCGTCGCGGCCAGCGCGGACGTGACCTGGCGGCTCTCCTGCACCAGGTCCATCCGGGAGCGGGTCGCGCCGGCCAGCCGGAGCACGCCGACGCCCAGGCGGTACCGGCCACGGTCCGGCAGCTGCTCGGCGAGCCCGTGCGCCTCTAGCGTGGTCAGCAGCCGGGACGCCGTCGACTTGTGCACATCCAGCAGCGCCGCGATCTCGGTGACGCCGAGGTGGCCGTCGGCGGCCAGCAGCTCGAGAATGGTGAGGGCCCGGTCGACCGACTGCACCGCGGCCGGACCGGAGTCAGCGGGGGCGGCCACGCCGCGAGTGTAGTGCGCGGCTCCGGGGCTTGTACGCTGCGCTGTCGTCGCGTCCGAGAGGGTGCGACGTCGCTCGCCCGGTCCTCACCCCGTCCGCCCTTGGAGCCTCGATGTCGCCCCGCCCCGCGCCCGGCCAGCAGTACGTGCTCACGCTCTCGTGCCAGGACGGTCCCGGTCTGGTGCACGCCGTGGCCGGCTTCCTGGTCCAGTACGGCGGCAACATCCTGGCCAGCCAGCAGTACGAGGACCGGGGGACCGGCCGCTTCTTCATGCGGGTCCAGTTCGACTTCGTCGGCGCGGTGCCGCCGCTGGAGGAGCTGCGGGCCGCGTTCGCGACGGTCGCCGGCCCCAACCGGATGGAGTTCACCCTTTCCGACGTGGCCACCCCGACGCGCACGCTGATCCTGGTCAGCAAGTTCGGGCACTGTCTCAACGACCTGCTCTACCGGGACCGGATCGGCTCGCTCAACATCGACATCCCCGTCGTGGTGTCGAACCACCCGGACTTCGCCGAGCTCGTCACCTCGAACGGCATCGAGTACGTGCACCTGCCGGTCACCCCCGACACCAAGCCCGAGGCCGAGGCCGAGCTCTTGCGGCTGGTCGACGCCTACGACATCGAGCTGGTGGTGCTGGCCCGCTACATGCAGGTGCTGAGCGGGCCGACCTGCCGGGCCCTGACGGGCCGCGCCATCAACATCCACCACTCCTTCCTACCCAGCTTCAAGGGCGCCAAGCCCTACCACCAGGCTCACGACCGGGGCGTCAAGCTGATCGGCGCCACCGCCCACTACGTCAACGACGACCTCGACGAGGGCCCGATCATCGAGCAGGACGTCGCCCGCGTCGACCACCAGATGAGCCCCGAGGACTTCGTCGCCGTCGGCCGGGACGTGGAGACCCAGGTACTGTCCCGCGCCGTCCGCTGGCACAGCGAGCACCGCGTGATGCTGAACGGCAGCCGGACCGTCGTCTTCCGCTGAGAAACGCGTATCTGGGTGGCCACGAGGCCACTCCTCTCCGGGTACGCACGTCACGTACACGAGAGAGGGAACCGGCATGCGAGGAAGCAAGCGGAAAGTCGTCCAGAGCTCGGTGGTCCTCAGCCTGGCCGTGGGGAGCCTGCTCTGGCACACGGAGTCGGCCGCGGCCGCACCTGGGTGCCTCACCAGCAGCTCCGACTTCGACCGGGACGGTGTCGCCGACATCGTGGTCGGCATCCCCGGGGGCTCCGGCCGCCACGGCTCCGTCCAGGTCCGGCTGAGCAACGGGGGTCATGCGTTGACCCGGACCATTACCGGAGCGCCGGGCTTCGGCTCGGCGGTCACCTCGTTGAGCTCCTACACCAAGGCGGGTGACGAGGGGCTGTGCAGCCAGCTCGTCGTCGGCAGCCCGGATGAGAGCGTCAGCACGGGTCGGTCCCGCAGTGGGGCCCTGCATGTCTACGCGTGGGACGCCGGGAGGCGGCAGTTCGTGTCCCGCGGGGCCTTCGGACCCGGGAGCCGCGGGGTCGCGGCCCCCGACCAGGCGGGCGCCCGCTTTGGCGCGTCCCTGGCCGCGAAGCAGCACCGGGTCGAGGACGGCGAGCGCGGGCCCGACCGGCTCTACGTCGGCGCTCCCGGCTTCGACGTCGACGACGGTGACGGCGGCGCCGTCCGCGACGCCGGCCACGTGGTGTCCTTCGTGATCGACGACGGCGCGGACCCCCAAGCTCACCGCAACCGCACTCTCGACTACAGCGACGAGGACGGGGCGGGTGGCTCGACCGTGGGCGGACGACTGGGCTCCTCGTTGAGCGTCGGCGGCGGCCTCGTCGCCGCGGGCGCGCCAGGACAGACCGTCAGGGGCGCCGTGGGTGCCGGGGCCGTGCTGGTGGAGAAGGTCGACGCGGGCCCGGACGACTTCATGCCCGAGGAGCTCTCCCAGGCCACCGCCGGCGTGCCGGGCACGCCGGAGAAGGGTGACCGGTTCGGCGCAGCGGTGCACCTCACCGCCTCCGCCTCGGGACGGCCGACGCTGGCCGTCGGTGCGCCCGGAGAAGACCTGCGTGGCAAGGCCGACACCGGTGCGGTGACGCTCGCGCGGATCTCCTTGACCACCGGGGAGCCCGTCGGCTCGGTCCGGTCGGTCGACCAGGACACGGCCGGTGTGGCCGGTACGGCCGAGCCCGGCGACGCGTTCGGCTCGGCCCTGTCGAGCACCGGAGCGGTGAGCGCCCAGACCTTCCTGGTCGGCAGCCCCGGTGAGGACGTGGGCCGCGCGCGCAACGCCGGGATGGTCCAGACCATCGGCCACGGCACCGGCTGGACGCAGGACACCACGGGGGTGCCGGGGCAGGCGGAGACCGGCGACCGGATGGGGGCGTCCCTGGGCGGTTCGACCGCATCGGGCGCCGACAAGCCGCTGATCGGCGTGCCCGGGGAGGACAGCTCCACCGGAGCCGTGATCGTCGGCCTGCCGAGGAGCAACCACCCGGCCGGCTACCTCAAGGGCACGAAGCCGGGCGGCCGGTACGGGTTCGCGGTCGCGCAGTAGCTCACGCCGTCGGTGGGGTGCTGCCCAACGGCAGCGGGGCCGTGCTCGGCGGGCGAGCCGCCGCACCCCGGCCGCGGGGTGCGACCCTGACTGCATGGTCGAAGCGGTCTTCCTGAACGGGACGGTCGGGGCGGGCAAGACGACGACGGCGCTCGCGCTGTCCGACCTGCTGAGGGAGCGGCAGGAGCCGCACGGGTTGGTCGACCTCGACCAGATCCGGCTCGTCTTCCCCGCGCCACCGGACGACCCCTTCCAGCACGAGGTCGAGCTGACCAACCTGGCCGGTATCGCCGCCACCTACCGAACCGCTGGAGCGCGCTGGCTGGTCGTCGCCGGTGTCCTCGAGAGCCCGGGCGAGGTCCCGCGGTACGCCGCCGCCCTCGGCGTCCGGTCGCTGCTCGTCTGCCGGCTCCTGGTCGACGCCGGTACCGCCAGGCAGCGACTGCGGCGTCGTCACGCCGACGACCCGGAGGGGCTGGCCTGGCACCTGCACCGCACGGAGGAGCTCGCCGCCGTGCTGGACCACGCTGGTGTCGACGACCTCCAGGTGGGCACCGCAGGTCGCACCCCCCGTGACGTCGCCTATGAGGTCGGCCAGTGGGCCGGCTGGATGAGCAAGGCTGCCGAGCTCTGAACCCCTCGACCGCTCACAGGGTGTTGTCAGTGAGGGCCAAAGCTATCTATCGAACGTGTGTTCGAGTAGAATCGACGCATGGAACTCGGGGGAGGCTCAGTCGTACCGGTGCCGCTCTCGGTGCCGGTGCTACTGCGCCTGGCGGCGATGGCCACCGAGCTCGAGGCGTTGACCGCTGAGGTCGAGTCGGGTGGTCTGGACCACCTGGACGACGGTGGGCTGCTGGCGTTCTGGCAGGAGTTCGAGGGGTTCCGGAACCGGATGCCGGTGGTCGAGCACCGCGTGGTGCGCGACGCGGGGTCCCGTGACCTGGCCGGACGGTACTGCCAGCCGAGTGTGGCGAGGTTGATGGCGCAGACGCTGCGGATCCCTGCGGGCGAGGCGGCGCGGCGGGCGCGCGCGGCCGAGCAGCTGGGTGGTGGGGTGTCGATGCTGGGTGAGCCGCAGGCCCCGGCGCGACCGGCGTTGGCGGCCGCCCAGCGGTCGGGGCAGGTTGGCCCTGAGCAGGTGGAGGTGGTGCTGCGCGGGCTGGCGAAGGTGGACGTCCGCGGGTTCGACCCAGTGGCGATCGCCGCTGGTGAGGAGCTGCTGACCGGTTATGCGGCGACGTTCGGGCCGAAGGACCTGCAGGTGTGCGTGGACCGCTTCGTCGACACGCTGGATCCCGATGGTTCGCGTCCGGACGAGGAGCTGCAGGCGGACCGGCGGTTCTTCGAGCTGCGGGCGCAGCGGGACGGGTCGTGGCGAGGTGAGTTCCGGCTCACCGGCACAGCGGGAGCCAAGCTGGCCGCGGTGCTGGGTCCGCTGGCGAGGCCGCGGGTCTCGTTGGTGACCACGGCTGGTGGCCGGAGGGTGGAGGAGCCGGACCCGCGACCGTATCCGCAGCGGATGCATGACGCGTTGGAAGAGATCTGCGACCGGCTCCTCCGGGCCGGATCGGCGACGGAGTGGGGCGGGGTGCCGGCGACGGTGATCGTGACCATCGATGAGGAGAGCCTGCGGAGCCGGACCGGCGGCGGGACCACGACCGGCGGCGGCCGGCTGTCCACCGCGGCCGTGTTGGGCCTGGCTGGGCAGGCGGAGGTCGTCCCTGCCGTGCTCGACGACGCGGGGGCGGTGCTGACCCTGGGTCGGCGGCGGCGGATCGCGTCCCGGGACCAGACATTGGCGTTGGTCGCCCGGGACCGCGGTTGCAGCTTCCCTGGGTGCGACCGGCCACCCGAATGGTGCGAACGGCACCACATCAGGGCCTGGATCGACGGCGGCCTGACCGACCTGGACAACCTCACGCTGCTCTGCGCCTACCACCACCACCACTTCGCTGCCCGCGGCTGGACCTGCCGGCTCAACCCCGACCGGCTACCGGAGTGGGTGCCACCCCGGCACGTCGACCGACATCAGAAGCCGATCATCGACCGCCGCATCCTCGCGGCTGGACTACGTGAGGAACCGCATGCGGCCGCGGCGTGAGGTCCGGCTGGAGTCGGTACCGAGCCGTTCCTGCTGCTCGGAGTCCCGGTCCTCGCGTCCGCATGTGAAGGTTGCGTGTCACCGCGGGCAGCCGCTTGACAGCGAAGCGCCCGGTCACGAGGCTGTTGCGTATCACGAGTCGGGTTGTTGCTGTCGCTGCAACGACGCGACCAAGCAGAGGACAGATCCCGATGGCGCAGAACGGGTCGGCGGTCCGGGTGGGGGAGCTCGCAGAGCTGCCGCCCGGGGAGGCGCTGCGGGTCACCGAGGTCTCGCCGCCGGTGGCGGTGTTCCACACCGAGGACGGCGAGCTCTACGCCATCGACGACACCTGCACCCACCAGGACGCCTCCCTCGCCGACGGCTGGCTGGAGGGCTGCGAGGTCGAGTGCCCGCTGCACGCCTCCCGGTTCGACCTGCGGACCGGCACCGTGGACGCCCCGCCGGCCAAGGTCGGAGTCCGCACCCACGCGGTCACCGTGACCGACGGCGAGATCTGGCTGACGCCGTCCTCCGAGGCCCCGAACCTCCCTCCCGGAGTCACCGCCTGATGCCGTTCCCGCCTCCTCTCCGGTCGCCGCTGATGCCCGGCCTCCGCTGATGCCGGCGTTCGCGTCCGTCCTCGTCGTCGGGGCGAGCCTGGCCGGACACGCCACGGCGCGAGCGCTCCGGGCCGAGGGCTTCGACGGCCAGATCACCCTGGTCGGCGCCGAGCCGGAACGCCCCTACGACCGGCCGCCGCTGTCCAAGGCCTTCCTCGCGGGGACGGCGACCGAGGCCGACCTCGCGCTGGAGAGCCCGGTCGAGGAGCTGCAGGTGGACTGGGTGCTGGGCGTGCCCGCCACCGAGCTCGACGCTGCGGCCCGAGCCGTCACCCTGGCCGACGGTCGCCGGCTGAGTGCCGACGCGGTGGTCCTGGCCACCGGATCGGGTGCCCGGCACCTTCCCCACGCGCTGGGCGGCGTGCACACTCTCCGGAACCTGGCCGACGCCCGTGCGCTCAGGGCCGAGCTGGTGCCCGGCGTCCGGGTGGTGGTGGTCGGTGCGGGCTTCATCGGCGCCGAGGTCGCCTCCACCGTGCACGGGCTCGGTCTGGACGTGACCGTCGTCGAGGCGGCTCCGGCTCCGCTCGCCGGACCGCTCGGGGTCGAGCTCGGCCTGGCCGTGGCGGCCCTGCACGAGCGGCACGGCGTCCGGCTGGAGTGCGGCGTGCCGGTCGCCGACCTGACCGGCCGCGGCCGGGTCACCGGCGTCGCGCTGGCCGACGGCACCGTGCTGCCCGCCGACGTGGTGGTGGTAGGGATCGGCAGCCACGCCGCGACCGACTGGCTGGTCTCCTCAGGCCTCGACGTCCGCGGCGGCGTGGCCTGCTCCGCGACCGGCGCGACTGCCGCCCCCGGCGTCTGGGCGGTCGGGGACTGCGCCGCCTGGTACGACCCCGCCCGCGGGACCGAGCACCGGCTGGAGCACTGGACCGACGCGCTGGAACGTCCCGCCACCATGGTCAAGGCCATGCTCGGCCTGGCGACCAAGCCGTTGCGGGCGCCCTACTTCTGGTCCGAGCAGTACGGCGTCATGATCCAGTTCGCGGGCCGTCACCTCGGCGGGGAGGACATCACCATCGAGGCCGGCAGCGTCGAGGACGGCAACCTGCTGGCCACCTACCGCCGCCCCGTACCCGGCGGGGGAGGGCTCTCCGAGGTCGTCGGGGTTCTCGGGATGAACCAGCCGAAGCTGTTCACCCGCGCTCGGCGGACTCTCGCGTCCACCCCCACCGAGGTCGAGGGCCGCCCTCAGCCCGTCGCCTGACCGTCGCCCGACCCGAGACCTGCCATGAGAGAGAAGCCCGTCATGATCAGCACCCAGCTGCCCGAGTCGCTGCTCTCCACCCTGCCGGGGCGTTACTACACCGACCCGGCGATCTTCGCGCTCGAGCAGGCGACCATCTTCGAGGACATGTGGTTCTGCGCGGTCCGCGGTAGCGACATCCCTGACGCCGGCAGCTTCCGGACCGTGCAGGTGGGCACCGAGTCGCTGATCATCTCCCGCAGTCGACGCGGCGAGGTCCGCGCCTTCTTCAACGTCTGCCGGCATCGCGGCGCGAAGATCTGCACGGAGGAGTCCGGCGCGGTGAAGCGGGCCTTCCAGTGCCCGTACCACGCCTGGACCTATGACCTCGACGGCAAGCTGATCGCCGCCCCCAACCTCACCAAGATGCCCGACATCGACCGGGTCGCGTACGGCCTCCGCCGGGTCCACGTCCGGGAGTGGCTCGGCTACGTCTGGGTGTCGCTGGCCGATGAGCCACCGTCCTTCGAGGCCACCGTCGAGCAGGAGATCGTCGACCGGCTCGGAGAGGTGGAGAACCTCGACCACTACGACCTGGCCAGCCTGTCGGTCGGCAAGCGGATCGTCTACGACGTCGCGGCGAACTGGAAGCTGATCGTCGAGAACTTCATGGAGTGCTACCACTGCGCGACGATCCATCCCGAGCTGACCGAGGTGCTGCCGGAGTTCGCCGACGGGCTGGCCGCGCAGGTCTTCGTCAACCACGGAGCCGAGTTCGGCGCCGGGGTCCAAGGCTTCACGGTCGACGGCTCGGCCGGCGTCGACACCATCCCGACCATCGACCCGGAGCAGGACCGGCGCTACTACGCGGTGACCATCAAGCCGCAGGTCTTCGTCAACATGGTGCCCGACCACATCATCTTCCACCGGATGTACCCGATGGCTCCCGACCGCACGGTGGTTGAGTGCGACTGGCTGTTCCTGCCGTCGGTGGTGGCGTCGGGCCGCGACGTGTCGAAGTCGGTCGAGCTGTTCCACCGGGTCAACCGCCAGGACTTCGACGCCTGCGAGCGCACCCAGCCGGCGATGTCCTCCCGGATGTACGCCGACGGCGGAGTCCTCGTGCCGAGCGAGCACCACATCGCGGGCTTCCACGAGTGGCTGCTGGCCAAGATCGACCCGCGCTGAGTCCGGGTGAGCTCAGTCGAGGTAACCCAGCCGCTCGCTGACCCTGTTCGCGGCGGCCATCGCCGCCCGCCCGGCCTCGGCGACGGCATCGGGCGGGAGCCGGTAGGCCGGTGCGGAGATCGACAGTGCCGCCACCACGGTCCCGTCCAGCCGGCGCACCGGAGCGGCGACCGCGTTGAGTCCGACCTCCAGCTCGCCGACGGTACTGGCCCAGCCGTCGGCCCGCACCCGCTCCAGCTGAGCGCTGAGCGCGGTCGGGTCGGTGAGGGTCGCGTCGGTGTAGCGGACCAGTTGGCTCAGCACCCGATCGCGAACGGCGGCCGGCGCGTGGGCCAGCAGCACCTTGCCCGACGAGGTGGCGTGCAAAGGCGTCGGACGTCCCACCCAGCTGTCCACGGTGACGGTCCCGCCGCCCTCGGCCTGGAGGACGTTGACGGCGGCCTCACCCTGCCGGATGGCCAGGTTCACCGTCTCGCCCCGCTCCTGGGCCAGCTCCTCGCAGATCGCCGCACCCTGGCTGGAGACGTCGAGCCGACCGCCGGCCGCGGCGGCGAGCCGGAGGATGCCGGTGCCGAGCCGGTAGTGGCCGCGGGCCGAGCCGGGTTCGACCAGCTCGCGTGCGGCCAGGGCCATCAGGAGCCGGGACGCCGTCGACTTATGCACGCCGATGGCGACGGCCACCGACGACACCCCGGAGTCGGGGTGCCGGGCCAGGTGCTCGAGCGCGCTGACGGCCCGGTCGACGCTCTGGAACGCTCCCGGCGCTGCATCGGCCGTCCGATCGTTGTACACACCGCAACTCTAGGCGTAAGACGAGGGGAACCGACGTGACCGAGACCAGCTACGACTACGTGATCGTGGGCGGCGGGAGTGCCGGCTGCGCCCTGGCGGCCCGGCTGAGCGCCGACGGCGACCGCACCGTGCTCGTGCTGGAGGCTGGCCGCAGCGACTACCCGTGGGACCTGTTCATCCAGATGCCGGCCGCCCTGACCTTCCCCAGCGGCAACCGGTTCTACGACTGGCAGTACGCCTCCGAGCCCGAGCCGTTCATGAAGGGCCGGCGGATCGCGCACGCCCGCGGCAAGGTGCTGGGCGGCTCCAGCTCGATCAACGGCATGATCTGGCAGCGCGGCAACCCGCTGGACTTCCAGCGCTGGGGCGCCGACCCCGGCATGGAGGAGTGGGACTGGGCGCACTGCCTGCCCTACTTCAAGCGGATGGAGAACTGCCTCGCCGCGGACGTGTCCGACTCGATGCGCGGCCACTCCGGGCCCCTGGTGCTGGAGCGTGGTCCCGCCCGCAACCCGCTGTTCGGGGCGTTCTTCGAGGCCGCGCAGCAGGCCGGCTACCCCCTGACCGAGGACGTCAACGGCTTCCGCCAGGAAGGCTTCGCTCCCTTCGACCGCAACGTCCACCACGGCCGGCGGCTGTCGGCCTCGCGCGCCTACCTGCGACCGGTGATGTCGCGACCGAACCTCACGGTCCGCACCCGGGCGCTGGTCACGGGCATCGCCATGCGCACGGACGCCGGCGGACAGGCGCCCCGCGCGACCGGGGTCTCCTACCGCCGCAACGGCCGGCAGCACCGGGTCGGCGCCGGTGAGGTCATCCTGTGCGGTGGCGCCATCAACTCCCCGCAGCTGCTGCAGCTCAGCGGCATCGGTCCCGCGTCCGTGCTCGGGCCGCTCGGCATCCCGCAGCTGGTCGACCTGCCCGGCGTCGGGGCGAACCTGCAGGACCACCTCGAGGTCTACGTCCAGCACGCCTGCAGCCAGCCGGTCAGCATGCAGCCGTACCTGGAAAAGTGGCGGATGCCGTTCATCGGCCTCGAGTGGCTGCTCGCCCGTCGCGGTCCGGCGTCGACCAACCACTTCGAGGGCGGCGGCTTCGTCCGCTCCAACGACGAGGTCGACTACCCGAACCTGATGTTCCACTTCCTGCCCATCGCCGTCCGCTACGACGGTTCGGTCAGCGCTGCGGTCTCCCGCACCGGCCACGGGTACCAGGTGCACATCGGCCCGATGTACTCCGACGCCCGCGGCACCTTGGCGATCACCTCGACCGACCCGAGCCGGCACCCCGCGCTGCGCTTCAACTACCTCTCCACCGAGCAGGACCGCCGGGAGTGGCTGGAGTGCGTGCACGTCGCGCGCGACATCCTCGGCCAGCCGGCGCTGCAGCCCTTCGACGCGGGCGAGACCTCGCCCGGTCCGGGCGTCATGAGCGACGAGGAGATCCTCGACTGGGTGGCCGAGGACGCCGAGACCGCGCTGCACCCCTCCTGCACCGCCAAGATGGGTCCGGCCTCGGACCCGATGGCCGTCGTCGACCCGCAGACGATGCGCGTCCACGGCGTCGAGGGCCTGCGCGTCGTCGACGCCTCCGTGATGCCGTACGTGCCCAACGGCAACATCTACGCGCCCGTGATGATGCTCGCCGAGAAGGCCGCCGACCTCATCCTGGGCCGGGAGCCGCTGGTCGCGAGCGCCGAGCTGTACTACTCCCACCGCGAGAACTCCGGTTCCTGACGGCGTGTCGGCTTGCCTGCAAAGGGTTCAGGCCTTTCGACCCTGCCCAACGGACGGGAACCTTCGATAACGTTCCGGTGTCACGGGGACGGTTCCACCGCGGTTCGCGGCGCGGTGTGGTCACGAGGAGAACACGATGGCGGCCAGCAGCACGCTCGTCCGAGCCACCCGAACATTCCCCACCCCCCGAGCCGGCCGGACGGTCCGGACCTCGGTCCGGCTCGTGACCGCCGGTCTGCTCGCGGGCGCGCTGCTCGGCCCCACCGCCGCCGAGGCGGCGCCGACCGCGCCCGTGGTCGCCTCGTCGGGGATCACCTCGCTGCGCCCTGGCGTCCCCGGGTCGACCAGCCCGGTGGCCCCGGCGGCCCCCACGGTTCGCGCCACGGCGTCGGCGGTGGCGACCATCCGCGCCACGGCGGCCGCCAAGGGCGTCGCGCTGGGCACCCTGGACGTCGGCCAGCGGATCCCCACCCTCGCGGATCCGGTCAAGGGCTGGGTCGAGGTCCGGTTCCACACGGGGCGGGCCTACGTGGCCCTCAGCCAGCTGCGCCTGGCCGGGGTCGGCGTCGAGCCGGCTCGGCCCGCGACGCTGAGCACGTCGGGCACCAAGATCGCGACGGCCAAGCTGGTGGTCCGGTCGGCGGCGGCCAAGTCGGCGTCCTCCGTCGGCCGGATCAACGAAGGCAGGCCCCTCACCCTGACCGGCCCGGTCCGCAATGGGTACGCCCAGACGAAGGTCGCCAAGAAGCTCCGCTGGGTCTCGGTGCGCTACCTGGCCAGCCAGGCGCCGGCCCAGACCGCTCTCGACTTCGCCCGGGCCCAACTGGGCAAGCCCTACAAGTTCGGGGCCGAGGGGCCAAAGGCGTTCGACTGCTCGGGTCTCACCCAGTCCTCCTGGGCCGCTGCCGGCGTGGCTATCCCGAGGACCGCGGCTCAGCAGTCCCGCAGCGGCACCAAGGTGACCAAGGCGAAGCTGCAGCCCGGCGACCTGGTCTTCTTCTACGGCAAGACGCCGTCGCACGTGGCCATCTACGTCGGTGAGGGGCTGGTCATCCACTCACCCCGGCCGGGCAAGAAGGTCGAGTACATCAAGATGGCGTACATGCCGTACTCGAAGGCCCGCCGCTACCGCTGACGGGCACGTCCCGCCGGACTACTCCGGGACGGTCGCCGTCTGGATGAAGCCGAGGATGAAGATGCCCAGAGTCGAGAACATCGCGACCACCGCAGCCACGACAGCCCGGCCAGGGGTCGGGATCGAGTTGATGCCGGTCGTGGTCACCATTACGGCCACCGCCACCCCGTAGATGGCGAGGACGAGCAGGGTCCCGACGAGGAAGATGACCTTGCGCGACACGACGGACTCCCGTTCGTTGGTGCAGACAGAACAGACGGGCCGGACGGCCTGCGCCCACGCTACCCCCGGTCGTCCCTCGGCGCGCGCCGGGCGGTGACCGGGCCGACGTCGGCCCTGCCCCGGCCGCGCGTAGCCGTGCTGGCCCGCCCGGTACCGTCGACGCGGCGGGTGTGCGGGCGCGGTTCGGACGCGGCCGCCTGCGCCGGAACCGATGGAGGACTTCACGTGGCCACCAACCCCACGATCGTCTCGATGGGCGCGCTTCCCGGGGGCGTGGGGCGCCACCGCAGGCCGCGGGACGCCGTGGTCATCGGGGCCGGCCCCAACGGGCTGGTAGCCGCCAACCTGCTGGTCGACGCCGGCTGGGACGTGCTGGTGCTGGAGGCCCAGCCGACCGTGGGCGGGGCCGTCCGGCACGATTCCGGGGTGGCCGGGGGCTTCGTCCACGACGAGTTCAGCGCCTTCTACCCGTTGTCGCTGGCCGGCCCCACCATTCCGGCGCTCGGGCTGGAGAACTACGGCCTGCGCTGGGTGCACGCCCCGGCCGTGCTGGGCAACCCCCAGCAGGACGGCTCCTGGGCCATGCTGCACCGTCGCCCCGAGGACACCATCGCTGGACTCGACGAGCTCAGCCCCGGGGACGGCGCGGCCTGGCGCGAGCTGTACGAGGCCTGGCAGATCATCGGGCCCTCGGTCGTTCGGTCGCTGCTGACGCCCTTCCCGCCCGTGCGCGGGGCCCTGTCGACACTGGCCAGGCTGCCGAAGGTGGGTGGGTTCGACTACGTCCGCTTCCTGCTGGAGCCGGCCTCGGTGATGGGTGGCGCCCGTTTCCGGACCGAGCACGGCCAGCTGCTGATCGCGGGCAACGCCCTGCACGCCGACATCGCGATGGACTCCGCCGGGTCGGGTCTGCTGGGGCTGATGCTGGCCATGAGCGGCCAGGCCGTCGGCTTCCCGGTGCCCGAGGGGGGGTCCGGGCGGCTCACCCAGGCGATGGCCGACCGGCTGGTGGCCCGCGGTGGCCTCATCCAGTGCGACACCCGGGTGGACAAGGTGCTGGTCGACCGACGCCGGGTCCAGGGGGTCGTCACCGCCGCGGGCGAGCGGATCGAGGCGCGGGCGGTGGTGGCCGACGTCTCCGCCCCGGCCCTCTACGGCGACCTGGTCGGCTACGACGAGCTGCCCGACCGCGTCCGGCGCGGGATGGCGCGGTTCGAGTTCGACCCCGCCACCATCAAGGTCGACTGGGCGCTGTCCGGCCCGGTGCCCTGGGCCAGCACTCCGCCGTCGGCGCCGGGGACCGTGCACATCATCGACTCGATGGACCAGCTCAGCCGCGCCCAGGCCGCCATCACCAGCCACAGCATCCCGGCCGAGCCGTTCCTGCTGGTCGGTCAGATGACCACGGCCGACCCGACCCGCTCACCCGCCGGGACCGAGGCGCTCTGGGCCTACACCCACGTCCCGCAGGAGGCCCGGCGCGACGACGGTCCGGACGGGCTGACGGGCCGCTGGGACCGAGACGAGTGCGAGCGGTTCGCCGACCGGATGCAGGCCCGGATCGAGAAGTACGCGCCCGACCTCGCCTCCCGGATCATCGCCCGGCGGGTGCTGGGGCCCTACGAGCTGCAGGCGCGGAACGAGAACCTGGTCCGCGGCGCGCTCGGGGGCGGGACCGCCAACCTGCAGCAGCAGCTGATCTTCCGTCCCGTCACGGGCACGGGACGGGCTGACACCGCCGTCCGCGGCCTGTTCCTCGGCTCGGCCTCGGCGCATCCCGGCGGCGGCGTGCACGGCGCCCCCGGCTCGAACGCGGCCCGGGCGGTCCTGGCCGCCGCGCGTACCGGCCGCCTCTGAGCGCGGAGCGGCTCGACCTCAACGGCCTGCGGCTCGGCCTTCGGCGAGGTAGGTGAGCCGGCGTAGCGTCTCGGTGTTGCGGACGTGGATCAGCGCGTCCCGGGCGGGCTTGGGCAGCAGGGTGCCCGGACCTTCGATGGCGTCCTCCTGCAGGGTCATCCGACAGCCGGAGGGGGTCGGCTCCACCTCCAGCACCACCTTGGCCGAGCCCATCGGCCAGCCACGCGCCTTGAGCACCGCTCGGCGCGGTGGGTCCCACTCGAGGATCGAGGTGCTGTCGTTGATCAGCAGCGGCCACACCCCGAACGAGTGGTGGATCTTGGCCCCCTCGGCCGGCCAGGACGCCTCGACGTCGCGGATCCGGGACGCGCCCACGACCCACGTGGGGTAGAGCCACCCGTCGGCGAGGACGGCGAAGACCGCCTCGGGGGAGCAGGACGCGGTGCCGTGGTTGGTCGCCATTCCCGCATCCTCCCCCACCCGACTTGTCAGAACTGGGTTGCCCCAGAGGACAACCCAGTTCTGACAAGTCGGCGGAAGGTGACCTCAGGGGCGGAGCTGGGCGCCCACCGAGTCGGCCTCGGACAGTCCGGAGACCTCGTCCTCGGTGAGCAGCCGGGACCGGATCAGGAACCGGAACCCGGTCGGGCCCTCCAGCGAGAAGCCCGCACCACGCCCCGGCACCAGGTCCACCGTCAGGTGGGTGTGGCGCCAGTAGGCGAACTGCTCCTTGCTCATCCACATCGGCACCGGCTCCGGTGTCCCGGCGTCGAGCTCGCCGAGGAACTGGTCGGAGTCGCCCGTGAGAAACTCACCCGCCGGGAAGCACATCGGCGACGACCCGTCGCAGCAGCCGCCGGACTGGTGGAACATCACCGGCCCGAACTCGCTCGTCAGGCGGCGGATCATCTCCGCCGCCGCCGGCGTGACCGCGACGCGCTCGGTCAACGTACCCTCCGATGGACGAACCGGGTCATCAGAAGAAGCCCAGCTTGTCCGGGGAGTACGACACCAACAGGTTCTTGGTCTGCTGGTAGTGGTCGAGCATCATCAGGTGGTTCTCGCGGCCGATGCCGGAGGACTTGTAGCCGCCGAAGGCCGCGTGCGCCGGGTACTGGTGGTAGCAGTTGGTCCAGACGCGGCCGGCCTGGATGTCGCGGCCTGCCCGGTACGCGGTGGTGGTGTCGCGCGACCAGACGCCCGCGCCCAGCCCGTAGAGGGTGTCGTTGGCGATCTCGATCGCCTCCGCGTAGTCCTCGAAGCCGGTCACCGAGATCACCGGGCCGAAGATCTCCTCCTGGAAGACCCGCATCTTGTTGTTGCCCTGGAAGATCGTCGGCGCCACGTAGTAGCCGCCGGAGAGGTCCCCGCCGAGGTCGACGCGCTCACCGCCGCAGATGATCCGGGCGCCCTCCTCGGTGCCGATCTGGATGTAGGACAGGATCTTCTCGAGCTGGTCGTTGCTGGCCTGGGCGCCGACCATGGTGGCGGTGTCCAGCGGGTTGCCCTGCACGATCGCCTTGACCCGGTCGGTCGCGGCCGGCAGGAACTGGTCGAGGATCGAGTTCTGGATCAGGCCCCGGCTGGGGCAGGTGCAGACCTCGCCCTGGTTCAGCGCGAACATCGCGAAACCCTCGAGCGCCTTGTCGTAGAACGCGTCGTCGGAGCGGGCGACGTCCTCGAAGAAGATGTTCGGGCTCTTGCCGCCCAGCTCCAGGGTCACCGGGATCAGGTTCTGGCTGGCGTACTGCATGATCAACCGGCCGGTGGTGGTCTCGCCGGTGAACGCGATCTTCTTGATCCGCTTGGACGAGGCGAGCGGCTTGCCGGCCTCGGTGCCGAAGCCGTTGACCACGTTGAGGACGCCGGCGGGCAGCAGGTCTGCGATCAGCTCGACCAGCAGCATGATCGAGGCCGGGGTCTGCTCGGCGGGCTTGAGCACGACGCAGTTGCCGGCCGCCAGGGCGGGGGCGAGCTTCCAGGTGGCCATCAGGATGGGGAAGTTCCACGGGATGATCTGGCCGACCACGCCCAGCGGCTCGTGGAAGTGGTAGGCGACGGTGTCGTCGTCGATCTGGGACAGGTGGCCCTCCTGGGCCCGGATCGCCCCGGCGAAGTAGCGGAAGTGGTCCACGGCCAGCGGCAGGTCGGCAGCCATCGTCTCGCGCACGGGCTTGCCGTTGTCCCAGGTCTCCCCGACGGCGAGCATCTCCAGGTTCTGCTCGATCCGGTCGGCGATCTTGTTCAGGATCACCGCGCGGGCGGCGACCGAGGTCTTGCCCCAGGCCGGGGCCGCGGCGTGGGCAGCATCCAGGGCCAGTTCGATGTCCTCGGCGGTGCCACGGGCGACCTCGCAGAACGTCTTCCCCGTCACGGGCGAGGGGTTCTCGAAATACTGGCCCTTGACCGGGGCCACCCACTCGCCGCCGATCCAGTTCTCGTAGCGGGACTTGTAGGTGACGACGCTGCCGTCGGTTCCGGGTGCTGCGTAGACCGTCATGGTGACTTCCTTGTCGTTGAGGTGTGGACGGGACGGGGCTGGACGGGAGGGGCGCGACCGCGACGGGCACGCCTACGGCGAGGCTAGGCCCGGCGAGGTTGCAGCAACGTTGCGCCGCAGCCCAGGGTCTGGTCGAGCCGGTCGACGTGGCCCGCCACCTGGGCGTAGCGGGGCGAGCTGGCCGGCAGCGCGGTCAGCGCCGCCCGCCAGACCTCGGAGTCGTCCCGGCCGTGGGCGGTGTCGGCGAAGGAGAGCAGGGCGTCGGGGTCGCCCGCGCCCAACAGCGCTGAGCGCAGCAGCTGGTGCAGCTCGTCGCGGAGCCGCTCCACCCCGGGCGCGGTCGACGCCGGCAGCACCGGCCCGCGGTAGGCCGCGACGGCCTGGCGCACCCGACCGCTCCTCAGCTCGCGACGCACGTCGGCGACGTCGGTGCGCAGCGCGTCGAGCACCCGGTACGGGCGCGAACCCAGCCGAACCGGTCCGAGCAGCGTCCGAAGTCGGGAGAGCTCCGCCCGGATGGTCACCGAGGGGTGGTCCTCCTCACTGAGCGCCACCGCGAGCTGGTCGGCGCTGAGGCCGCCGTCCGCCTCGGTGAGGAGCAGCAGGATCTCGCTGTGCCGCGGGCTGAGGGTGGTGGTGGTCGAGCCGTCGTCGTGGCCGCCGTAGCCCAGCTGCGCACTCCGGCGGCCCAGCAGGGACAGGGTCGGTGAGGTCCAGCCCGACGCCACCGAGCGGGGCCGGACCGGGCGCAGCCGCTCGAGTCGCAGCTCGGCCTCGACGGCTGCGACGGTGGCCCGCACCAGGGTCAGGGTCTGCAAGGTGACCACCTCCGCCCCGCCGGTGAGGTCGAGGACGCCCAGGACTGCGCCGGTGTCGGGCTCGTGGATCGGCACGGCCGAGCAGCTCCACGGGGTCACCGGTCGCGAGAGGTGCTCCGCGCCCAGGATCTGCACGGGAGCGTCCAGCGCGAGGGCGGTCCCCGGCGCGTTGGTGCCGGCGACCGCCTCGCTCCAGTCCGCGCCGGCGAGGAAGTGCATGCTCTCGGCCTGGGACCGTAGTGACACGTCACCCTCCACCCACAGCAGCCGGCCCGCGGCGTCGCTGACCGCGACGAGCAGCCCCGACTCCGCGGCCGGGTCCACGAGTAGGCGGCGGATGACCGGCATCACCAGCGCCAACGGGTGGCTGGCCCGGATCTGGGCCAGCCGCGCGTCGTCCAGCCGGATCGGGGCGAGCGTGGACTCCGGGTCGACGCCGCTCTCGACGCTGCGGCGCCACGAGTCCACCACGAGGGGTCGCAGCGACCGGTCCAGATGGCCGGTGCTGACGAAGGCGTCGTGCGCTGACCGCAGGTAGCGCGTGAGCTGCCGCGGGTCCGAGCCCGGCGGCAGTGCCAGGGAGGGAGGCCCCATGCGGCCACAGTAGCCGCCCCTCCGAAGCGCCGTCAGGCCTCGCGGAGGACGGTCACGGGTTGTTGGCGATCCCCTCGTCGACCTCGGCGCCGCGAGCACCGGTGATCGCGGCGTACGTCGCCCCGGCGACAGCGGCCCCGATGATGGGAGCCAGGATGAACAGCCACACCTGAGCCAGGGCCGGGCCGCCGGCGAACCAGGCCACGCCGATCGAGCGGGCCGGGTTGACCGAGGTGTTGGTGACCGGGATCGACACCAGGTGGATCAGTGTGAGGCCCAGCCCGATGGCAAGGGGGCCGAAGCCCTTGGGCGCCCGGTCGTCGGTGGCGCCCAGGATGATGTAGAGGAAGACGGCGGTCAGCACGACCTCCACCAGCAGGCAGGCGAGCAGGCTGTAGCCGCCCGGTGAGCGCGAGCCGTAGCCGTTGGACGCGAAGCCGCTCCCGGTCGCGCTGAAGCCGGCCTTGCCCGACGCGATGGCGAACAGCACCGCCCCGGCGAGTGTGGCGGCCACGATCTGGGTGATCACGTAGGGCAGCACGAGCCGCCACTCGAACCGCCGCGCCACGGCAAGCCCGACGGAGACCGCGGGGTTGAAGTGGCCGCCCGAGACGTGCCCGAAGGCGTAGGCGCCGGTGAGCACCGTCAGGCCGAAGGCCAGCGAGACGCCGACGAAGCCGATGCCCAGCTGGATGTTGTCCGGGCTGCTGAGGAACTTGGCGGCCAGCACGGCGCTGCCGCAGCCGCCGAACACGAGCCAGAAGGTACCGAGGGCCTCGGCTCCGAGCTTGGCGCCGAGCGATGGCTCCGACATGACGTCTTCCTTTCGGTGAGCCCGTCGAGCCGACGAGCCGGTGGGGGACGACCAGCCGGTTGTGTCCGTCTGGTCGCGCTCCCACCTTGGACCAAAAGCGCGCTCAGCGCGAGCCGCCGGGCGGGGGGCCGGGCCCGGGGGCCGGCTCACGGGTTGTTGGCGATGGGCTCTTCCGGCACGTCCTGCTCGTGGCCCACGATCGCGTGGTACGACGCCCCGGCGATGGCGGCCCCGGCCAGCGGCGCCACGAGGAACAGCCACACCTGACCCAGCGCCCCGCCCCCGGCGAACCACGCCACCGCCAGCGAGCGGGCCGGGTTGACCGAGGTGTTCGTCACAGGGATGGAGATCAGGTGGATCAGCGTCAGGCCGAGTCCGATGGCCAGCGGGGCGAAACCCTTGGGCGCGCGGTCATCGGTGGCACCCAGGATGATGTAGAGGAAGACGGCGGTGAGCACCACCTCCACCAGCAGGCAGGCCAGCAGGCCGTAGCCGCCGGGGGAACGGTCCCCGTACCCGTTCGAGGCGAAGCCGCCGACCCCGCGCTGGAAGCGCGGCTGGCCGGAGGCGATCACGTAGAGCACGCCGGCGGCGACGGTCCCGGCGACGACCTGGGTCACGACGTAGGGCAGCACGTTTCTCCACGGGAAGCGCTGGGCGACCGCCAGCCCGACGGAGACGGCCGGGTTGAAGTGGCCGCCGGAGACGTGGCCGAAGGCGTAGGCGCCGGTCAGCACCGTGAGCCCGAAGGCCAGCGCGACACCGACGAAGCCGATGCCGAGCTGGATCTTGTCGGCGCTGAGGAAGGTGGCGGCCAGCACGGCGCTACCGCAGCCGCCGAAGACCAGCCAGAAGGTGCCGAGGAACTCCGCGCCGAGCTTGGCGCTGAGAGTGGGGGTCCGCATGGTGGTGTCCTTCGAGTCGGGAAGTGGCAGGTGGAGCGGGAGAGACCGATCGGGAGCAGTCCCGATGCGGCCGTCGCGGACGGGATTGCGTTCTTTACCCCGCGGGAACTCCTGCGTAACGGCGCTTCTCGATGCTGAGGCGTAGCAGCCTCATTTCCTTTCCCCCGGGAGCAGCCATGACCTCAGACACCGCACCTCCGGCCGAACCCGCCCTGCAGGCCGGTCCGGCCAGCGACGCCGGGACGAAGGAGACGCTGGAGGACTTCACGCTGCGGTTCGCCCCGCGGCACTACCGCCGCTGGACCACGGGCGTGGTGGCCATCTCCGCCCTCGGAGGGATCGCCTACCTGGCCGACTTCGCCATCGGGGCCAACATCGGGATCGCCTACGGGACCACCAACGCCCTCTGGGGGATCGCGGTGTTCGCCGTGGTGATCTTCCTGACCGGCTTCCCGCTGGCCTACTACGCCGCGCGCTACAACCTGGACCTCGACCTGATCACCCGCGGCAGCGGCTTCGGCTACTACGGCTCGGTCGTCAGCAACGTGATCTTCGCGACCTTCACCTTCATCTTCTTCGCGCTCGAGGGCTCGATCATGGCCCAGGGCCTCAATCTCGGCCTCGGCGTACCGCTCTGGGCGGGGTACGCCGTCTCGACCTTGATCATCTTCCCGCTCGTGATCTACGGCATGAAGGTGCTCTCGACGCTGCAGCTGTGGACCACCCCGCTGTGGTTGATCTTGATGGTCATCCCCTTCGTCTACCTGCTGGTCAGCCACCCCGAGTCGATCTCCACCTTCTTCGCCTACGGCGGCGAGGACGGGCAGGGCTCGACCAACCTGGGCTCGATCATGCTCGCGGCCGGGGTCTGCCTGTCCCTGATCGCCCAGATCGCCGAGCAGATCGACTACCTCCGCTTCATGCCGCCGCGGACGCCGGAGAACTCCCGTCGCTGGTGGCGGGCGGTGGTCCTGGCGGGACCGGGCTGGGTGATCTTCGGAGCGATCAAGCAGGTGATCGGACTCTTCCTGGCGGTCTACATCATCGCGAACATCGCCGACGGCGCCACCGTGGCCAACCAGCCGGTGCACCAGTTCCTGGAGATCTACCGCGACCTGATGCCGGGCTGGCTGGCCCTGACCCTCGCGGTGGCCCTGGTGGTGATCAGCCAGGTCAAGATCAACGTCACGAACGCTTACTCCGGCTCGCTGGCCTGGACCAACTCGTTCACCCGGATCACCAAGCACTACCCCGGCCGGCTGGTCTTCCTGGCCTTCAACCTGGCGGTGGCGCTGGTGCTGATGGAGGCCGACATGTTCAGCTTCCTCAACACCATCCTCGGCTTCTACGCGAACTGCGGGATGGCCTGGATCGTCACCGTCGCCTCCGACATCACCTTCAACAAGTACCTGCTGAAGCTGTCGCCGGTGGCGCCGGAGTTCCGTCGCGGGATGCTCTACCCGGTCAACCCCGTCGGCTTCGGCTCGATGGTCGTGGCGGCCGGCGTCTCGATCCTGGCGTTCTTCGGCGGGCTCGGCGACGCCGTCCAGCCGTACTCGCCGCTGGTCGCGATCGGGTTGGCGCTGGTGCTGCCGCCGATCCTCGCGCTGGCCACGCGGGGCCGCTACTACCTTCGCCGGGTCGACCCCGCCGACCCGCTGCGCTCCGACGACGGGATCGCCGAGCCGATGACCGACGAGTACGGCAACCCGTCCGCGGTGCTGATGACCTGCCACGTCTGCCGCCAGGACTACGAGCGTCCTGACATGGCCGCCTGCCAGACCCACGACGCCTACGTCTGCTCGTTGTGCCTGAGCACCGACCGGGTCGCCGACCACGTGCTGCCCCCGCAGCCGGCGGTGCGCTGAGGCGAGGACGACGCCGGACAGGGCCGGGCTCGTTCGCGTCCGCCTTGGTCGGGCCGGGGACAATCAGGAGATGGTCAACCGCCGTCAGCTCCTTCTCGGTGCCTCCGGGCTCGCTCTCGGCGGACTGACCGGCTGCACGGACGCGGCATCGACCGGCAGCGACCCGGCGGCGACCGCCACGCAGCCCGGCCCGGCGTCGACCAGCCCTTCGTCCAGCAGCGCCAGCCCGACCGGTCCCGCCTCGCCCACCCCGGCAAGGAGCTCGGCGAGCCCGTCGCCCAGCCCCTCGGCCAGCAGCCCGTCCCCCTCGGGCCCGCCGAAGCCGGAGCTGGCGGACACGGTGGCGGACGACCTGGAGGTCCCGTGGGGGATCGTCTTCCTGCCCTCGGGGGACGCCCTGGTGGGCGAGCGGGGGACCGCCCGGCTGCTGCGGGTGACCCCCAAGGGGCGGACGACCACCCTCGGTACGGTCCGGGGCGTCGTCGCGCCGTCCGGTCTGGGTGAGGGCGGCCTGCTCGGGCTGGCGCTGGCTCCCGGCGACCCGGACACACTGTTCGCGTACGTGACGAGCAGCTCCGACAACCGGGTGGTCCGGCTGAGCGTGGCCGGCGGGCGGGTGGGCAGGCCGCGCGCGGTGCTCACCGGCATCCCGACCAGCACCCACCATCACGGCGGCCGGTTGCTCTTCGCCCCCGACGGGACACTGTTCGTCTCCACCGGCGACGCCGAGCGGTCCGCCCTCGCCCAGGACACGTCCTCCCTGGCGGGCAAGGTGCTGCGCATCCGGACCGACGGACGGGCGGCGCCGAGCAACCCCTTCGGCAACCGGACGTGGTCCTACGGTCACCGCAACATCGAGGGCCTGGCCTTCGACGCCGCCGGCCGGCTCTGGGCCACCGAGTTCGGTGAGAAGAAGTCCGACGAGCTCAACGTGATCCGGCGCGGCGGAAACTACGGATGGCCGGTGGTCGAGGGCCGCTCCGACGACGACCGGTACCGGTCACCGGCCGCCACCTGGTCGCCCACGAGCAGCTGCTCACCGTCCGGTCTGGCGATCACACGGTCGACGGCCTTCGTGGGTGCGCTGCAGGGGCAGTGCCTGTTCGCGGTCGCGCTGGACGGCACTTCGGCGGGCAAGCCGAAGGCCTACTTCGCCCGTGACCACGGCCGGATCCGCAACGTGGTGCACGCTCCTGACGGGTCGCTCTGGGTGACCACGAGCAACACCGACGGACGCACCAGCCCCGGCCCGCACGACGACAAGATCCTCCGGGTCCGGCTCTGAGGTCGGGTCCAAAGTCCCTGGTGCGGCGCAGGCAGCGCGTGGGAGTGTCGAGAGGACGCTCGGGGGACCATCTCCTCGACACTCCTGCCGAAAGTACCGAGCCGCGGCCTGCGGTCGCCATCGGTCAATCATGTCCTCATGAGGACATGTCCTAATGAGGACACTTGCGCTGTTTCCTCTGTGCACGAGGCCTACGGTCCCGTAGCCTTTCGCCTGTTGACGACTGGTGACGAGGGGACAATCGGGGGATCGAACAGCGTTTCCAGTGGTAGGTGGGTCGGACGGCGGAGACGCTGACCGGCCCATTCTGCTGTTCTGGCCCGCCAGGTCTCGGGCCTCAGCCGAGGCGTTCGACGCGGTACTCGGTGGCGACGGTCTCATACGCCGCCCGGCAGGTCAGCTGCGCCGGCGGCCGGCGACGGGCGACCACCTCGGCCCGGACCGGGCCGGCCACCCCACGGACCGCCAGCTCGACGAACGTCCGCGAGTCGGTGGTGCCGTACCCGCCCTCGTGCCGGGCCCCCGTGACGGCCACCCCTGCGGCGGGCAGGGGGCCGTACCGCGCGAAGGCCGCGACCACCGCCGCCTGCTGGGCGGGCGGGTAGCGGGCGGCGCCCCGGAGCGCCTTGGCACTCACCCGGCCCCCGAGGTGCGCGGCCACCACCTCGACCGCGTCGGCCGGGTCCAGGCCGCCGTAGTAGAAGCCGTCCGGTAGCACCACCACGTTCGGCGCGAAGCGGTCACCGCCGACGTGGCTGCACTCCCAGACCAGCTCCGGCCACCGTAGGGCCAGCGCTGCCGCCACCGGTCGGCCGCGGACCGCGCAGCAGGTGTCGTGCAGGCCGTGGGCGCACACCAGCAGCACGGGCTCGGCGGTCCCCGAGGAGGTCGCCGGAACCGGCGGCACCCTCAGTGCGGCCAGCGCACCACGGAGGTCCGCACCCGTGGTCCAGTGACCGGCGACGGTCGCGGCACCGGTGCTGACCAGCAGCCAGCGGCGCGAGTCGGGTCGAGCGGTCCGCCCGGGCCGTCGGACCAGCAGGATCCGCGCCCGGCCACGCGCGGCGGTCCCGGTCAGGTCGGCGAGCAGCTCCGCGTCGATACCCGCGCCGGCGAGGGCGTCCACCGGCCATGGCCCCGGGTGCTCCAGCAGCAGCCAGCGGTCCGCCGGGGGAGCGGTGCCGGCGAGCGGGTCGGCCCGGCGGCCTGCGGCGTCCGCGCAGCGGATCACCAACGAGTCACTCCGTCGCAGTCGGCGGCCCGGTCAGCACCCCGGCGAAGATCAGCCGCCGGGCGAGATCGGCCCCGAGGTCGGCCACGACGGCCCGGCCCGAGTCCAGCAGCGCCTTCACCGCCGGCAGGTCCTCCTCGGCGACGGGCAGGTCACCGGCCCGGCTGCGCAGCACCGTGCGGGTGCCCGTCTGGTCGAGAGTGGCGGCGAGGTGTTCCCGGAGCACCAGCACCGTGCCGTCGTCGAGGCTCTCGGCGGTCCGCAGCTGGGCGAGCGGACCGACGGGCGCGGCACGCTGACTGCCACGGCTGCCGGCCCGCAGCACCGACGTGGCCTGCTCGAGGTCGGTCCGCTCGAGCGCGGCCACCAGGGCGGCTCGGACGGCGCCGGTCTCGGCGCGCAGTTCCGTCGGTTCGTCCAGGTCGATCGCAAGGGCCAGTGACTGCCGGATGGTCGGGTCCCCGGCTACCGTCCGCAGCGCCTGGGCCACCAGCTGCTCGGCCAGGGCGTAGCGGGTCCAGGTGTGGACGCCGATCGTCAGGTGCGTGCTGACGCCGCCGAGGGCCGTGGCGGCGTGCAGGTAGCCACGGGGCAGGTAGAGACAGTCACCCGGCCGCAGCACCGCCTCGAGCAGCGGCTCCTCGGCGGCCCGGGCGGTCACGGCCGACCGTCGGTCGGTCCAGGGCTGGTCGCGCAGCGGCGACTCGTGCACCGGGGCGTGGATGCGCCAGCGCTTCTCGCCCTCGATCTGCAGCACGAAGACGTCGTGCACGTCGTAGTGGTTGCTGAAACCCTGGTTCTGGGGCGGTGTCACGTAGGCGTTGGCCTGGACCGGGTGCCCCAGCTCGCCGGCCAGCTGCTGGCAGAGCTGCAGGATCGGGGGCCAGACCCGGTGCAGCGCCTGCAGCACCATCGTGGCGCCGTCGGCGAAGAGGCCGACGAGCTTGTCGTCGCTGACCTGGTCGGTGATGCCGGCCCCGACGCCACCCGGGGCGGTGAAGCTGCGCTCGGCCAGCGTGGTGCCGCTCTTGGCGACCCGCAGGAACGGGGTCCGCAGTCCGCGTTCGGACACCAGCTCGTCGATGGTGTCGGCGCTGAGCAGGTCGTCGAAGGCCAGAGGTAGCTGAGCCGCGGTGGAGAGCAACGGCTGCCGGCCCCAGTAGGCGGTCGCGAAGCTCGCGGCATCGACCGAGATCAGTCGGGGGAGAACGGGAGACGGCACGGTGTGCCCAGCCCGGGGGCTGGGCACACCGTCGTGGTGCGGGGTGGTCAAGGTCTGACTAGCCCGCCCCGCCGTCGGCTCCGCCGTCCTGGACGCCGGGTGTGCCGTCGGCTCCGCCGTCGGCAGGACCCTCGGCCCCACCGTCCGCACCGCCGTCGGCGCCACCATCGGCACCGCCGTCCTGGACGCCGGGTGTGCCGTCGGCTCCGCCGTCAGCAGGGCCTTCGGCTCCACCGTCGGCGCCGCCATCCGCGCCTCCGTCGGCTCCGCCGTCCTGAACGCCCGGGGTGCCATCGGCTCCGCCGTCAGCGGGGCCCTCGGCTGCGCCGTCGGCGCCTCCGTCGGCTCCGCCGTCCTGGATGCCGGTGATGCCGTCGGCGCCGCCGTCGGCCGGGCCCTCGAGGTCTGCTGCGCCTTCGCTGGGTGCTTCGCTCATCGGTCCTCCGTCTCGATTCTCCCGCCCGTGGCGGGTGCTGAGATGCGGCGAGGTACGCCGTCCGTCTCACTCTCGCACCCGGCCCGGACGCGGTCGCCGCGGGGTCGCCCGCGCTCGGCGGAACCGTCGGTGGCCGCGGTTAGCATCGTCGCGTGTCGTCCTCCGAAGTCCCGGCTGCCGCGGGTTCCCCGTCCTGGGACGACCTGCTGGGCAACGACGAGATCCGGGCCATGGTCGGCAGCGGGGCCTTTGCCCGGGGGATGGTGTACGCCCGCTCCGGCCACGTCGGCGAGGTCGCGCTGGACGAGGAGTCCCTCACCGTGACCGGCCAGGTGCGGGGCACCTACCGGGACGCGTACGAGGTGACGGTCCAGCTGGCCCCCTCCCGGTCCGGTGCCACCACCGTGTACCGCAGCCAGTGCACCTGCCCGGTCGCGCTGGACTGCAAGCACGCCGCGGCGGTGCTGATCGTGGCCCGGCACACCGCGTCGGTCCGGCAGCGGATCGAGCGGCCGGAGTGGGAGAAGGCGCTGACCCGGCTGCTCGCGGCCCCCCGGGTCGAGCCCGCCACCGCCGCCCTGCCGCTCGCGCTCGAGTTCGAGGTCGAGCGGATCCCCGCGTTCCGTGGCTACGCCGGCCGTCAGGACCTGCGGGTCCGCCCGACCCGGCCCGGCCGCGGCGGCGGCTGGGTCCGCAGCGGCATCTCCTGGGAAGACCTCGACCACGTCACCTCGACCTACCTGCCCGAGCACCGCGAGCTGCTGCTGCAGTTCCGGGCCGCCGCCGGGGCCGGCGCCCGCTACGCGCTGCCTCGCACCCCCTGGCTCTCGCTCGGCACCGTCACGAGCGCCTTCTGGTCCCTGCTCGAGCAGGCCGGAGGCGTCGGTGTCGACCTGCTGGCCGCCAAGCCGCTACGTGGCCCGCTCCGGGCGGCGCACCCCGCGTCCGTGAGCCTCGACGTCCGTCGCTCCGGTGCGGCCGGGCTGCTCGTCGGCCCCCGGGTCGTCGTCGGTGAGCATCGTCTCGAGCTGCCCGCGGTCGGGGTGCTGGGCGAGCCGGCGCACGGGGTCTTCACGGTGTCCCCGGCCGCGGACGGGGTCGAGGAGCTGGTGGTGGCGCGGCTGGGGTCGATGCTGAGCCGTGAGCTCCGCCAGCTCGTCGTCGAGGCGCGTCCGTTGGTGGTGCCGGCCGGTGACGAGAGCCGCTTCCTCGCCGAGTTCGTCCCCGAGCTGCGGCACGCGGTGTCGGTCACCTCCGTCGACGGGTCCGTGGACCTGCCCCGCTACGTCGCGCCGACGCTGGAGCTCACCGTCGCCTTTGCGCCCGGACCGCGGGTCGAGCTGACCTGGTCGGCGCGCTACGACCGGGACGACGGCGTCCAGAGCTTCCCTCTGGACGGTCCCCGCCGGCCGAGCCCTGGTCGCGACCTCAGCGCGGAGGCCGAGCTGGTCGCTGCCGCGTCCGGGACGGGCTGGCCGGCCAGAGCCCCGAAGCCGGTCGTCAGGGCGGTGTTCGCCGGGTCCGCGGCCCTCACCTTCCTCGACGAGGCGCTGCCGGCGCTGGAGCTGGCCGGGGTGGCGGTCGTGCTGGCCGGTCAGGTCGTGGACTACCGCCGCAGCGAGGCCGAGCCCGCGGTCGCGGTCGCCGCGGTCGAGCGGGACGGGTCCGCCGACTGGTTCGACCTGCACATCGAGGTGTCGCTCGAGGGCGAGGCGGTGCCGTTCGACCAGCTCTTCGTCGCCCTGATCCGCGACGAGGAGTACCTCGTGCTGGAGACCGGCGTCTACTTCAGCCTCGACCGACCCGAGCTGCGCCGGCTGCGCGAGCTGATCAAGGAGTCCCAGGCCCTGACCGACGCGACGGTGGCCGATGCGGGGGCGGGTGAGCTGCGGATCAGCCGCTCCTCGGTCAGCCTCTGGGAGGACCTGGTCGAGCTGGGCTCGGTGCTCGAGTCCTCCGCCCGATGGACGAGCGCGGTCCGGGGTCTGGGCGCGGCAACGCCGGTCGAACCGGTTCCGGTGCCGGACACGCTCCGGGCAGAGCTGCGGCCCTACCAGGTCGAGGGGTACCGCTGGCTGCACCACCTGTGGTCGCACGGGCTGGGCGGCGTCCTGGCCGATGACATGGGGCTGGGCAAGACGCTGCAGGCGCTCGCGCTGGTCTGCCACGCCCGGGCCAGGGACGCGGCTCACCCCGGACCGGCGGACCCCGGGTCAACCGGACCGTTCCTCGTCGTCGCGCCGACCAGCGTCGTGTCCAACTGGAAGCGCGAGGCTGCGACCTTCGCGCCCTCGCTCCGCGTGGCGGTGGTGAGCGAGTCGGAGGTGAAGCGCAGCCGCGCCGGGGGGCCGTCGGTGGCCGAGCTGGCGGCCGGGGCCGACCTCGTGGTCACCTCCTACGCCCTGCTGCGGATCGACGTCGAGGTCTGGGCCGGCCAGACCTGGGGCGGCCTCGTCCTCGACGAGGCCCAGTTCGTCAAGAACCACCGGGCCAAGACCTACGCCAGCGCGCGCCGGGTGGCGGCCCCGTTCACCCTGGCCGTCACCGGGACGCCGCTGGAGAACAACCTGATGGACCTGTGGGCGCTGCTCTCGCTGACCGCGCCCGGCCTCTTTCCCGACCCGGACCGCTTCAGCGAGTTCTACCGTCGGCCCATCGAGCGTGGCGGCGACCGCGCGAAGCTCGACCAGCTGCGCCGCCGGATCCGGCCGCTCGTGCTCCGGCGGACCAAGGAGAGCGTGGCCCCGGAGCTGCCGGCGAAGTCCGAGCAGGTCGTCGACGTCGTGCTGGCGCCGCGACACCTGCGGCTGTACCAGACCCACCTGCAGCGGGAGCGGCAGAAGGTGCTCGGGCTGATCGAGGACGTCGACGCCAACCGCTTCACGATCCTGGCCTCGTTGACGCTGCTCCGCCAGCTCAGCCTGGACGCCTCCCTGGTCGACCCGGCGCACGCGGGCGTGCCGTCGGCGAAGATCGAGCTGCTGGTGGACCAACTCACCGAGCTGGTGGCCGAGGGGCACCAGGCGCTGGTCTTCAGCCAGTTCACCGGTCTACTCGGCCGGGTGCGGCAGCGGCTGGAGACGGCGGGGATCGACTACGCCTACCTCGACGGCCGGACCCGGAACCGGGACCGCGTGGTGCAGCGGTTCCGTGACGGTGCGGCGCCGGTCTTCCTGATCAGCCTCAAGGCGGGCGGGTTCGGGCTCAACCTGACCGAGGCCGACTACTGCTTCCTGCTCGATCCCTGGTGGAACCCGGCGGCGGAGGCCCAGGCGGTCGACCGCGCACACCGGATCGGGCAGACCAAGACGGTGCTGGTCTACCGGATGGTGTCCACCGACACCATCGAGGAGAAGGTGATGGAGCTCAAGGCCCGTAAGAGCGAGCTGTTCGACTCGGTCCTCGGCGAGGACGGCATGGCCGGCACGGCGCTGACCGCGGAGGACATCCGTACGTTGCTCGTCGGGTGATCGGATGGGTCGATGTCCTGTATTGGACATGGCCAGAAGTGGACAAGTTGTCGACAGAGGTCCCGTGAAAGGGCAAATGTGTCAGTAGACGTTCGGGGATCCGGAGCCGAAAGACGTTCTCCTCTTGGGGGAGAGAGCGTACCGCGCCGGCGTACGTCGCACTCGGGAAAGCACGTGCCTCCTACCCACGGGTGGGAGGCACGAGTGCTTCCGAGCCCGTGCTTTCGTCTCCGGGCCCGTTCGCGGATGGGGTTCCTCAGGTGATCCTGAGCAGATCCTGAGGTTGGCTTTGTCCAATCCTGTCGACGCCCAGAGACCGGCGGAGCAGGATCATCGCTGTCGGGATCGGGGGGTCCTGGCGTCGGGGCCTCACGATGGCCCTGACCTTGCGCGAGGAGGACTGCAGATGACTACCACGGCAGACCGTCAGGTCGGTGGCCGCCGTAGCGCGTCGCAGCCCGGCTCGGTCCCGGGATCGGGCACATGACGTGGCGGGGATCCGAGGCCGCGTCCTCCCAGAGGTGGTCGTCGCCGGGGCAGGTTTCGGGGGGAACTCTGTCTCGCGTCCGGCGGCCGTCCGGAAGGAGCCCGGTCCAGCTCCTGGGCTCCTTCTCGACTCCCAGTGCGTCCCGGGGGACGCCAGGCGTTCCGGGGCGCGTCCGCCTCAGCAGTGGCCGCGCCCCGGTCTGCGGGTCCGGCCCGGGAGCGACCTGATGACGCAGGAGCCGAAAGCTCCCCCCTCCCGCCGCTGGGACATGACCAGCCAGGAGCAGGACATGATGGACCGCTTCCGGCGGGACTTCCTGGACCTGTTGGACGGACGGCTGGCCAAGATCGAGAAGCTGGTCCTCACCGCTCAGCTCGAGCCCGCGCACGTGGCCCTGCTCAGCCTCGAGTCGAGCAGCACGATGGTGGGACGGGCCGAACTGTCGGCCGCGGTCCGGCGACTGCGTTCGGTCCTGACCTCAGCCGGCCCCGCCGAGATCGACGGGCTGCTGGCTCAGCTGCTCGAGCAGGCCGAGACGGCCCGTCGGGAGCTGGGGACCGTCGGCTCCTGACCCGGGTGGGTCAGCGACGCGCAGCGCGCCTGGCGTCGGCCAGCCGGTAGCCGACACCGCGGACGGTCTCGATGAAGCGAGGGGAGCCGACGGGGTCGTTCAGCTTGCGGCGCAGGTTGGCCATGTGTACCTCGACGGCCCGCTTGTCGGAGTCGGAGACGTAGCCGGTCGTGGCGTAGTCGCCGCGGAGCTCCAGCGCGAGGCTCTCCTTCGAGATGACCCGACGGGCGCCCTGCATGATGGCGAGCAGCAGGTCGAACTCGCTGCGGGTGAGCTCCACCGGCGAGCCGTCCACGTCGCAGAGCCACATCTCCTCGTTGATCCGCAGGCCGTTGTGGCTGAGCCAACCCGGTTCCTCGGGTTCGACGGCGGCGGTGTCCGCGGTCTCCGCGGTCCCAGCTGGCGCCGGTACCACCGTGCCGACCGGTGTGGGCGGCGGTGCCTCCTGCTCGGCGGTGGAGGCGTGGTAGCGCCGCAGCATCGCCTCGATCCGGGCCCGGAGCTCCCGGGGCCGGAAGGGCTTGGTGAGGTAGTCGTCAGCCCCGGCGTCGAGGCCCATCAGGGTGTCGATCTCCTCGTCGCGGGCTGACAGCATGATGATGTAGGTGGTGCTGAAGCTCCGGATCTGACGCGCGACCTCGAAGCCGTCGATGCCCGGCAGGCTGATGTCCAGGGTGGTCAGGATGGGCTGGTACGTGCGGATGGCCTCGATGCCGACGGCGCCGTCCTCGCAGGCGTGGGTGCTGAAGCCCGCCTGCTCCAGGATGGCCTGCAACAGGTTGCGGATGTCGGCGTCGTCCTCGATCACGACCGCGACCCGACCCGGCTCGGGCGGCGACTCCGCAGCTGGGGACCCGTTCGGCATGCTCATACGGTACCCATCGTTCTCTGTGCGGCGGCGTCGGCAGGGCCGATCTGGACCACCTCGTTGCCCAGCCGGGCCGCGGCGGGCGACGCCGGGGTGGGGTCTGCTGCTTCCGGGGCCGCCGGAGAGGAGAAGTCCACGGTGTAGTAGCTCTGCACGTCGGAGGGCACCGAGACCGCGCCGGTGGTCCGCCGGAAGCTTTCGGCGACGCGTCGGCTCAGTCCCAGCTCGGCGTCGTTGTAGGCGCACATGTCGTACGCGCAGATCGCTCCCTCCTCCACGAGCTCGCCGACCCCGACATCGACGATGTGGTCGAGGAAGCGGCTGTGGCGCTGGGTCGGGTGGGCGAGCAGGAAGGTGATGTACCAGATCGCACGTCTCTCCCAGTGCTCCGGATAGCGGGCCGCGAAGTACTCGGCACTGATCCACGGCACCGTGGTGAGGTCCGTGGTCACCACGCACATGCCCACCGGATCGCCGTCGGCCGTCCAGGCCACGTACTTGCGGACGTCCGGGTTGACCATCTGGGCACCGAACTCCTCCTCGGTCAGCACCTGCCGAGCCATCGAGCGGGTGCGCAGCCCGCCGAAGGCCGCCTCGTACAGCTCCCAGAACACCAGCACCAGCTCGGGTTCGACGACGAGCTCGAGGGTGAAGCACCAGGCCCCCCGCTCGCCGAGCTCGGTGGACTGCGCGACCTGCTGGCGACGCTTCACCGGGCACCGCCCGTCGTCGCCGCGAGAGGATTCGACCGCGCGGGGGGCGGCGGGTCGCCCCAGCCGACGGTCCGGTAGCTCGCGACCACGACGGCCGCCGCGGGCAGGTCGGTACATCGCACGTCGGCGAGCACCCGGCCCGACTCCTGGTAGGCCTCCGGCCGCGACGTCACCATCGCGCCGAGGGTGGCGCTGAGGGCAGCCTCGAGGCCGGTCCGGCTGTCGGCCTGGTGCTCCACGAACAGCCCGGCGCCCGACCCGTCCGGCCGGAGCGCCCAGGCGATGCCGGCCCACGCGTGGGTGCCCGGTCGGTCGGCGGTGGCGCAGGCGTAGACGCAGTAGAGCAGGTCGCCGTGCTCACCCCGGATCTGGCCGTCCGGGGTCACCACCTCGACGCGGGCGCCGGGCGGGATGACCGAGCTGAGCCGCAGCAGGTTGAAGTCCGCCACGCCGGCCGACAGCAGGGCGGCGTCGAAGGCGGCGAGCGTCGTCGGGCCGTGTCCGTGGCCGTGGCTGAGCCGGATCACGGGGCCGCTCGTCGGGGCGTGCGGGGTCGACACGGGTGAGGTTCCTCCGGAGGCGTTGGGGGGTGTCCGAGCGGCTGCTCGACATCGATGGTGGCTCGCGGGTGGGGACGGAGGGTCAGCCTCGACCGGGCCGTCAGTGGGCGGACTCGGCGGGTTGGGCCTCGAGGGCGCGGTCGTCGAACGGGTCGTCGTCTCCGTCGTCGTCGTCGAGGTCGCCATCGACGGCGACGGCGTTCCCGGCCGGCGTGCTCGGCGCGGCAGGGGCCGGACCGGGCTCGGTGCGCACCGGGACGGGCAGGGTGAAGCGGAAGACCGCCCCGCCTGCGCTGTTGTTCTCGGCCCAGATCCGCCCGCCCAGGCGCTCGACCAGGCTGCGGCTGATGGCCAGTCCCAGACCGGAGCCGCCCTTCTCGCGGGCGTCGGAGGAGTCGACCTGCTGGAAACGGGCGAAGACGGTCTCCAGCTTGTCCTCGGGGATGCCGCGCCCGGTGTCGGACACCTCGAACTCGACGAACCGGCCGCGGACCGCCGACTGGACGGTGACCTCCTGGCCCGGCTCGGAGAACTTGATGGCGTTGCCCAGCAGGTTCAGCAGTGTCTGCACCACCCGGTCGGCATCGGCAACCACCTCGCCGTCGGTCCGGACGACGCGGACGTTCACCCCGGCCTCGTGGGCCAGCACGGAGGCCTGGCCCATCGCGGTGTCGATCAGCGCGAGCGCGGGGTAGGTGCCCAGCTCCAGCGGCAGCCCGCCCGCCTCCATCCGCTCGAGGTCGAGGATCTCGTTGATCAGCCTGGTCAGGCGGTCGCTGCTGACCAGGGCGATGTCCACCATCCGCGTGGCCGTCGGGGTCAGCGGGCCGAGCGCGCCGCCGGCCAGCAGACCCAGCGAGCCGCGGATCGCGGTCAGCGGGGTCCGCAGCTCGTGGCTCACCATCGACACGAACTCGTTCTTCAGCCGGTCCACCTCGCGGCGCTGGGTGACGTCGCGGAAGACCACCACGGCCCCCAGCGTGGTGCCGTCGTCGCTCAGCGGGGTGGCGGTCACCTCGACCGGGATCTCACGGCCGTCGGCGCGGAGGTAGGTGTCCTCCTGGCCGCTGGTCATCACGCCGTCGCGGATCGCCTGGGCGAGGTAGGAGTCCTCGCCCAGGTAGGCGACGTCGACGGCGGCCGGGGAGTGGAAGGTCCGGTACGCGTCGTGCCCGATCAGCTCGACGGACTCATAGCCCAGTGCCGTCGCCGCAGCGGGGTTGACGAAGGTGATCAGCCCGAAGCGGTCCACGCCGTAGATGCCGTCACCCACGGAGGAGACCACGAGGTCGCTGCGTCGGGTGACCTGGCGCAGCGAGCGGGTCCGCTCGACCACCCGCTGCTCGAGCGTGCGCCGGAGCTGCTCGTTGTCGACCACCAGGAAGAACTGACGGCCCAGCAGGGCCAGCAGCACCACGACCCACAACGCGGCGGTGGCCACGCTGATCTCGGAGCCGCGGAGCACGACCAGACCGATCAGCGCCCCGCCGAGAAAGATCGACATCACGGTGGCGGTGCCGCTCACCGGCGAGGTCTCGGTGGTGCTGGCGTGGCGCGAAGCCGTCAGGGCTCGTGGGTGCCGGACGCCCCAGGCCATCAGCAAGTAGCCCGCCAGCCAACCGAGGTCGGTCGGCGTCCCCAGCGAGAAGTGCCCGGCGGTGAGCAGGGTCGTTGCGTAGAGGAGGTCGGAGACGGCGAAGAGGATGAACCCCAGGGCGCCTGCACCGAGGGTGAAGCGGTCGGCGGGAGCGCTGCGGGTGAACAGCAGGATGGCCAGGGTGGCCACCACCACGTCGAGGATCGGGGTGGCGAGGTTGACGGCGTAGTTCGCCGCGTTCACCCCCGACAGTGCGGTGCCGATCTGCATGATGACCACTGCGAGGATCGACCCGCCGATCACGACCCCGTCGAGCAGCATCCGGGCGAGGTCGGCGCCGCGGCGACGGATCCGCGGGAAGCTCACCATTCCGGCCGTGGCGAGGACGAAGGTCAGCAGCAGGGCGATGTCGCTCGGGGCGACGGTCCGCCGCACCGCCTCGGCGCCGGTGAGCATCAGGCCGAGGTTGCTCACGGCACCCGAGACGCAGGCCAAGGACCACAGCGTCCAGGCGCGGCGCCGGCGGCGGTTCGGGTTGTTCCGCGTCCGGTCCGTCGGCTCCAGGCCGGCGCTGGGGGAGGGAGCCTGAACGGGGATCAGCGCGCGACGCCGGCAGGCCAGAGCAGCGTTCAGCCCCACCGCGATCAGTCCGACACCGCTACCGATCCGTCGGATGTCGGCCGGGAGGCTACTGAACAACAGCAGCGCGAGGAGGAGCACCGCCAGCACCGTGGCCACGCTCTGAGTTCGGTATCGCCAAGCCCCCGGATCTTGGAGGTGCACTTGGCTCCCCATGCCCGTGACGCTACCATCCGGGGCCCGCTAGCATGACTGACGTCGCCCAGGTGCGCACAGCCCCGGCCACCCGCCCGACAACGCCGCTGCGTGCGGGGAAGGGGGGTCGGTCGATGGTCCGACGGGTTCTGGTCGTCGACGACGACCCGTTGCTGCGGGAGGTGGCCAAGGCGGCACTGGAGATGGTGGGCGGCTGGGAGGTGCTGACGGCCGCCTCCGGAGCCGAGGCGCTCGAGGTGGCCGCCCGCGAGCTGCCCGACGCTCTGCTCCTGGACGTGATGATGCCGGGTCAGGACGGGCCCAGCACGCTGGTCGAGCTCCGGGCGCAGGCGAGGACGCAGGACATCCCCGTCATCTTCCTGACCGCCAAGGTCGGTGGTGACAGCCGCGAGGAGTGGAAAGATCTGCCTGCTTCGGGTGTAATAGGCAAGCCCTTCGATCCGATGACCCTGTCGGCGGAGGTGGCCCAACTGCTCGGGTGGTAGCGGAAGGAGCGTGCTTGTCCGTCCCCTCACCCGAGGAGCGCGTCGACGCGGTCGCCGCGGTGCTCCGTGGTCTCGCGAAGTCTGCTGCACAGGCCAACCTCGCCCGATCCTCGGTGATCGACGAAGCCGTGCGGGCGGCTGAAGGTGGCGAGCTGCTCGAGCCGCAACGCGTGGCCGCCCTCGCCGCCGCGCACCAGGTGGTCGGTTCCGCCGGCACCTTCGGGTGGCCGCGGGCGTCCCGGACAGCTGCCGATCTCGAGCACTTCTTCGCCGAGGTCACGCCCACTCGGCCCGGGCTGGACCCCGACGACGTGCGGCGCGCCCGACAGGCGTTGGAGGAGCTGACCGCCCTGCTCAGCGAAGGGGCCGACGAGCAGGACGGTTCCTACGAGGACGCCGACGAGTAACGCCGCCGAACGGTCGGGCCCAGGTCCGCACGCCGGTGCAGCCGCCAGGCCGCGAGCACCCCGCCGGCCGCGCCGCCGAGGTGGGCCTGCCAGCTGATCCCGGCCGCTCCGGGCAGCACGCCCCAGATCAGGCTGCCGTAGACCAGCAGCACCAGGACCGCCAGCACCACCTGCCCCGGCCGCCTCGACCACAGCCCTCGGGCGAGCAGGTAGGTCAGCCAGCCGAAGATCAGCCCGCTGGCCCCCAGCACGATCGTGTTGGCCGGAGTCAGCAGCCAGGCGACGAGCCCGGAGCTCACGATCGAGACCAGGGACGACACCAGCCAGCGGACGGCTCCGCCCAACAGCACCAGGAAGCCCAGCACCAGGAACGGCACGGAGTTGCTCACCAGGTGCGCGTAGCCGGCGTGCAGGAAGGGCGCGGTGAAGATCTCGGGCAGCCCGTCCAGCTCGCGGGCGTGGATCCCGTACTGGTCGAGCGCGTTGCCGCTGGCCTGGTCCACCAGCTCGAGCACCCAGAGGATGCCGAGCAGGACCAGCATGACCACGGCGGCTCTGAGGGGGCGGGCGAACGCACTCGGCATGGGACCAGGGTGCCCGGTCCGGGCAAGCGTCCCCGCGGCCACCGCCCCCGCGGCCGATCCCGCGGCCGATCCCCAGGCCAGGCCCGTCAGCCCAGCACGGTGGTGCCGAGGAGCCGGCCGAGGGCGTAGGTGGCGGCGAGGGCGAGCGCGCCGCCCAGCACCACCCGAAGCGTGGGCCGGAGCGCGGTGCTGCCGCCCAGCCGGGCTCCGGCCGCGCCGGTCCCGGCGAGCGCGAGCAACACGACCGCGGCCGTGCCCGCGACCCTGGCCTCCAGCGGCAGCAGCAGTACCGCCAGCAGGGGCAGCAGCCCGCCCAGGACGAAGGCCGCGGCCGAGGCCCGGGCCGCGCGCCACGGGTCGACGAGGTGGTCGGGGTCGATGCCCAGCTCGGCGTCCAGGTGGGCGGCGAGCGCGTCGCGCGCCGTCAGCTCCTCAGCCACCAGCCTGGCGGTGGCCGGGCTCAGCCCGCGGGCGGCGTAGAGCTCGGTCAGCTCGTCCAGCTCGGCCTCCGGCGTCGCCGCCAGCTCGGCCGCCTCAAGGACGATGAGCGCCCGCTCGCTGTCGCGCTGGCTGCTCACCGACACGTACTCGCCCAGAGCCATCGACACGGCCCCGCCGACCAGCCCGGCGAGACCGGCGGTGAGCACCGGCGCGAGCTGTGGGGTGGCGCCGGCGACCCCGACGGCCAGCGCCGCCACCGACACGATGCCGTCGTTGGCTCCCAGCACGCCGGCGCGGAGCCCGTTCAGCCGGTCGGCCAGTCCGCGGGCGTGCGGCTCGAGGTCGCCGTGGGTCTCCCGCCCGGCCGCGGCGGTCGGCTGGACGGGGGTGCCCGACAGCACCGGTGTCTCGTTCACCCTGGCAGTGAACCAGGTGACCGGCGCGGCCGCCACGTAGGCGTGTCTAGCCTCACGCGTCCAGCCTTACCCGTCAGCCGGCCGGGTGCTCCGGTCCGGGTGGACGCGGACGCTCACCCGGCTGCTGAGCTGTTCCCCCGGCTGGGCCCAGCGTGCCGTCGCGGACGTCCGACGCACCTCGTGCAGGCCGTGGGCCGGCCAGCTGCTCGACGGGGTGAGGGCGAGGAAGTAGCCGTTGCCGAACCACGGGAAGCCGTCCCGCCCGCCCGCTTCGAGGGAGTACCAGAGGTAGGGCCGGCTCTCGTCCCACGTGAGGTCGACGCCCAGCGTGCCCGCCGCGTTCAGCACGGTGAGGGTCGGCGTTCCGAAGTCGCTGAGGTAGGCCAGCCGGGACTCCCCGGCGTCAGGGCCGGGCAGCCGGGAGAGGTTGACCACCGAGTGCGGGCCGTGCGAGCGCGGCCACGGCATCAGGTCCTCATAGCTCGCGCCGCTGCTGGTGCGCGGGTCCGGTCGGACGACGCTGGCGGACGTGCTGAGGCTGGTGCCCGGCCCGATCAGGTCGCCGCCGAACGCGAGCTGGGAGCCCCACATCACCTCGACCTGCTCGCCGCCCTGGTTGGTGACGTGCTCGGTCACCGTGACCGTGTCGTCCTCGACCCGGACCGTCTTGGTCAGCGCGAAGGGCGAGCGGACCAGCCGGCCGGTCAGCTCCAGCGCACCGTCGCGCAGCTCCCACTCCAGCCAGGTGACCCGCGCCTCGCCGTCGTGGCCCCACTCCACGCCGTGCACCACGGCGGTGTCACCGCCGTTGGGGAACAGGGTCTGCCAGCCGCCCGGGTAGCTGTCGAGCATCACCGCCTCCGAGCTGCCGGGTACCGGGAGCGAGCCCCGGTGCCGCAGCCCCCAGGGGGTGGACCACAGCAGCGACGCGCCGTCCGCGCGCCGCGTCAGGTCGGTCACCGTGCCGCCCAGAGCCGGCACCACGTCGACGCTCACCTGGTCACTGGTCAGCCGGAGGACCTCCCAGCCCCGGACGTCGCGAGCGGTGAGTTCAGCCATGGCCAGAGGATAGGCCGCCGGGGACGGGCCTGCCCCGGCCGACCCACCCGTCCGTGGCCCTTGACCTGTCCACTTGTCCACAGCCTGCGGCTGTCTTCTGGTCGTCCACAGATCACGGACCGACGCGCACACCGGCACCTTGCGTCCTGATCCTCTCGACATGAGACGACCAGACCCTCGCCCGGCCGCACCGACCCGGCTGCGGGTACGACGCCCCGCCGACTTCCTCGCCCTGATCCCCTATCTGCTGGGCTTCCACCCGGAGGAGTCGGTGGTGGTGATCTTCTCCGCGCGCGGACGGGTACTGCTGACGGCGCGGATGGACCTGCCGCCGCCGTGCCTGGCGGACAGCCTCGCGGAACAGCTCGTCGGTCTGGGCGCGCAGCACGATGCCGACGAGCTGGTGCTCGCGGGCTACGGGAAGGAGGACGCCGACGCGCGGCTCGTGCTGGAACGGCTCGCCCGGCAGGTGACGGTGCCGGTGCGCGAGAGCCTGCTGGTCTCCGGCGGCCGTTGGTGGTCGCTCACCTGCTCGAGCGGCTGCTGTCCGGCGGAGGGGACCCCGTACGACCCTGGCTCGCACCCGCTGGCCGCCGAGGCGGTCTACGCCGGGATGAGCGTGCAGCCCGGACGGGGTCAGCTGCAACGGCAGGTGGGCGGTCCCGGACAGGCCGAGGAGGCCCGGTTGGCCGACCGCGCGGTCGTGGTGGCGACGCAGGTCGAGGCGTTGGGCCGGGAGGAACGGGCGGCGCTGATGGCGGAGACGGTCCAGCACTGCTGCGCGGACGCGCAGGGTCCGGACGAGGACGAGGGTCTACTGCTGGCCGTGCTGGCCGCGGACCTGGTCGTGCGGGACGTGGCCTGGTCCATGGTGACCCGGGACGAGGTGGAGGACCACCTGCGCGTCTGGGCCCGGACGGTGGCCACTGCACCCGCCTCGCTGGCGCTGGGACCGCTGGGGCTGCTCGGAGTGACCGCGTGGATCGCCGGCCAGGGTGCGCTGCAGAACTGCTGCGCCGAACGGATGCAGCAGCTCGATCCGCAGTACACCCTGGCCGCCGTGCTGGACGACATCAGCGACCGTGCCCTGCCGCCGCGCTACTGGGACGAGCTGGCCGAGAGCTTGAGGCAGGAGGTGGGCGCAGTCGCGGGGCTGCCGGGGGTGCAGTAGCGGCGCACCCCCGGGCCGCCGTCACTGGACCTGGACGTCGGGGCGCTGGACTTCCGTGGTGACCACTAGGTTTCTCCCCATGACGCGCTTCGTGGTGTGCGGGGAGACCCTGATCGACCTGGTCCAGGACCGGTCCGACACCGACGACAGTTTCCGCTCCAGCTGGCTCGCCCTGTCCGCCGGCGGTCCCATGAACTCCGCCGTCGCCCTCGGCCGGCTCGGCAACGACACCCAGTTCCTGGGCCGGCTGTCCACCGACTCCTTCGGGGTGCAGCTCCGGCACCACATCACGCGCGCCGGCGTGGGCCTGGACCTCGCCACCGAGTCCTCGCAGGCGACCTCGATCGCGGTGGTCAGCCTGGACGCCGAGGGGGTGGCCAGCTACACCTTCCACTTCAACGGCACCGCCAACTTCGGCTGGCAGTCCGACGACCTGCCGGCTCTGGGCGCCGACGACTGGCTGCACATCGCCTCGCTGTCCTGCGTGGTCAGCCCCGGGGCGGAGGTGCTCCTGGACTGGATGAGCACTGTCCGGTCCGGTGTCTCCTACGACGTCAACGTGCGGCCGACGGTCATCTCCGACCCGGAGGTCTACTGGAGCAAGGTCCAGCCCTGGCTGGTCGCGGTCGGTCGGCGGGCCGGCATCGTGAAGGCCAGCGACGAGGACATCCGCTTCCTCGCCCGGGCCGGGCTGAGTGGCGACCCGGTCGAGGTCGCCGCCGGCTGGGTGGAGCAGTACGGCCTGGGACTGGCGGTGGTGACGCTCGGGGCCGGTGGGGGGGCGGCCGTGGCGCCCGGGGGTGGCGTGACCCGGGTGGCGGGTTTCCCCACCACCGTCGTCGACACCGTCGGTGCCGGTGACACGTTCATGGCCGGCTTCCTGGACGGTCACGTCGGCCGCGGGCTCGACCTGGAGCAGTCGTTACGCCGGGGTGCGGCGGCCGCGTCGATCGTCTGCTCCCGTCAAGGAGCGCAGCCGCCGACCGCGGCCGAGGTCGACGACCTGCTCGCTCGGGACCAGGGTCCGGCGGCCGCGGGTGCCACTAGCTCGCGGTGACATGGGCCGCTGCGGCGTCCCGCCCGGCGGCCCGGGCCAGCGACTGGACCGCCGCGGCGCCGCGGGCGGCGTCCGGACGGGTGCCGTCGGCCTCGGTCAGGTAGAACGTGTCGATGGCCAGCCCGGCCAGCGTGCTCGCGTGGGCGGAGCGGATCGAGAGCTCCAGCGCGGCCACCGCGTGCCCGAGGGCGTAGAGCAGGCCGGGCCGGTCGGTGGTCCGGACCTCCACCACGGTGGCCGACTCGCTCGCGCCCCGGACCAGCTCGATCCAGGGCTCCGACAGGGAGCCGGAGCCGTGGGCGCGGGCCTCGCGGCGCCGTACCGTCTCCAGCACCGCACGGTCGCCCTGTTCGAGCCGCTCCAGCTGTTGGACGAGGAAGGCGGGGTCCGGCAGGTCGGCGGGGGCCTGCTTGTCCACCCGCCAGGTGTTGACCGCGACGCCGTCGAGGGTGTGCAGCACGGCCGACCGCACCTGCACCGCGTTGGCGGCGAGCAGTCCCGCGGTCTCGCTGAACAGCCCCAGCCGGTCCCGCGCGGCGACCAGCAGCTCCACCCCGCCCGGTCGGCTCTGGACCCGGACGCGGGGGCGGCCGTCGAGGGCGACCGAGCGGGCGAGCCCGACGTCGACCAGCCGGGCGACGTCGGCCTGGCGGCGCGCCTCGGCCCGGGCACCGTCGGTCCGGGGGTCGTCGGCCTCCAGCAGGGTCCGGACCTGCTCGGCCAGGCTGTCGATCAGCGACGCGCGCCAGGGTGACCAGGCCGCCGGGCCGGCGGCGCGGGCGTCGGACTCGGTGAGGTAGCGCAGCAGGTCCAACACCTCGGTCCGACCCTGCACCGCGTCGACGAGCGCCTGCTGGGTGACGGGGTCGGCGTGGTCGCGCTTGGTGGCCAGCGAGGCCAGGGTGAGGTGGTGGCGGACGAGCAGCTCGACCACGTCGGCGTCCTCGTCGTCGAGACCGATGGCGAGCACGCATCGCCGGGCGATGGGCGCCCCGACGGCGGCGTGGTCGGTGCCGGCGCCCGGCAGCTTGCCGATGTCGTGGAACAGGCAGGCCAGCAGCAGCAGGTCCGGACGCTCCACCTGGGTCAGGTGGCGCTGGGCCTCGGCCGCCGTCTGGACCGAGTGTCGGTCGACGGTGTGCCGGTGGATCGGGTTGTGCTGGGGTTGGGCCCGGATCGGCTCCCAGTCCGGGATCCAGCGGGCGATACAGCCGGCGAGGTCGAGCGCCTCCCAGACCGGCACCAGCTGGGCGCCCGTCGACAGCATCTCCAGGAAGGCCTCGCGGGCGTCGCCGGGCCATGGCGTCGGTAGGGGCGGCGCATGTAGGCCCAGGTTCTCCGCGGTCACGGGGGAGAGGACCAGCCCGCGCGAGGCGGCGAGCGCTCCGGCGTGCAGGCCGGTGGTCGGCGACGACGCGCTGGCCAGGCTGGCCAGCCCGACCTCGCCCGAGTGGATGATCAGTCCGTGCTCGGCCTCGGCGTAGACCGGCCGGCGCTCCCGCCGGGCGAAGCTCAGTACCCGGCGCTGCGGTACGGCCTGCCGGGCCGAGCGCACCGTCAGGTCCACCGCGTGACCGATCCGCCGGGCCGCCAGGCTGACCGCCCGGTGCAGGGCGTCGCGCTCGGGGTAGCCGAGCTGCGTGGCCACGGCGTCCACCTCGCTGGCCAGCAGCCGGTCCAGCGCCCGGCCCGAGCTCACGTGCAGCGCGTCGCGGACGTCGAGCAGCTGGTCGTAGGGGTCCCGCACCCCCGAGTGGGGCCGGTCGGTCAGCCAGGTCGCTGCGAGCGCCCGCAGCATGGCCAGGTCGCGGAACCCGCCGCGGGCCTCCTTGAGGTCCGGCTCGAGCAGGTAGGCCGCGTCCCCGAAGCGGGCCAGCCGCTCGTCGACGGAGGACAGCAGCTCCGGTAGCCGACGCCTCGCGTTGCTGCGCCAGGCACTCAGCAGGGCGGTCCGGGCCCCACTGACCAGGGCGGCGTCGCCGGCGACCAGTCGCAGGTCCAGCAGGCCGACCCCCGCGCTCAGCTCCTGACCTGCGACATCGGCGCACTCGGCGGGGGTACGGACGGAGTGGTCCAGCCGGACCCCGGAGTCCCAGAGCGGGTACCAGAGCTCACCGGCCAGCCGGTCGGTGGCGGCCGGGTCCCGGCCGTCGTGCAGCAGGACCAGGTCGACGTCGGACCTGGGACCCAGCTCACGGCGGGCCAGGCTGCCGACGCAGGCCAGCGCAGTGCCCGAAGCCGGTCCGGCGACCTCGGCGTAGAGCCCGACGAGGGCGTCCTCGACGCACGAGGTGACCGAACGCCGACGATCCGGCCCTGCCGTGGAGAACCACGGGGACCGGATCGCGACGTTGAGACGCTCGTTGGTCAGGTCACGCCTCAGAGCGCGTCCAGCCCGCGCTCTCCGGTTCGCACGCGGACGATGTCGTCCACGGGAACCGACCAGACCTTGCCGTCACCGATTCGGCCGGTCCGGGCGCTCTTGACCAGGACGTCGATGATGTCTTTCGCATCCTCGTCGTCCACGAGCACCTCAAGTCTCACCTTGGGCACCAGGTCGACGGTGTACTCCGCCCCCCGGTAGACCTCCGTGTGCCCCCGCTGGCGGCCGAAGCCGCTGGCCTCGCTCACCGTCATGCCCTCGATACCGAAGGACTCGAGCGCGGTCTTCACTTCGTCCAGCATGTGCGGCTTGATGATCGCGGTCACGAGCTTCATGCCGTCACCTCCTCGTCATGGTTGTGGCCCTCTTCTGCACGGCGCGGGCTGCTGCCCGCGAGCGCTCCCCGCAGGCTGGAGGTGAGGTTGCCCAGATCGTAACCAGTCTCCGCGTGCTCGGTGCTGTCGATCCCCTCCATCTCGTCCTCCTCCGCGACGCGGAAGCCGAGGGTCTTGTGCAGCGCGAACCCGATGACCAGGGTCAGGATGAAGCTGTAGAGCAGGACGGCCAGGGCGCCGACGGCCTGGCGCCAGAGCTGGTCGAGCCCACCGCCGTAGAAGAGCCCGTCCACGCCGGCCGGGGCGTCGGCGTTGGCCAGGAAGCCGACCGACAGGGTGCCCCAGAGGCCGCCGACCAGGTGAACGCCGACCACGTCGAGCGAGTCGTCGTAGCCCAGCTTGTACTTCAGGCCGATGGCCACGGCGCACAGCGCGCCCGCCACCAGCCCGACGATGATCGCCCCGATGGGGGAGACCGAGGAGCAGGACGGGGTGATGGCGACGAGGCCGGCCACCACTCCGGACGCCGCGCCCAGCGAGGTCGGGTGGCCGTCGCGGATCTTCTCCGTGACCAGCCAGGACAGCGCGGCCGCCCCGGTGGCGACCATGGTGTTCACCCAGACGGTCGAGGCGGCGCCGTTGGCGGCCACGGCCGAGCCGGCGTTGAAGCCGAACCACCCGAACCAGAGCAGCCCGGCACCGATCATCACCAGGGTCAGGTTGTGCGGCCGCATCGGGTCGCGCCGCCAACCCACCCGCTTGCCGAGCACGATCGCGAGGGCCAGGCCGGCCACACCGGCGTTGATGTGCACCGCCGTGCCGCCGGCGAAGTCGATCGCCTTCAGGTTGTTGGCGATCCAGCCGCCGACGTGCTCGCCGGCGGAGAAGTCGAAGACCCAGTGGGCAACGGGGAAGTAGACCACCGAGGCCCAGATGCCCGAGAAGACCATCCAGGTGGAGAACTTGGCCCGGTCGGCGATGGCGCCGGAGATGAGGGCGACCGTGATGATCGCGAACACCGCCTGGAAGGCCACGAAGGCCATGGCCGGGTAGGTGCCGATCTGCTCCGGGTCCGCCACCACCGTGACGGTGTTGTCGGTGCTCATCAGGCCCTTGAGCCCGAGGTACTGCAGCGGGTCGCCGACCAGGCCGCCGCCCTTGTCGTCGCCGAAGGCCATCGAGTAGCCGTAGAGCACCCAGAGCACGGAGATGAGGGCCAGCGCCCCGAAGCTCATCATCATCATGTTCAGGACGCTCTTGGCGCGCACCATGCCGCCGTAGAACAGAGCCAGGCCTGGCGTCATCAGGAGCACCAGGGCGGATGAGGTCAGGATCCACGCGGTGGTACCGGTGTCGATCTCGAGTGGTGTCATGTTGCTTCTTTCGGTGAACGGATGAGGAGTGACAACCGCGCGGCGGGGCTGGATCCGCCGGGCGGGATGAGTCAGAAGAACTCTGGCGGTCGCGTGTTGCGGCCAGACAGCCGCTGGTTACGTCCGTGTGACAGTTGGCGCGGCCCGGTGTCGCCGGTGTTTCACCGTCGCGGTCGCCGCTGACTTCCCGCCCGGTACGCTGAGCGCTCGACGGAGGAGGCTTATGGCCTGGTTGGTGACCGGTGGGGCGGGCTACATCGGCTCGCACGTGGTGCGGGCGTTCCGCGAGGCGGGGACCGAGGTCGTGGTGGTCGACTCCCTGACCAGCGGGCATCCCGAGTTCGTGCCGGCCGGCGTCCCCTTCGTCCGAGGCTCCATCCTGGACGGCGACCTGGTCCGGCACGCGCTGGTCGAGCACGGCGTGACCGGCGTGGTGCACCTGGCGGGGTTCAAGTACGCCGGGGTCTCGGTGACCAAGCCGCTGCTGACCTACCAGCAGAACGTGACGGGTACGGCGACGCTGCTCGAGCAGATGCAGTCGGTCGGCGTCGACCAGATCGTCTTCTCGTCCTCGGCCGCGACCTACGGCACCCCCGACGTCGACCTGGTCACGGAGGCGACGGCGACCTCGCCGGAGTCACCGTACGGGCAGAGCAAGCTGATCGGGGAGTGGCTGCTGGCCGACCAGGAGCGGGCGGCCGGGCTGCGGCACACCTCGCTCCGGTACTTCAACGTGGTCGGATCGGCCACCCCAGAGCTCTACGACACCAGCCCGCACAACCTCTTCCCGGTGGTGCTGTCGATGCTGACCGAGGGCCGGACGCCGCAGATCAACGGCGACGACTACCCGACCCCGGACGGGACCTGCGTCCGGGACTACATCCACGTGGCCGACCTGGCGACCTCCCACGTCGCCGCCGCCCGCGTTCTCGAGGCCGGCCAGCCGCTCGAGCCCGTCTACAACCTGGGCAGCGGCGACGGCGTGTCCGTGCGCGAGATCATGGACGCGATCGCCGAGGTCACGGGTATCGCCTTCGACCCGGTGATCGCCCCCCGGCGCGGCGGTGACCCGGCCCGGATCGTCGCCTCCGGCGAGCTGGCGGCGCGCGACCTCGGCTGGGCGATGAGCCACTCGCTCACCGACATGGTCGCGAGCGCCTGGGCTGCCCAGCAGCACGCGGCCGGCCGCGCCTCCTGAGAAGAGTGCGTAGCGATCTGCCGCGAGTACGCGGCAGATCGCTACTCCTTGTCCCGTCGAAGGGCGCCCACTCAGCGCCGCACCCCGACCGAGGTCAGCTCGAGGCCCAGCCCGGCCGCCGCCGCCCCCGCCGCAGCTCCTAGCTCATCCTCCGGCGGTGCCCGGTGCCCGGGCAGCAGGGTCACCTCCACCTCCGTGCCTCGGCCGCGCGCGACCGTCCGCCAGGTGCCGACGACACGGTCGTCGTGCAGCACCAGCGGCGCGCACTGCCCGTTGACCTTCGACCAGACTGCGTCCAGCTCGGACGGGCTGAGGAAGCGATGGCGGTGGCTCTGGTGGTAGCCGACCAGGAGGGCGTCGTACTCGGGCAGCAGCCGGACACCCAACCCGCTGGAGCGCACCGGCGGCGGTTCGGCCAGGTCGACGTACTCCTCCTCGCCAGGTCCGGGACCCCGGAGGACCTCCTCGCCCAGCGAGGCGACGGCTGCGTCCACCTGAGCGAGTCCGGACCCGCTGAACCAGGCAAGGTCGCGCCGGGTCAGGGGACCCGCAGCCCGGAGGTGCACCCGGGTCAGCTCGGTCAGCGCTGCGGCGGGGGACACAGGCTCCAGCCCCGGGAGCAGGGCCGACGCCCGGCGGTGGAGAACGTCGGTCCGCTTCTCCCAGCGCTCGTCGGGTGGGCGGCGGAGCAGCCCGCTGTGCCCCCAGACGAGGTTCTCGCGGTAGGTGCCGGTGAGCCGCGTCGCGCTGGTCGACGACTCGTGCTCGACGAGCCACGAGCGCAGGTGGGCCACCAGCTCTGCCCGGCTTCGCCACCCGACGTCGGCGTAGCTCTCCAGCTCGGCCTCGACCTGCGCGGCAGTCCGGCGGGTCAGGCCCAGCTCGCGAGCCAGCGTCCGGCTCCGGACGTTGCGCGCCACCGCGTCCACCCAGGCGTACTGGCCGGCGACGGTGGTGTGCACGGTCCCGCGCAGGCTGCTGGTCTTGACCAGCCGGTAGGCGGCGAACAGATCGCGCACCGTGGGATAGGCCCCGCCGGGCGCCCGCGAGGACGCGGTGAGGAACGGCGCGCGAGGCACCTGGGACTGGACGGGGCCGAGATGGGCGAACAGCGCGAGCACGTCCTCGGGGCCGGTGCCGACCCGTTCGGGAAACTGCCGGCCCAGGGTCGCCGCACGAAGGTCCTCGGCGTTCCAGCGGGTCACCCCGCGCACGTTACCCGGGGACCGGCGCTCCGCCTGCGGAAGCATCCGGACACAGCGAAGCATCTGGACACAGCGAAGCCGGACCCTATGCCTGCTCGGGGGTTCAGGTAAGGGGTCCGGCTTCCCCCCTCATATCGTCGGCTCCGAGCCGATCATTACAACCCGTCCGCACTTTTCGCGCGCTGGGATCCGGAGCACGGAAACCGGAGGGGCGCGGGCAGCCACGCTGGTCTAGGATGTGGGCATGAATGGCGCTCTCCTTCGCTAGCCGCGTAGGCACTTCCTACGCGGCCACCCTCACGTCGACCACCGGCTGAGGGTTTTTTTCTGCCCGCACCTGGGCCCGGAGAGCAACTGGAGGAGCACATCGTGGCCACGACCACCATCACGTCGGACCAAACCTCTGCTGAGACCGCCTTGACCGCAGAGTCCGAGCCGCGCGGCTACGACGCGGCCGCCGCGCAGCAGCGCTGGCAGGAGTACTGGGAGACCGCCCAGACCTTCCTGCCGCGTGACGACGGCTCAGCCGAGCGGGCCTACGTGCTCGACATGTTCCCCTACCCCTCCGGCGACCTGCACATGGGTCACGCCGAGGCGTTCGTGATGGCCGACATCGCGGCCCGCTACCTGCGGCTGCGCGGCTACGACGTGATGCACCCGATCGGCTGGGACTCCTTCGGCCTGCCCGCGGAGAACGCCGCCATCAAGCACGACACCCACCCGGCGGAGTGGACCTACGCCAACATCGAGACCCAGGCGACCTCCTTCAAGCGCTACGGCCTGAGCGTGGACTGGTCGCGCCGGTTGCACACCTCCGACCCCGAGTACTACCGCTGGACGCAGTGGCTGTTCCTGCGGTTCCGCGAGCGCGGACTGGCCTACCGCAGGGACAGCTACGTCAACTGGTGCCCCAAGGACCAGACCGTGCTGGCCAACGAGCAGGTCGTCCAGGGTGCGTGCGAGCGCTGCGGCACGATGGTGGTCAAGCGTCAGCTGAACCAGTGGTACTTCAAGACCACCGAGTACGCCCAGCGGCTGCTGGACGACATGGACCAGCTGCAGGGCCGCTGGCCCGACCGCGTGCTGACCATGCAGCGCAACTGGATCGGCCGCTCCGAGGGCGCCCACGTCGACTTCACGATCGAGCGTCCCGGAACCGAGGACCGGACGGTGACCGTCTTCACCACCCGTCCGGACACCCTGTACGGCGCGACCTTCTTCGTCGTCGCTCCGGACGCCCCGCTGGCCGCCGAGATCGTGGCCGAGGAGCAGCGCCCCGCCTTCGAGGCGTACCTGGCGCAGACGCAGCGGGCCACCGAGATCGAGCGCCAGGCCACCGACCGGCCCAAGACGGGCGTCTTCCTGGGCGTGCACGCCGTCAACCCCGTCAACGGGGAGCGGCTGGAGGTCTGGGCCGCCGACTACGTGCTGGCCGACTACGGCACGGGTGCGGTCATGGCCGTACCCGCGCACGACGCCCGCGACCTGGAGTTCGCGCGGGCCCACGGCCTGCCCGTACGGCGGGTCGTCGACACCGGCGCCGAGGACCCGGCCGTCAGTGGGGTGGCCACCGCCGGTGACGGGACCTACGTCAACTCGGGACCGCTGGACGGGCTGAGCGACAAGGCGGCCGGCGTCTCGACCATGATCGAGCGGCTGGAGGCCGACGGCGCCGGTCGCGGCGCGATCACCTTCCGGCTGCGGGACTGGCTGCTGAGCCGGCAGCGCTACTGGGGCTGCCCGATCCCGATCATCCACTGCGGGACCTGCGGCGAGGTCGCGGTGCCGGACGACCAGCTGCCCGTGGAGCTGCCCTACCTGACCGGTGCGGCGCTGGCGCCGAAGGGCACGTCCCCGCTGGCTGCGGCGACCGACTGGGTCAACGTCGCCTGCCCCCAGTGCGGCGGCCCGGCGAAGCGGGACACCGACACGATGGACACCTTCGTCGACTCGTCCTGGTACTTCTTCCGCTACTGCTCCCCGGGCTACACCGAGGGTCCCTTCGACCCCGAGGACGTGCGGCGCTGGATGCCGGTGACCCAGTACGTCGGTGGCGTCGAGCACGCGATCCTGCACCTGCTGTACATGCGCTTCTTCACCAAGGTGCTGCACGACATGGGGGTCGTCGACTTCGTCGAGCCGATGGAGCGGCTGCTGAACCAGGGGCAGGTGATCAACCAGGGCAAGTCCATGTCGAAGTCGCTGGGCAACGGCGTCGACCTGGGCGCGCAGATCGACGAGTTCGGCGTGGACGCCGTCCGGTTGACCGTGGTCTTCGCCGGTCCGCCCGAGGAGGACATCGACTGGGCCGACGTGTCCCCGGCCGGCTCGCTGAAGTTCTTGTCCCGGGCGTACCGGGTGGCGAGCGAGGTCACCAGCGAGCCCGGCGCCGACCCGGCCACCGGTGACCCGGCGCTGCGCCGCGAGGTGCACCGGCTGCTGGCGGACCTGGAGCAGCTGGTGGAGGGGCAGCGGTTCAACGTCGCCGTCGCCCGGGTGATGGAGCTGGTGAACGCGACCCGCAAGGCCATCGACTCACGGGTCGGACCGGCCGACCCGGCCGTCCGGGAGGCCGCCGAGGCAGTCGCGGTGGTGCTGGGTCTGTTCGCCCCGTACGTGGCCGAGGAGATGTGGGAGCGGCTGGGCCATGCCCCCTCGGTGGCCGACGCGGCCTGGCCGTCCGCCGACGCCAGCCTGCTCGTGACCGAGTCCGTGACCTGCGTCGTCCAGGTGCAGGGCAAGGTCCGGGCCCGGCTGGAGGTGGCCCCCGACGTCGCCGAGGACCAGCTGCGGGCGCTGGCCCTGGCCGAGGAGGGCGTGGTGAGGGCCCTGGCCGGTCGGGAGATCGCCAAGGTGATCGTGCGGGCCCCCAAGCTGGTCAGCATCGTCCCCGCCTGACCCCGGCCCTCACCGACTTGTCAGAACTGAGTTGCCCCAGGGGACAACTCAGTTCTGACACGTGGGCTCAGCCGGCCCGCGCGAGGGTGGTCAGCAGACCGAGGTGGTCGGTGCCGGCCACCCGGACCCGTCGAATCGAGGTGGCGGTCAGCTGGTCGTCGACGAGCACGTGGTCGATCGGAAGCAGCGGCGGGAACGGCCGGTTGGCGGGATAGGTGGGCAGCCAGCCGGCGCCGACCAGGTCGGTGGCGCTTTCCAGGCCCAGCCGGTGCAGGTCGAGCATCGGGCCGTGGTCGTCGACGGCGTTGAAGTCGCCCGCGACCACCAGCGGCTGGTCGAGGTTCGCCGCCGCCACCCGGGCCAGCGCGGCGTGCTCGCTGGCCCAGAGTCCACGGCCGCAGTAGGGGTTGCAGGGGTGGACGGCCATCAGCCGGACCGCGCCCGCGTCCGGGGTCTCGACGGTGGTCACCCACTGCTGGAAGGACGTCGTGCCCAGCAGCTCGCTGTCCCGGAGGGGGTAGCGGGAGTAGACGGCGGTGTCACTCTGCACCCCGTCCGCGCCGCCCGCTGCGTAGGGAAAGCGGTCCAGCCAGCCCCGAGCCGCGAGGTCCGCGAGCGCGTCCGGCGTGGCCTCGACGAGGACCACGACGTCGGCGGCCGAGCCCTGGGCCACCAGCTGGTCGGGGTCGGCGCGCCCCTTGTACAGGTTCAGGCTGAGCAGGGTGAAGGTCGGCGACGCCGCCACCCGCCCGTCGGGAACGAAGAAGGGGACGGTCCACGCCGTGTGCAGGCTCAGCCCGAGCAGCGAGACCAGGGTCAGGACCGCTGCCACCCGCCGCCTCGGCCACACGAGGGCGACGGCGGACACCACCGCCGCCACGACGTAGCCGAGCAGCGCGTAGGGGATGAAGGAGGCGAGGAGCGCCGTCGCGTCGTCCCGGGGCGGCACCAGTCGCAGCACTGTCCCGATCAGCGGGGGGACGAGACAGGCGATGCCGGCGACGAGCAGCGGCCGCGGAGCGCGTCGCCGCGTGGGCGAGTTCGCCGCCGGACCACGGGCGACAGCGGGTGCCGGCATCAGCGGCCCCGCCGCGGCGCCGCCGGGTTCCGCCGCTCGAGCCGCAGCTCGGGGGGGGCGGGTGGGAACTCGCTGTTCCGTCGGTCGGTCGTCTCGGTCCAGCCCAGCGTGGCGTAGAAGGCCCGGGCGCCCGCGTTGCCGGCCAGCACCCAGAGCTTGGCCCACGGGGCGCCGCCGTCGAAGATCTCCTGGACGGCGAACTCCCCCAGTGCGCTGCCGTAGCCCCGGCGGGTGTGGTCGGGGAGGACGCCGAGGTGTCGCAGGGTGTCGTCGTCGAAGGCCACGTAACCGGCCGGGTCGTCGCCGTGCTCGAGCACGAAGATCCGCACCCGGGGGTCGCGTAGCAGCCGGCGCCATCGGCGGGTGACCGCGGTGACCGGGTAGGGGTGTTCCTCCGGCGGGAAGAGGTGGCTGAGCGCCTCCTCGCTGGCGGCACGCTCGAGCCGGGTCAGCAGCCGGCTCTCGTCGGGGCGTGCCCGGCGGATCCGCAGCCCCGTCTCCTCGTCCTCCAGCGGCGGGTCGTGCTCCTCGAGCAGGTCCAGCAGCTCACTGGTGACCCGGTCGGCCCGGGTCAGGCGGCCGCGGCGCGCGGCGAAGTTGGACTTCTGCACGCACCAGGCCTCGGCCGTCGCGTCCGGGGAGGCGACCACCAGCCCGTTCTCCCCGGGGGCGATCACCCGGACGTCGTCCCAGGCGAAGTGGTGGGTGGAGAACGGGTTGACCACGGTGACGCCGTCCCGGTCGACCCGCAGCCGGGGGTGCAGCCCGAAACGCCAGGCGTAGAGGATCGCGAGCAGGCTCAGGGTGCCCAGCAACGCCGGGACCACCCAGCCGCCGTCGGCGGTCCAGACCAGGTAGGCCAGTGCGGGGACGGCGGTCGCCGCGGCCACCACGAAGACGATCACGACGGCGAGCGTGCCGGGGGCCGCGCGCCACACGCGACGGTCGTCCAGGCCCATCGGTCACTACCTCCGCCCAGGTGTAGAGCTCGGGGGCGGCGCCCACCTCGGTTGTGCTCCACCGCGCCGGTCGCTGCTCGCCGGAGCGACAGCCCTAGGCTGTCGGCGTGGCGGGCGTCGCGGTGGTGACCGACTCTACGTCCTCCCTCGCCCCCGGGAGCACCACACGCACGGGTGTGCGCGTCATCCCGCTCCAGGTGGTGATCGACGGGGTGAGCCGACCCGAGGCCGACGTCAGCCCGGCGGAGGTCGCCGCCGCCCTTCGTGCCCGACGGGTGGTCAGCACCTCGCGGCCGGCCGCCGAGACGTTCCGGACGGTGTACGCCGAGCTGGCCGCGGAGGGCTTCCGCGGCGTGGTCTCGGCCCACCTCAGCGGCCGGATCTCCGGTACCGCAGCCGCGGCCGAGCTGGCGGCGGGCGAGGTCGCCCTGCCGGTGCGGGTGGTGGACACCCGGGTGATCGCCATGGCTGCCGGCTTCGCGGTACTCGCCGGCGCCGGGGCTGCGAGGCAGGGTGGCGACCTCGCCGACGTGGCCGACGCGATCGGTCGACGCGCGGCGGCCACCTCGACCTGGTTCTCGGTGGCCGACCTGGAGCACCTGCGCCGTGGGGGGCGGATCGGAGCGGCCACGGCCGCCCTGGGCTCCGCCCTGGCCGTCAAACCGATCCTGACCGTCCGCGACGGCAGGATCCGGTCGCTGGAGCGGGTCCGGACGACGTCGCGGGCCCTGGACCGGCTCCTGGAGCTCGCGGCGGGCGCCGTCTCGGCCGCCCGGGTCCGGGGCGAGGCCGTCGAGGTCGCGGTCCACCACCTGGACGACGAACCCGCGGCCCGGCGGCTGGCTGAGCGGCTCGAGGCGCGGGCCTCCCTACCGGAGCCGGCGGTGGTGGCCGAGGTCAGCGCGGTGCTGGGGGTGCACGTCGGTCCGGGGACGGCCGGGGTGGTCGTCTCGCCGGTCGTCTGAGGGCGACTGTCGCATTCCGGGGCTGTCCCGAGCTGTCCAGCACCGCCGGCCCCCCGGTTGTCCCCAGGATCGACGTGCACGGTCGTCATCCACAGGCTCGGCTTCCGCGCGCACGGTGGCGGTCCGGTCCTTAACGTCCCGGTGTGCCCAGACGAGGAGATGCCGACCCCCTGCTCCTGCAGGCGGTGAGCGAACGACTCGCCCGGCTGCTGGCCGAGACCGCCCCGAGACGGGCGGCGGACGAGGCGGAGGACGTGGCGCCCAGCCCTCCGACGGAGGTTGCCGGGTCCGGCTCGTGGCTGGACACCGAGCTCGTCGGCGTCGACGACGTGCCGCCGCCCCGCCGCTTCGGCCGCCGGCACCTCGTCGTGGTGTGCGCGCTGTTGCTGGTCGGTCTGCTCTGGGCCGGGTGGTCGATGCTCCGGGCCCGGCCGGTGGCGCTGGCTTCGCCGGTGACGGTCTCGGTGCCGGCGACACCGAGCAGCTCGGTCGCACCCGCACCGGCCGGCGCCGCGACGCCGGCCACTTCGGGCAGCCCCGCCGCCACAGCCGTACCGTCCGGGCCGGCGGGGGTGGTCGTGCATGTGCTGGGTGCGGTCCGCAAGCCCGGACTGGTGACACTCAAGGACCCGGCTCGGGTCCAGGACGCCGTCGACGCGGCCGGCGGCTTCAGCCACGAGGCCGACCCCGGCGACCTCAACCTCGCCCAGCTGCTGCAGGACGGCCAGCAGGTGGTGATCGGGACGGCGGACAGACCGACGGGAGAGGTGCGGGGTGGTCCGGCCGGTGGTTCCGGTTCTGCGGGGAACTCCGGCCCGGGCAGCTCCGGTACGGGGTCCACCGGAGCCGGGTCGGGGGACACCGGCGCGGTGGTCGACCTGAACACCGCGACCGAAGCTCAGCTGGAGGAGCTGCCGGGCGTGGGCCCGGTGACGGCGGGCAAGATCGCCGCCTGGCGTACCGCTCACGGACGCTTCAGCCGCATCGAGGAGCTGCAGGAAGTCGACGGCATCGGCCCCAAGACCTACGCCGAGATCGCGCCACATGTCCGTGTCTGAGCCGACCGACGGTCCAGGATCCGCTGGTGAGTCGGGACCCACCGGGCGCGACCTGCGGACGGTGCCGCTGGCGCTCGGGGGCTGGGCCGCCTGCTGGATCGGTACCGGCGGCCGGGGCTGGCTGGTGACGGCTGCGGTGCTCACCGCGGCGGTCGCCGGGGCGGCGGCGGTCGCCGCCGGCACCCGGACCCGGCGGCGTGGACGGTCGTCCGGAGCCGCTGGTCACGTGGGGGACCGGGCCGTTCGACCCTGGGTACTGGCCACCGCGGTGACGGTGGCGGTGTGCGCGGTCCTCGGCGCGTGGCAGGTGCACCGGCTCGGCTCGGGACCGTCGGCCGACCTGGCCCGCGACGGGGCCTGGGTGAGCGCGCGAGCGCTGATCCGCAGCGACCCGCACAGCTACCCCGCCCGAGGAGCCCTGCCGCCCCTGGTCACGGTGCGGGTCGAGGTGCGCGAGCTCCAGGGCCGGGGCAGCGGCTGGCGGGTCCGGGCCCCCGTGCTGCTGAGGGTCAGCGGCGCGGCCGGCGGCGACTGGGCCAGGCTGCCGGTCGGGACGTCGGTGGCGCTGAGCGGCCGGCTGCAACCGGCCGAACCCGGTGACGACGTGGCCGCGAGCCTCCAGGTGCGAGGACCGCCCGAGGTGGTGGCACGGCCTGGACCGGGGCTGCGGCTGGTGGAGCGGGTCCGGTCGGGGCTGCGCGCGTCGGTTCAGCACCGTCGCCCCGAACCGCGCGCGCTGGTGCCGGCCCTGGTGCTGGGGGACACCTCGGCACTCACGCCGGAGCTCCAGGCCGAGTTCCGTACGACCGGTCTCACGCACCTGACCGCCGTCTCCGGCGCCAACCTGACCCTGCTGCTGGCCTTCCTGCTGCTCGCCGCCCGCTGGCTCGGCGTCCGGGGTTGGTGGCTCCGGCTGGTGGGGCTGGGCGCCGTGGTGGTCTTCGTGGCGTTGTGCCGGACAGAGCCGAGCGTCCTGCGAGCGGCGGCCATGGGTCTGGTGGCCCTGGCCGCGCTCGGGTCGGGCTCCCGTCGCGCCGGCCTCCGCAATCTCGCGGTCGCGATGGTTCTCCTGCTGTTGCTGGACCCCTTCCTGGCCCGGTCCTGGGGCTTCGCCCTGTCGGTGCTGGCGAGCGGTGGCATCATCTGGTGGTCGCGGCCATGGGCGGACGTCCTCGGACGCTGGGCGCCGCGCGTGGTGGCCGAGCCCCTGGCCCTGGCCCTCGCCGCCCACCTCGCCACGTTGCCGGCCGTGGCGGCCCTGTCCGGCACCGTGAGTACCTCTGGGCTGTTGGCCAACGCCGTGGCGGGACCGTTCGTCGGTCCGGCCACCGTCCTCGGCTTCGCGGCGGCCGGCAGCTCGCTGGTCAGCAGCCATCTCGCCGCGATCCTGGCCTTCGGCGCGGCCTGGTCGGCGCAGGTGATCCTCTGGGTCGCACACGTGGGCGCGGGACTGCCCGGCGGGTCCCGGGCGTGGCCGACCACCCCCGCCGCCCTGGCCCTGCTCGTCGTGGGCTGCGCGGCCGGCGCCTGCGTGGTGCCGTGGGTGCTGGCCCGACGCTGGCTGTCCGTGCTCCTCGCGGTGCTGATGGTCCTGGCCCTGGCGCGGGCCCCGACCGTCCCGGGCTGGCCGCCGTCGGGCTGGCGGTTCGTGGTCTGCGGCAGCTTCCCTAGTAGAACCTGCGTGTTGCCGTAGGTCGTGTTGCTGTCCAGGTGATACCGCTGGGACTCCAACATCGGGGGGCGCGGCGTGACGGGGTGGCGGGTTCATCGAGTCGGGGCTGTCGTGCCGGCGCGTACGGCGGAGGACCTGTGGAGTGCGGCCGAGCTTGAGCGGCGCGAGGCCGAGGTGCGGATCCGGCCGGGTTCGGCGTTCATGACCAGCCCGGAGGGCGGGGTCGACGCGGTGTTGACGTCGTACTTCAACTCGGCGCCGTTCTTGCGGCTGGCTGATGCGACGCAGGAGTCGTACTTGAAGGACTACCGGCTGTTCTTCGACTTCTTGTGGCGGCGCTCGAGGTCGTGGTCGGAGGCGACCCGCGACGACGTGGAGGACTACGAGGACTGGCGGCGCAGGGCTCCGACGAACCCGCGCCGGGTCGGTGGCTCGAAGTGGATGCGCGAGCTCGCAGCGCTGAACCGGCTCTACCAGTGGGCGGTTGCAACCGGCCAGATCGCGGCGAATCCGGTGGCGACGCGGGTGCGGGTGACCCGTGACGGGCAGATGGTGCAGACGTTGGACGCGGCAGCCCACGACGTGGTGACAGCCGACGTGAAGTGGTTGACGCCGCGGGCGTGGTCACGGTGGCGCGACGTCGGCCTGCTCGGCCTGGACGCTTCCGGGTTGCCGGACGGTACGTTCCGCGGCAGGAACGGCGACCGGAACGCCGCCTACGCCGACCTGCTGTTCGACAGCGGACTGCGCCGCACCGAGGGCGCCTCATTGCTCGTGCTGGAGCTTCCCGCTGTTGCCGAGGGTTCTCGCTACCAGCGGGGTCGCCTGGCGACGGCAGTGGCTAAGAACGGGTCGGGGCGCCCGTTCTACGTGACGACAGCGACGCTGCGGCGCATCGGCGCCTATCTGGCGACGTCGCGGGCGGACGCAGTCCGCGCTGCTCAGGAGGCGGGTCGCTACGACCGGGTCCCCGGCAAGCTGCTCGTCGAGAAGACGGGCCTGGCGCCGGTGCCGGTGCTGCGCTGGGTCGACGAGGCCACCGGGACGGCGGGGGAGGGCCGGCTGGACCGGCTGCCGGTGCCGCTGCGCGAGCGGCTGTTCGTGCGCGGCCCGGACGGGCTGGAGCCGGCGTGGCTGTGGGTGGGCGAGGACGGGATGCCGTTCCAGGGCCACTCGTGGGAGGCGGTGTTCTCCGCGGCGTCGAAAAGGTGCCGGCGGCTGTTGGGGCCCGGGGCGCCGTTCTGCACCCCGCACATGGCGCGGCACTCGTTCGCGCTGACGATGCTGGTCGCGTTGCAGCACGTGCTGGACACCCGGTTCGGGCTGGACGCCGAGCAGCGCCGCGACTTCGCTGCGCTCTACGGCAACCCGTGGCGGATGGTGAAGGACCTGCTCGGGCACCGGTCGGAGGACACCACCCGCAACATCTACCTGGCCCCGGTCCAAGACGTGCAGATCCGTTCGCTGCTGGAGGGCGACCTCGCCGCGGGGGCAGAGTTCTTGCAGGCGGTGGCTGCCGCGAGCGGGCGGGTGCAGGACGTCGCCCCGAGTGGGGGACGGTGACCAGGGGCCGGGCGGCGGCACTGCCCGAGGCCGGGCACCGCCGGCCGGACGTGCTGCAGGACTTGGTCGTGGTCCACGTCAACGAGAAGGGCGACCGGACGACCCGCTACGACTTCTCCACGCTGCCGGTGCCTGAGGTGCTGCAGCGCGAGCTCGCCGCGGTCTTCGCCGACCGGGTCCGACCGACCGGGCCGTGGCGGAACCTGCCGACCAGCCGCCAGGGCTGGCAGATGCTCGGCCAGTTCGCCCGCTGGCTCGCCGACCAGGACCACGTGACCAGGTCTCTTGCTGAGGTTGACCGGGCCGTCTGGCTGCGCTGGACGTTGTCGCGGCCCAGCTCGCCGGGCGGCCGCCGGGCGGTGCGCGTGGTGGCCCTGCTGCTGCGCGACCAGCCAGCGGTGCCGGCCGGCGCCCGGCGGGAGATGGCGCGCCGCCACCCTGACGCCAAGGCTGACGAGCCGTCCTACAGCGACGACGAGCTGAAGCAGATCAGCGGGCACGCCCGCGCGGTCTTCGGGCCGGCCGAACGTCGCATCGCCACCAACGTCGCGCACCTGGAGGCGTTCCGGGCCGGCTCGTTCGCCGAGGGCAGCGACGACGCCCGGCTCGGCGAAGCGCTGGAGGTCTTGGCGACGACCGGCGACGTGGCCCACCGACGCTGGCCCGGCTCGGGCGGCAGGCACGTGGCGCCCGACGTCCAGGCCGTGCTGGGCGGGGCGGTCGCCGAAGTGACGTGGAAGCGGCTGTTCCTCGACGAGCACGAGGCCTTCGCCGCCGCCGTGCTGCTGGTGTGTGAGCAGGGCTGGAACTACACCACCGTCGTCGAGCTGCGCACGCCCACCGACCTCGGCGGCGACCCGGGCCGGCCGCTCTACTCGGTGCAGCTGGAGAAGCGCCGCCGCCACCCGCCGCACCGCTACGAGACCCGGTCCCTGCCCGACGACGGGCCCCGGTCACCGGGCCGGCTGCTGACCCGGATCCTGGCCGCGACCGAGCCCGCGCGAGCGTTGCGTCGCGCCCACGGGAAGCCGTCGGACCGGCTGTTGGTGTTCCGTCTCGCCGTGGTGATGGCGTCGACGTCTCCCAAGCCGGCCGACTACGTCAGGGACGACCTCCGCACCGCGGTGCACTCGCAGGCGAAGTGGCGGGCCGCGACCGGGGACCGGGTCAACTTCCGCCGGATCCGGAAGGCAGTGAACGTGCGGCACCGGCGGGAACCGAACCAGAACAGCCGCGACACCCACGACGCGGCCTACGTCCTCACCGACCCGCACACCGCAGCGGAGGCCGAGGCGGTCATCGCCCGCGGCGTCGGGAACGCGATCGAGCACGCCCGCCGGGTCGTGGCGGCCGTCGCCGGCCGCGACGAGGCCGCCACGGCGGACACCGCGACCGCGGGCTGCACCGACCACACCCGCAGCCCGTTCTCCACCTGGGGCGTTCCCTGCACCGCCTCGTTCCTGCTCTGCCTGGCCTGCACCAACGCCGTGGTGATGCCGCGGCACCTGGGCCGGCTGGCACACCTGCACGAGTCTCTGGCCCGGCTGCGCGACTCGCTGCCGCCGGCGGTCTGGGCTCAGGACTGGGCCCCGCACTACGCGCGACTGCACGACCTGCGCACCAACCACTACACCGACGCCCAGTGGCGGCAGGCGCTGTCCTCCCTAACCGAGGCGGACCGGGACCTCGTCGGCGCCCTCCTCGACGGGCAGCTCGACCCATGACGGGCCGCGCAGGCGCAGCCCTGGAGGTCGAGGCGGCCGACGTCACGCCGCCCGCGGACGACGACCTGATCTTCACCGGCACCTCGCCGTTCCCCGCCAGCCCGGTCCCGCGTTTCGGCGACGACGTCTGGTCGTTGGACTTCTTCGACGCCAACCCGACCAGCAACCCGGCCACCATCCACTGGGCCGACATCGGAGCCACCTTCCGCCCGCACCTGAAGCTGGCGGCATGGGCACTGCTGAACCTGCCGTTCCCCGACGAGATGCGACGGGCGCACGCACCCCAGATCCGCCAGACGCTGGGCGCCTTCTCGGTCTATCGGACCGTGACCCGGTGGAAGCTGCTCACCCGGTGGCTCGACGGGCGCGGCGTCACCGACCTCAACAAGTTGACGTCGACGCTGATGGGGGACTACCTCACCTACGAACGCGTCGAACGCGGCCTCGCCGCCAACTCTCTCGGCAACGACATGACGGCGGTCCTGCGTCTGTGGGTCATCGGCCAGCAGCTTCCCGCGGTCGCGCTGGCCGGGCGGCCGCCGTGGCTGGGAGGCGGTCAGCAGGACTACCTGGCCACCAACATGCGCGGCGGGGAGAACATCACCGAACCGATCGCGGCGGCCACGATGGGCGCGCTGCTGCACCGAGCGCTGCAAATGGTCGAGCACGGCACCGAGCCGGTCCTGACCGCCTACCGCTTCCGGAAGATCCCTGAGACCGTGGCTGCCGAAAAGGCGGCTGCGGGGGACCGGCGCCGTGACGGCGCAGCCCGGCTCGACGCCTACCTGGATCACCTGCGCGCCACCGGAGCACCGATCCCCGCCCGGCACGGCGGCCACGGGGTGGCCATCGACGTGCTGCACGTGGCCTGCCTGAACCAGGTGACCTTGGACAGCGCCCACGCCTGGGCCAAACGAGACGACGTCGTCCGCTACGCCACCGGCCACCGCTACTCCCCGGCCCGCCGTGTCGAGGTGAAGGTCCCTCTCGAGCTCGACGCGGAGGCGGCGCAGATCCTGCCCGCCGCAGTGATGGTCGACGAGATCTTGACCCTCGTCAGCCTGCTCGAGGCTGCCTGCTTCATCGTGATCGCCTACCTGACCGGGATGCGCACCGGCGAGGTGCTGGCCCTCGAAGCCGGCTGCCTGCGACCCAGCAGCCGCGACGGCGGCTGGATGCTGATCCACTCCCGCCACTTCAAGTCCGTCCGCGACGAGCACGGCAACCACGACTCGCGCGGCGAGGTGCGGGGCACGCCCTGGGTCGCGGTCGCCCCGGTCGTGCAGGCGATCCGCGCCCTCGAGGCCCTGCGCGGCGGCCGGGGGCTACTGTTCCCGGCCACCTGGAAGTGCCTGCGCAAGCAGGACTCCCGGTCGCGGTCCCGCCACGCGATGGTGGCCAGCGTCACCCGGTTCGTCGACCACCTGAACGCCCGACAGGCCGGCACCGTCCCCGACGACCCGAACGGCACCATCTCGCCGATCAGGTTCCGCCGCACCCTGGCCTGGCACCTGGCGAACGAGCCCCGCGGGCTGGTCGCCCTGGCCATCCAGTACGGCCACCTCCACACGGCGATCTCGGAGGGCTACGCCAGCCGGACCAAAGACGGACTGCAGGAGCTCGTCGACTTCGAGACCGCCCGCTCGATCGCGGTCCGCCTCAGCCAAGCCCGGGAAGACCTCAGCAGCGGCGAGGGCGTCTCCGGGCCGGCCGCGGCCAGCTTCGTCGCCGCGCTCGACGAGCAGCACGAGCAATTCAACGGGATCGTGACCAGCCAGCGCCAAGCCGCCAGCCTGCTGCGCAACCAGCGCCTGACCGTGTTCCAGAACGAGAAGACGTTCCTGTGGTGCCACTTCCGCCGCGACGCCGCCCTCTGCCTCAGCCCGGCCGAGCCCGGCTCGACGACCACGCCGCGGCTGGACAAGTGCCGACCGACCTGCGGGAACGTCGCCCGCACCGACAGCCAAGCAACCCAGCTGCGCGACGAAGCCGGCCGGCTCGGCCACCAGGCCGAGCTGATGCCGAAGCCGGCCGCCGACCGGCTCACCGCGCACGCCGACACCCTCACCACCCACGCCGACCGGCACGACGCCGAACGCCAGACGCTGGAGGACTTCGATGGCCCTCGATGAACGCCGACTCATCCGCGACGCCATGGACCGCCTGCTCACCGGACAACCCATCCGCAGCACCGGCGCCCTCACCGTGGTCGCCCTGGCCGAGGAAGCCGACGTGAAACGGCACCTGCTGACCCATCGCCACCCCGACCTCAAGGACGAGTTCTACGCCAAGGTCAGGGCCCAGGGCGACGTCCCGCAGAACGAGCTCGACCTCCGCGCCAGGGTCGCCGACCTCGAAGCCAAGGTCGAGTCGTTGAGGTCGGACCGCGACACCGCCCGAGCCGAGGCCGCAATCCTGCGGCGGATGAACAACGTCCTCGCCGCGGAGAAGGCCCAGACCGACTCGCAGGACGCCGGCCGCTTGAGGTCTCGTCTTACCGCCGTCAACAACCTCGAGGACCTCGACCTTGCGGGTCGACCATGACGAGCAAGCTGGCCTTCCTGCCCTCCGGTGTCCTGGGCCGTTTCTGGGCCCTGGACACCGACATCCGACCGACCGCCCCCCTCGACGAAGCCGAGGCGGTCAGCGGGCATCTGCAGCTCGTCGGCGGAGTCGTCCAGGTCAAGACGCAGCGGCCGGCCGGCCGCACCCTCGCCGACCTGCACAGCCTCTTCAACGGGTTGGCGGAGGGAGCCGACCCGACGCCCCGGTGGCTATTCGGCATCACCGAGGTCGGCTCCGTCGTGGTGCCGGTGGTGACCGGGGAGGGCCTCACCCAGTCCCTGGGAGGCAGTCAGATTTCGACCCGGACCTACCGCGGACCGACGATCGCCGTCGGCGTCGGTAGCGCGAGTGGCCCACGGGTGACTCGGCTGACCGTCGACCTGCCCTTTGCGGCCTGGGCCGGCTTCGAGCCGATGACCAGACGGATCCATCTCGACCACGAGCAGCGCTGGGACGCGCTCGACATCAACCTGCGCGGCACCGAGGAGCAGCCCTGCGGCCGTGTCGGCCCGATCGCGGTGGCCCTGCGCGGCGGCTGGGCCCAAACCGAGGACGATCAGGACCACCTCACTTCCGTCAGTACCGCCCTCCAGGTCATCACCACCTCCAAGAGGCCGACCGAGCACACCCACCACGTCGACGTCGCGATGGCTGTTCAAGACCTCCTCAGCCTCGCCTACGGCCGCTTCTTGCCGTCACCGCGCGCCCGCATCGTCCTCGAAGGAGCCGAGTCCGAGCGGACGGCCGCCTCGTTCTACCACCGCGGCCTCGTCGAGCCTGCCGTTCTCTCACCAGACCGGACCGGGAACCGGCAGCAGGACAAGACGCCGCTGTTCAGCCTCGCCGACCTCGGCGGACCCACTGCGGTCGCCCGCTGGGTGACGCTGGACCGACGGTATCCCGACGCAGCCAATGCCGTCCGGGTCCGCGACCGCACCCCGACAACCAACCCCACACGCCGGGTCATCGAGCTCGGCGCCGCGATCGAGCAGTACGTCGCCACGGTGATCGATGGGGCGCGCCGAGCACGCCGTCCCGTCCCGCGCTGGACCGAGACCCCACCCTACGAAGCCGCCCTGGCGCTGAACGCCGGCGCCAGCTTCGCCGCCTACGTCGGCGACCCGCAGGCGTGGGCCGAGATGTTCCACTCCGCCTACCTCGGGGAGAAGCACCACAGGGGCACGCGTCTCCCGGCCAACGAGCTGGTGATGCTGTCCTCCAGCGCCCAGCTGCTGTTGATCGCCACACTGCTGAACGGGGCTGGCCGCAGCCACCGGGCCAGCGCCGCGATGCTGGACGACTACCGCCTCGCAGGGCTGGGCGAGGCGGTCCGACGGTTGGTGGTGCAGGCCACGCCATCTCAGCCTCCCCGCCGTCGTCGAGGCAGGGCGGCGCCCGCTTCGCCAAGGGCTTCCTCGGTCGCAGGAGCAACGTGACTGCCGACGACGACGTCGCCGCCGTGACGGCCCGCTACCCGGCAGGGGAGATCAGGCCGGCTGAGTTCGAGCAGTTCGTCGTCGACCTGCTCAGCGCGCTGGGACCTGCGGCAGGCGCGGCTCCCGTGGTGACCCTGCACGACAAAATCGAGGGTGCCGACGGCACCTACGACTTCGACGCGACCGCGCGGTTCAACTGGGGAGGGATGAGCTTCTTGGTGCTGGCCGAGGCCAAGCTGCACAAGCACCCCATCAAGCGAGAACTCGTGCAGGTGCTCAACGACAAGCTCCGCAGCGTCGGCGCGCAGAAGGCAGTCATGTTCTCCACCGCGCCCTACCAGAGCGGCGCCTTGAGTTACGCCAAGGCTCACGGCATCGCGCTGGCCACGGTCACCGAGGGCCGTCACACCTACGAGACCCGGTCCAGGCAACCCGCGCCGCCCCTGACCCGCCAGCAGGCCGCCGAGTGGGGCATCCCGCCATTCGTCGCGCACGCTTACACGACCGGCGTCGATCCCGGCACGACATTAGTCCTGCGGCTGAGCAGCGAAGACCCCGACTATGTGGCGGAGGTTCTCCTGCCGCGCCCAGGCCCCACCCGATCAGAGAAGTCCTGACATGGCCCGACCCGGCCTGGGCGACGCGGCAGAACTGAGGCGCCAGATTCGGCACGCTGTTGATCCGGACGGCGCCCGGCTCGCCCTGCTGGACGCCATCGGCGACACCAACCAGGGGAGCTGGGTCCGCCTCCTCGGCGCCCGCGCGGCGGCGCAGTGGGACCAACTGCACGTGCTGAAGCGTGACCACGACACGCTGCTGACCTCGATGCAGGACGCCCTCGAGGTGCTCGTTCCCCGCGGCTGGTCGCCGTTCCAGATGGACACCAGCACCGTCCGCGAGGCGGTCAGCGTCGCACGGTCAGGCGACGGCGACGCGGCCGACGAGATGCTCGCCGGGCAGTGGGAAGGCGAGGGCGCCTGGCGCACCAAGCGCGTCTGCGACCGAGTCAGGACGATGGGAGCCGGCGCCCGGCAGCGCGACCTCGAGTCACTGTTCCAGCAACGCGCCCGGCTGCTGGTCAAGGCGAAGCAGCACCACGAGAACCACAGCTACGAGGCCTCCATCCCGATCCTGCACGCACAGATGGAGGGCGTCGTCATGGACGCTGCGGCGGGAAAGAAGTTCTTCACTAAGGGCTCTGCGAAAGCCGACCTCGCCGACGCCCGGCAGCTGGTCACGATCGAAGCCTGCCTACCGGCTCTGCAGGCAGTCTTCGGCGAGAATGTCTCGCACACCCAGGCGGCAGGGTCGCTGTCTCGACATGGCGTTGCCCATGGCCGCGAACTCGCCTACGACACTCGCGCGAACTCCGCGAAGTGCTGGTCGGTCCTCGACGCCATCGTCGAGTGGGCCCTGCCGTTGACCCGCTCCGAGGCCGAACGGCGCCTCGCGGAGCAGCAGGCGGCCCGGGCCGGAAGCCAAGCCGTCGATGAGTCGGGCCGCCGCGTCGACGACCGCGAGTTCCGAGAGACCCGGGACGTGCTCACCCTGCTTGGCACCTCCGCGATCGGGCACTGCCGGACCCGAGGCAGCTTCCGGCCTGACCTGGTCGGAGGCGTCTATACCACCGCCGACTTCACCAGACGTGGTCTCCCAGCCGACCACGGGATCCAGATGGAAGTCTCCGACGACGGACGCACGGCCTGGTTCTGGCGTTGCACCATCAGCGGCTGGGTCCTTGCCTACGCAGTCGCCGACCATGACCAAGGAATGGTCGAGTGGTTCTACGCCCGGCCAAGCCAGCCCTCCGGGCCCCCAGGAGCCGACTTGGGCTGGTCAGAGCCCTTCACGAGGACTCCAGACTGGAGCTGATGCTGGTCTCCACGCCTCAGTCCACTGTGTTCCCTACATCCACCGACGGACTGGATGCAATCTTGCGTTGGATCGCACCATGAGGTGTGATTGGGGTGGGTCGAGACCGTTGCAGCGGCCCGACCCACCCCGGCGCCTACAACGGCTCCAGCGTGATCGAGACTGATCCTCGCGTCCAGTCGATCTTCAGTCGGAATCCTCGCCGCATCGGGCACCACCTCCTTCGGCTGGGGGAGCCCCGCACCGACCTTCGGTGCTGGGGCTTCCCACGTCGTCAACAATGAGGCCTGAACCCGACCCCGGCAACCCGGTGACCCCCGCCACATCAGCGGAATGACGGACACCATCTGAGCGGGGTAAGGGGGGCGATGTTGGCGGACTGACCCCCACATCGGTGGCATACTGACCCCGCCGCGTTGAGCGGAGTCACTTATAAGGACTGCAGGTACCCCTCTGGACCCCGTCGAACCCCGCGAATCCCTGTCGACTCCGCTACGGCCGTGGCCGCGTCTGCCGAGAAGGGATCAAAGATGTCGACGAGCCTGCCCGCCGAGCCCCTGCGCAAGCTTCGCCTGGTTGCAGATCGATCCAAGCGGATCAGTTCTGTCCGCTTCCCCGTCGAATTCGTGCGCGAGCAGGTCACGGGCGAGCGGCCCCCTCTTGCCCGGCTCGTTCGCGCCGGCGAAGTCCGCCTGAAGCTGCACCTCACCCTCGCCCTGATGGCGACAAGGCAACCCTACGAACTGCGTGAGCCCCCCGCGGCTTACTGGTTCGCCAGCATGCTTGGCCTTTCGAACCATGAGACTTCCGGCGCCCGACGTGTCGGCGACGCGCTGGCGTGGCTCGAGCGGGAGCACTTCATCGAGCGCACCCCTCGACCAGGCAAGACGAGCAAGATCAAGCTTCTTCACCACGGGTCGACCTCCGCTGCAGGTGGGCGCTACCTTCAAGCGCCGCTCGACCTCTGGAAGCAGGGTTGGCTTCTGGCGCTGCCCGCCCGGGCGATCGGCCTCTACCTGGTGCTTAAGGAGGCCACCGGAGGCCGCGCCGACCACGACGCCATGCTCTCGGGCACACGAAAAGCTCAGTACTACCTCTCCGACGAAACCTGGGCTCGCGGCGCCAAGGACCTCGAGGACGCAGGACTGCTCCACGTTGAAGAGACATTCGCAAGAGCCTCATCGAAAGACGAGTACGAGCCGAAACGGCGCCGGCTGCGCTACACCCTGCTCGACAGCGTCATCGCAAGCCCACCCGGTACTCCTGCAGACAGCAGCGGAGGGACTGGCAACTAGACCGCTGCCGGCTGCAACCGGCTCTACTCCATAGAGCCACCTCAGCGGCCTGCCTTGTCAGCGGGTATTGCAACAGGTCCGCACTGAGCAGGGAAGACATCGGCCAGGGGGACGGGCTGGTGCTGCGGGCCGGCGACCACCAGGCGGTGGTGGTGGACAGCGGTCCGGACCCGCAGGCGATGCGGCGGTGTCTGGACGAGCTGGGCGTCCGGGAAGTGCCACTACTGGTCCTCAGCCACTTCCACGCCGACCACGTCGACGGTCTGGCAGGGGTGTTCGCCGGCCGTACGGTCGCCCGGGTGTGGGTGAGCCCGCTCGCCTCGCCCGCCGGTGAGGCGGCCACCGCGCGGGATCTGGCTGCCCGGCAGGGCGTCCCGGTGGAGGTGCCGGAGGTCGACAGGGCGGCGACGGTCGGTGAGGTGGCGCTCCGCGTGCTCGGTCCGGTGCCCCCGCAGGGGAGCGACGGCGACCAGTCCGCGACCGAGAACGACGCGAGCCTGGTGCTGCTCGCCGACGTCGACGGGCTGCGGGTGCTGCTCACCGGCGACGTCGAGCCTCCCGGACAGCGGGCCCTGCTGAGCCGAGGCACCGACCTGCGGGCGCAGGTGCTGAAGATCCCCCATCACGGCTCGGCCCGGCAGGAGGCGGCCTTCTTCGCCGCCACCGGGGCGACGGTCGCGATCGCCAGTGCCGGGGTGGACAACGACTACGGCCACCCGGCCCCGAAGACCGTCGCCCTGGCCCAGTCGCTGGGGATGACCGTGCTGCGGACCGACCAGAACGGCTCCGTCGCCATCACCTGGACCGACGGCCGGCTCGGCGCCGTCACCCAGCGGCGGCCGTGAGACCGTACCGGCCCGGACGGACGCTTCGGTCAGCCCGCCCCCGGGAGCCCGGTCACCGGGTCGAGCCGGCGCAGCGTCGACCCGCACTGCGCCACCACCTGGTGCCTTCTCACCTTGCCGCTGAGGTGCCCGCGGGCCGCGTCGTCTCCCGCCGGGACGCCGCTGAAGCGGATCCGCAACGCCTCGTGCGCCGGGCAGGAGAACTCCCACAGCACCCGGGCGTCGGTGATCCGGACGGCCGCGAGCCGGTCGGCGCGGGTGTCCAGCTGGGTCGTCCCGGCCACCACGAGGACGTCGCCGTACTGGGCGCTCGCCACCCGGCCGGTCAGTCGTCGGCCGTCGAGGCCGGACGCGGCGACCGGGGCCACGGAGAAGTCGAGGTCGCGGGTGGCCAGCTGGCGGTAGCCCTGGAAGCTCGTCACCGTGCGACAGCCGAGGCCGGTGACCACCAGGGTGCGGGCGGGTGCCGGAGCCCCGGTCGCCTCGGGCGGCTGCGCCAGCTGAGCGCTGCCGCAGCCGAAGGTGATGGCCCTCGCCGGGCTCGCGAGCCGGATCTGGTCGGCCCGGCGCTCGGCTGCTCCGATGGCCACCCCGCCGAGGCTGGCCGTGACGGTGACCGACCCCACGACGACGGCGATCCGCACCAGCATGCCGAGGTCGCGGCGTGGCGGCCAGCACTGGTACGCCGCCCAGACCACCACCCCGACCCCGACCCCGCTCAGGTAGAGCAGCACCGTCGAGCCGGTGGTGAGGGCGCTCAGCCGGAGCGCGACGCTGTTGCCCTCAAGCGAGGCTGCCGCCGCCCGCAGGGGCTGACCGAACAGGGCACGGCCGACCGCGAGCGGCGCGGGACCGATGAGGGCGTAGCCCACCAGCAGCGGGATCCCGTTGCGCCAGCTCCGCGGCCGCGTCTGCCCCAGGTCGAGCAGCAGGCTGAAGAAGGTCGCGTACGCGGCTGCACCGACCCAGAGCACGAGCAGCAGGATCGCCACCGCCGACGACCGGGCTCGGCCGTCGATGGCGATGGCCAGCAGCAGGACCACCGCCACCAGCGTGCCCAGCGCCGCAGGCACCAGGACGGCGCTCTGACCGAGTCGTCGGGGGTGCCGGGCCAGCAGCAGCAGGACGATGGCGGCCACCGTCAACAGCTCGCCGCCGACGCCGAGCTGGGCCGACTGCGCCGGCACCTGACCGGTCCCGGCACTCGTGGTCGCCTCGGCGACCAGCGGTGACAGCTGGGACAGCCACCAGTCGTGGGCCGGGACGGCGCTGGTCTCGGGGATCCAGTAGGTGACGAGGAACACCAGGTGCACGGCCAGACAGATCACGGTGGGTAGCGTGGCCGCGGCCCGGACCCGGAGCAGCAGCCGCGCCTCGTCGTCGGCGCGGGCCGGGACCCCGACGCTGCCCAGCGCAGGTGCGGCCGCCCCCGGGTTGGCGTAGACCGCGCTCACGCGGCGCTCCGCGGCAGGGCCGGGTCGGGTGTCGGGGTCACGGGAGCGTCGACCCGGACGGGGACCGTTGCCTCGTCCTCGTCGGGCCAGCGCACACGCTGGACCCGGAGGTGCCGGCAGCGCAGTGTGCCGGCACCGAACCGGGCTGGTAGCCAGCGACCCTCCAGCACCACGGCCAGGGTGAGCCGCTGCAGGTCGGCGAGCCGGTTCATCCGGAAGGCGCCCCGGACCGCGGCCGTGACCTCGCGGTGGACGGCGGCGAGCAGCTGTTCCTCCGGGTCGTCAGGGTGGCTGGCCACCAGTTCCAGGAGCGGGCCGTAGCCGTCGTCCTCAGCCAGCTCGAGGGTCAGCCGGAGCGCGGCCCGGTCGACCTGGTGGCCGTCGAAGGTGACGAGGTCGGTCACGGTGACGTCAAGGTCCACCGGGGCTGTGCTGAGGGCCCGGGCCGAGACCCGAGGGGCGCCCGGTGCCAGCAACGGGGGCACGAGCAGATCTCCCGCCGACCGCAGCTGGGGCTCGCCGCCGGACGGCAGCAGGACCGCCACCGTCTCGGGTCGGACCACCAGCAGCCGTCGGACCTCCACGCGCTCACCGACCAGCCGCGGTTCAGCCGCGGTCGCGGCCGCGGCGCCGGCACCCGTCGACCTCCTGGCGGACGGGTCCGCAGCCGAGGACCGGCCGACCAGGCGTCGGACCCAGGTCTCGAGCGTGCTCACCACCCCAGCCCCTTCCTCGTCCGTCCGCAGACCGGTGGCCTCGGGACGCCCGGTGCTCGCCGCCGGTCTGACGTCATTCTCAGGGTCGGGCCGCGGAGCGCCGTGACGCAACGCCGGACGGTCCCGCCCGGGTCGAGGCGCTTCCCGTCGGGGCGGAACTGTCGGCGACTGCTGCCATGCTGGGCCGGTGGCAGCGCGTACCTCTCCCTTCGGTCGGGTCACCCTGGTCAGCGGTCCCGAGGGGTTGCTGGCCGACCGGGCGGTCGCCGGGCTGGTCGAGCAGATCCGGGCCGAGTCACCCGAGGCCGAGGTCAGCCGAGTGGACGCCGACCGCCTGGATGCGGGCCGGTTCGCCGAGATGACCGGCGCCTCCCTGTTCGCGGTCCGTCGCGCTGCCGTGGTCAGCGACCTGGCCGCGTTGCCGGCCGACCTCGCCGAGGACGTCCTGGCGCTGGCCCGGTCGCCCTTGGACGACCTCGCGCTGGTCCTGGTGCACGGCGGTGGTCAGAAGGGCAAGGGTCTGCTCGACAAGCTCAAGGCCGCCAAGGTCACGGTGCTGGAGGCCGCAGCGGTCAAGCCGTGGGAGCTGCCCCAGTTCGTCGCCGCGGAAGCCCGCCGGGTCGGCGCCGGCATCGACACCGGTGCGGCGCAGACCCTGGTGGACGCCGTGGGTCACGACCTGCGCGGGCTGGCGGCAGCCGTCAGCCAGCTGGTCTCGGACTCCGAGGGCGGTTCGATCAACGAGACGCAGGTGCGGCGCTACTTCGGCGGCCGGTCGGAGGTCACCAGCTTCGCGGTGGCCGACGCGGCGCTGGCCGGTCGGACCGGCGCCGCGATGGAGCAGCTGCGCTGGGCGATCTCGACCGGGGTGGCACCGGTGCTGGTGACCAGCGCACTCGCCTCCGGGCTGCGCGGCCTGGGCAAGCTGGTGACCGCGCCCGTCGGGCTGCGGGAGGCCGACCTGGCCCGCGAGGTCGGGGTGCCGCCCTGGAAGCTCAAGACGATGCGCAGCCAGGCCCGGGGCTGGGACCAGGGCGGACTGGCCACCGCGCTCAAGGCCGTGGCCGTCGCCGACGCCGAGGTGAAGGGAGCGGCGGACGACGCCGGCTTCGCTCTCGAACGGGCCGTGCTCGTCGTCGCCCGGGCCCGGCGGGGCTAGCGCTCAGCTCGGATCGGTGAGCGGAAGGCACCCGGGCTCACGAGCGGAGCGGGGTCTGCGGAACGCACGACGTCCCGGTCACGTGAGGTGATCGGGACGTCGTTCGGACTCGACACGGCAAGGTGGAGCGTGTCGAGGTCGCGGCCGCGGGACGCCGGCGTGGGGTGGACGCCGGTCGAAACGCGCGGAGCCTCAGCTCAGCTTCGCGGCCTCGGCGGCGATGGCCGACTTGCGGTTCGCCGCCTGGTTCTTGTGGATGACGCCGGCCGAGGCGGCCTTGTCGAGGTGACGGGTCGCGGCGCGGGCGAGCTCGACGCTCTTCGCGGTGTCGCCGGCGGCCGCAGCCTCACGGAAACGACGGATCGACGTCTTGAGCGCAGACTTGGTCGCCTTGTTGCGCTGCCGAGCCTTCTCGTTCGTCTTGATCCGCTTGATCTGGGACTTGATGTTCGCCACGGGGCAAGCCTCTGTTGTCTGTGTCGGGTGTTCGGTTCAGTACGGTGTCGCTGTCTGCTGCACCGCGGGCCAGCGTGCTGGGACCCGCAGGCGCGACCGCTCACACTACCAAAGGCGGTCGGGCGGGCCCAAATCACGGGAGAGGAAGCCCAGCAACCGCTCGGCGCAGCGGGCCTGCCAGTCCCGGATCGTCGGCAGGCCGGGCGGAGCCGGGCGCCGCGAGAGCCGGTGCAGCGTCGCCGCCAGCGCCGCCAGGAGGTGCCCGAGCAGCTCTGGGTCGATGCCGGACGTCGTCGGGTGCTCGGCCAGGAACCCGCGCACGTCCAGCTGACCGCCCTGGGCGCGGTCAGCGCCGGAGACCACGAGGTCGGCGGCCAGCAGCGCCGGGTCGACCCAGGCGGCGGCCGTCCGCGCCTCTGCCCAGTCCACGAACCAGACCGGCGGCTCGGCATCGCCGACCGGCTCGCCCACCAGCACGTTGTCGGCCCGCAGGTCGGTGTGCGCGGGCGTACTGCCGACGACCTCGCGCTGGACCCGTTCGGCGCCGGCGACCAGACGCTCGGCCCGTTCGCGTACCCAGGGTCGGACCGACCACGGGTCGTCCGCGTCCCCCAGCAGCTCGGGCCAGCGGTCGAAGAAGCCGACGAGTTCGCTCGAGTCGGGCAGTCCGGCCCCGTCGTGCGCCACCAGCGAGCGGCTGAGCTCACCCCAGCGGTCGAAGACCAGCCGGGCCTGCTGTTCCGTCCAGGGGTGGGCCGGCGGCTGGCCGGGGAGAGCCGGGAACAGGGTGACGGTCCACGGGACACCCGCGACGGTCAGGTCGGTCCCGGCCAGCGGCTTCGGCAGGGCGGGATGGTCGGGCAGGGCCGCGAACCGGTCGCGCTCGCGCCGGTAGAGCTCCAGCGACGTGGCGTTGGGCCGGTCGCTCACGGCCTTGACGAACCCCCGCCGGCGGCCGGTGGCGACCACGGCGGCGCAGCCGGGGGAGAAGCCGCCCACCCGGTCCTCGACCTCGGTCACGGTGCCGCCGAGCTGTCCGGCCACCCAGCCACGCACCTCCGCCGGCAAGCCCGCCCAGGGCAGCCGGATACCGCGGCCGTAGCTGTCCGGCGGTCCGGTGGGCATGCCGTCATCCTCGCCGGGCAACCCGGGAGGGGCCACCGGTTTCCGCGGCGAGGTTGGGGAGCGGAGAAGTGGGATGATGGGTGACCGGGCGTCCGCCGACGCGGTCGCCCAGATCCTGCACCGCCGACCGGAAGACCACGTGACTCAGCCTGCCCCGAGCCCGGGCCGCACCGACCCGGCGATGATCCGCAACTTCTGCATCATCGCCCACATCGACCACGGCAAGTCGACCCTCGCCGACCGGATGCTGCAGCTCACCGGCGTCGTCGACGCCCGCGCCATGCGCGCCCAGTACCTCGACAAGATGGACATCGAGCGGGAACGCGGCATCACCATCAAGTCCCAGGCCGTGCGGATGCCACTCGTCACCAGCGGTTCACGGGGGTCCGAGGGGGTCGTCCCCCTCGCGGGCCAGGGTTCACGGGGGTCCGAGGGGGTCGTCCCCCTCGCGGGCCAGGGTTCACGGGGGT
>NZ_CAXTHT010000002.1:775103-776636 GCF_964244285.1 uncultured Friedmanniella sp.
CCGAGGGGGTCGTCCCCCTCGTACGGCAGAGCCAGGCGTACGTCCTCAACATGATCGACACCCCCGGCCACGTCGACTTCACCTACGAGGTGTCCCGCTCGCTGGCCGCCTGCGAGGGAGCGGTGCTGCTGGTCGACGCGGCGCAGGGCATCGAGGCGCAGACGCTGGCCAACCTCTACCTGGCTCTGGACGCGGACCTGCACATCATCCCGGTGCTGAACAAGATCGACCTGCCCAGCGCCCAGCCCGACAAGTACGCCGCGGAGCTCGCGGGGATCATCGGCTGCGACCCGGGTGAGGTGCTCCGGGTCTCGGCCAAGACGGGCGAGGGGGTCGAGGCGCTGCTGGACGAGATCGTCCGTCAGATCCCGGCGCCGGTCGGCGACCCGGACGCGCCGGCCCGCGCGCTGATCTTCGACTCGGTCTACGACACCTACCGCGGCGTCGTGACCTACGTCCGGGTGGTCGACGGCGAGCTCAGCCACCGCGAGCGGGTGCTGATGATGTCCACGAAGTCCGCGCACGAGGCGATCGAGGTCGGCGTGGTCTCGCCGGACCCGGTCAGTTCGCCCTCGCTCGGGGTCGGCGAGGTCGGCTACCTCATCACCGGGGTCAAGGACGTCCGGCAGTCCCGCGTCGGCGACACCGTCACCTCGGTGGCCCGGCCCGCCACCCAGGACCTCGGCGGCTACCGCCAGCCGAACCCGATGGTCTTCGCCGGGCTCTACCCGATCGACGGCGCCGACTACCCCGAGCTCCGCGAGGCGCTGGACAAGCTGCAGCTGAACGACGCGGCGCTGACGTACGAGCCGGAGACCTCGGGCGCGCTCGGCTTCGGCTTCCGGATCGGGTTCCTCGGCCTGCTGCACATGGAGATCGTCCGCGAGCGGTTGGAGCGCGAGTTCAATCTGGACCTCATCTCCACCGCGCCCAGCGTGGTCTACCGCGTGAAGCTCGAGAACGGCACCGAGCTGACCGTGACCAACCCCTCGGAGTACCCGACGGACGGCAAGATCGCCGAGGTCTACGAGCCGGTGGTCAAGGCGACGATCCTGACCCCGACCGACTACATCGGCACCATCCTCGAGCTGTGCCAGACCCGCCGCGGCGTCCAGCACGGGATGGAGTACCTCTCCGCCGACCGGGTCGAGATCCGCTACACCCTGCCGCTGGCCGAGATCGTCTTCGACTTCTTCGACGCGCTGAAGTCGCGGACCAAGGGCTACGCCAGCCTGGACTACGAGCCCTCGGGTGAGGAGTCCTCGGAGCTGGTCAAGGTCGACATCCTGCTGCACGGCGAGCCGGTGGACGCCTTCTCGGCCATCGTGCACAAGGACAAGGCCTACGCCTACGGGGTGCTGATGGCCGGCAAGCTCAAGGACCTCATCCCGCGGCAGCAGTTCGAGGTGCCGATCCAGGCCGCGATCGGCGCCCGGGTGATCGCCCGCGAGACGGTCCGCGCCATCCGCAAGGACGTGCTGGCCAAGTGCTACGGCGGTGACATCACCCGCAAGCGCAAGCTGCTGGAGAAGC